>JAITDA010000028.1 GCA_031282805.1 Holosporales bacterium
AAATTGCTTTTCATTCAATTTTCCAAAATATTGGTTACATAAAATTTCTGTAAATCCACATATGGTCTTTAGAGGAGACTGTAATTCACTGGAAATATTAGAAATTAGTGTGGTTTTTAATTTATCAACTTGTGAAATGATGCTGTTTTTTTCTTGCAACATTCCTTGCAAACTTACGATTTCTGTTATGTCAGAAAACTTTACCAAATTTAACCCTTCTGGTAATGGAGTACAAAAATAACTTATGGTCTTTCCGCTAGAAAGTATTATTTTTCCTGAAAAGATTATCCTTTTGGTTGACATATCAACCAACTTGGATATGAATAATTCAAATTCAGCTGTAGAAACAAAAAAATCACTTCTTAGTTCAAAAAATTTCTTCACGTGCATTTCAAAAAATGTTGTAGTTTGCTCTGGATAACTCCAGATCTCACTAATAACGGAATTCAATATCTTTATCCTATTATCTCCTCCAAAAATTAGGACACCTTCAGACAAATGTTCCAGTATTTCCGCTTGCACCGCAGATATTGATTTGATTTCTCTTCTTAACGCAATTTCACTGGATAGATCTTCAAACATGAATATAAGCCCACCTCCACGATTTGGAGAAATTGTAACATTCATAGTTTTGCCATTTCTAAAATTAACTGTAGCGTGATAAGGATCAGTAATCGTTTGAAATAGCCTAGTAATTTCGCTTTTATATCTCAGTATATCTGATGTTGTTATAATAGATTCATTGTTAATTAAGTGATCCATCACATCTGAGAATTTGCAACTGTTGAAAAGATCCAACCCCTCAATTGAAAAAAGCTTGATTATGGCAGAGTTGGCAAAAATCAACACCGTATTTGCGTCAAAAATTGCAACTGGCACTGAAATATTGTCAAAGGTTTCTTCAGTTTGCCTTTTGTAATTAGAATACTCTCTCTGCAGTTCCTCCATATCAGTTATGTCTATCGCAACTCCTATTGAGTCACCAGTACCGGCAAATGGAGTTTCTGTTATCGACAAAAACCGTCTTGAGCCACCTATGACAACGTGTCTGATTGATTTCCTTGACTTAGCTGTAATGTACCAATTTTGATCCGCAACGGTGTTATCACCAAACGTCACCAATTTTATGTTATTAGCCACAACATACTCCTTAGTAACCTCGAGTGCATCAGCGTACGTTTTATTGCAGTACGTAATTTGCGAGTATTTGTTTTTTTTCCAAATATAGGCTGGCAACACATCGAGTACTTCCTCAAATTTCGCAGAGTCTTTACCTTCTTTTTTTTTATTTTCGTGTAAAACTTCTGTCACAGTAAATACGTAGATTTGCTTACCTTGATCAAAAACAAGTTTTAGGACAAAGCAAGTATTGCCAACTTTCGATGTACTCGAGTATTCGTTTCGTACAGCGTCGTGACTTGAAATTTTTTTGACTGCTGTATCTAAAAATGAACCAAAAGTTTTTCGTATAATTTTTACAAATGTGCCTGGTTCAATGAAGTTACTGGAGGCGTTGATTATGATTTTGAGCCGTTCGGATACGAAAACTTCGTCTCCTTGAAAAATCCAAGAAGCATAGGCTATTGGCAGCATTGCACTCGAATTTATCAGCAAGTCATTCACATACTTCATAATTCACATTGTAACAACAGCCCCACGCCCATAGCAACCTACTATATTTCCACGTAGCAAACTAGAAAATTTACTCTACAAATTCATCTTCATCTTTTTTTTCCTTTGAATTTGCGCTATTTGGCGACTCTTTTTCTTTCTTCTCTGCTTTTTCCTCTCCAGTCACTTTGGGTTCTGGGAATACAGACTTATCGTTTTTTTCTCCATTTTTTCCGCTACCTTCATCATTAGCAGTTGCGGGTTGTGCCTTAACGGCAGCTGTCATTGGTTTTTCAGATTCGAATAGCTTACTTGTTTGCAATACCTGATCACCTAAAAAAGATGTTTTACTTGGAAATCTTGTTTCTATAACAGAGCAGCCCTTCGCGTCGCATTTATTTAGTACTGTACTTTTTTTATCGAAGATATAGACAGAATTATCGCCGGTTGCAATAACATGATATCTATTTGTGTATTCATTGTGCGAGATAACCAAAATGCAACTCACAACAATTGTTGTGCACAAAATTAAAGTTATCTTAACGCCACCAAACATCTTAATAAAATTTGATACAGATATCTGATTAAACGTATACTATTAAATAGTTAAAAAACGTTTAATCAATTGGGAGAAGTTGTGAAAATTTTAACGAAACTGAATGTTCTGATACTTGCGTGTCTCGCATTAAACCAGTGCTTTGGAGAAATAACTGATGAGCAGCTCATACAAAATGCCAAAAAAATGGAGCAAATTATGCAAAATTGTATGAAAAACATGAAAATTCCAGGAGCAACTTTTTCTCTAGCTCGAAAAGGCAAAGAATTACATTTTTTTACAATCGGTAAAACAACGATTGATTCAAACTTTCCCATTGAGGTTGATTCCAAGACGCTTTTTCCGATTTCTTCTGTAAGTAAAAATATTACTGCCATTCTTGTAGGAATACTCGTGGATGAAGGGAAATTATCATTTGATGATAAAGTTAGAAAGTATGTTCCGACATTTTTTGTCTGTAACGAAGAGTTATCAAATGAATTTACTGTGTTGGATTTAATATCTCACAGATCTGGTTTCAAGCACTTTTCCGCGGATTCACTATTCAAAGCTGGATATGAAAATGAAAAGATTTTAGGAGCTTTCAGATATCTTAAACAAAAGCCAGGTTACTTTCGGAAATATTACGGGTATCAAAACATAATATTTGGAGTTGTTGGAACGGTCATCGAAAACGCTACAGGTGAAAAGTACGAAGACTTAGTTCAAAGACATATATTCTCCAAAATGGGTATGACTTACTCAAGTGCAATTAATTTGGACGCTGAGCGTAGTAGATTTGGATATTTCAAATACCTTCTTTCGAGGTTTTCACATGATAAAAAAAAGCTCGGAACATTGAAAGCGATTTTTAACATCGTTACCAAGTCATTTAAGCACAAGCCGAAAAATATTGTTATTAATCACGATAGGTATATTGAAACAATCAGACCTATAGGAAATTACGATTTTTTTCACAAATTTCCGGCAACTTCGGGCATTAGTCTATCCGCGGAAGATTTTGCAAAATGGCTTTCGATGCTTGCAAATAAAGGAACATTTAACGGACAACAAATAATTTCCAAAGAGACATTCGAAAAGATTACATCCAATATAACAGAGATACATAATGTAAAAGACGATGATGTAACGTTTGTGAAATCACGATTTGTGAGGGATAGCTTATACTATGGAGCTGGAATATTTAAGGCAAAGTATGCCGATAATGGCCGAAATGCTCACAATATATTATACCATATGGGTGGTATCTACGGTGCAACGGCATTCTTCGCAGTTGCGCCAGAGGACGATTTGTCTGTCGGTGTAATTTGTAATTTAGGTGGTGTTTCGCTGACACTGTTTCCAGAATACATGGTAAACCAATTTTTAGATATTTGCTTTGGCTTCTCGGAAATTGATTGGGGACAAGCTGAAGTTAACAGAAAAAACGATTTTAAACAAAAACAATGTGAATATCATAAGGATCTCTCAGAAAAAAATCCAGAACCAATGGAGAAAATCGAACAATATGTAGGAACGTACGAAAGTGACCTATACGGTAAAATTACCATATACCATGAAAATGGCTCCCTCTTCATTTCAAATGGAATTAAAAAAGCAAAATTGTCACACGTTAACGGTGGAATCTTCAGTTTCCCGAGCAAAGATATACTCTTCATCGCATTTGATGATGACGAATATGCCTCTTTTTTTAAGGATGATTACGGTAATATAAGCAAGGTGTACATCTCCTGTTTCAGTGAAAACGATACTATGTTCACAAAACAACGACAATCTAACACTCGGTTAAAATAGATAATATTTGATATTTTTTCGAGTCTGCTAAAATACCACGCGTTCAGTTAATACAGGTTGTAATATGCTTTCACTTCAAATAATAACAAAAATCCTGCGGACATTGCTACTAATTGACATTTTAAAAGCGCTTGTAGTTGGCTTTGTCTATTGTTTCAGGAAGCCAGTGACGAAGAATTTAGAAAATATAAGAAGACCCGATAAATTCAGAAAATACGTAATAATAGATCGCCAAAAGTGCGTCGCATGCAGAGCATGTGAAAGAATTTGTCCGTGCAAGGCAATTAAAATTGATAAGTACGAATTTAACAAAAATAAATGTGCATATTGTGGATTATGTGAAAAAGCGTGCATTCGCGGTGCAATTAAAATTCGTGGAAATATCGAATAGATGGTAAAATGCTGCTGCCAACAATAGCTATCTAAAAACAATTCGTCGCTGTTTTAATCTCGATTAATCAGCAAAATGAAATTGATTTATCAACGATGCTTTTCATCGGAAATACACATGATCAACAGAGCATTCTCACCGAAACGTGGCAAATTCTTAGTACACGTTGGATGCTTTTCTGCTACCACTTCTTTTGTTTTTGTCATGATGCGTCAAGCCGACAACCTGCAGGTTTATCTCTTTTTTAAATTTGTTAAACCTCACCAACTTTCCACCAGTTAGCCGTTGTGGTTCTTGTTTCACAAATCGTGTTGGATTGATAGGGCTTCCATTTATTAAAACCTCATAATGCAAATGAGGGCCGGAAGAATACCCAGAATGACCGACATACCCGATCACCTGTCCTTGATGTACCCGCTGTCCGTTACGTACAGCAATTCTACTGAGATGCGCATATGCGGTACTCACCATGCCTGTATGCTGAATTTTAACATAACGACCATAACCTGCATAAAAAGACGCTCTTCTGATAACTCCACTTGCAGCCGCCCTCACTGGAGTACCAACCTTAGCAGAAAGATCTATTCCGGTATGTCTCCTCATTTGCCCACTGATCGGATGACGTCTTATGCCAAATCTAGAATTTATCTTCATTTGACTCAATGGCGGCTGCAGCATCGATTTACTGCCACCAAGAGGCTTAACTACAACGCCATTTTGATCGACATATTCAATCGAGTTTCCATCACTGAAGCGGTAGACTCTCCTAATCTTCCCTTCTACAAGAGCGGATGCATATATAAGCTCGGGATTTTTCACGACATTGCCATCTACATCGTAGAAGTCACAGTACAAAAATTCAAAATCAACCGGTGACTTCGAACCATTGATGTCGACCAACTGTGCCAAGCTTCTAAGTGCATCAGCGGATATCTGAGTTTTCACCCCACACTTTTTCAATGAATAAGCAGGAGACTTCGGCTGTATCTTTCCGGAAACACTACGAATCACTTTTTTGACTGGAATATCAACTTTTTTCGCGTGAAATCCAGAACTTGTTCTCGTTACCACTACCTTGAATTTGTAGGTTGGACGTATCTCCAACCCACTGAGAATAACGACATTATCACCGTTTCGTTTGCCAAGCACCCTGATTTCCTGGCCAGCCTTCAAATTTTTTAAATTGTAAATTTTTGATAAGGACTTCGATAACAAATGTATATCTGCTTTATCAAAACATAATTCGCCAAGCGCGGAAGCGAGGGTGCTACCCTTCTTCAAAGTGATTTTATATTCATTTGAATTAGCGAACGGCAAAGCCTTATCAGGTTGTTGATTCAATGTAGACAGTGGAACGACCGTCTCTTTGTCGTCGAGTGCACCATCTTGCGCTGAATCGGACATTCCAGCTACTTCATCTTTTTGAGCTCCATAGACTTCAACCTCGGAACTATCTTCAGGGTCGATACCTGTGAGCTCTCCCTCTGCTACGTATCCAGAAATGCCTCCAGTAGGAGAAAACACGACATATTCCACTATGGCTATTGACGAAGCAATGGCCAAGAGGCATATACTTGCAAAATGTGATTTTCTTACTACAAACACAAGACTCCAATCCAAAGCTACACATTCAATTATACAAAATTTTTCGTGTAATCCTACTAAATTTTTTCCAAACTTTTAGTAAAATGAAGAATTTCGTTCGGTAACACACCAAATCCGAGTGGCTATACCGCGGTCCATTGTACAAAACGAATTCTTATACATCAAGTCTTTTTCACACTTGCAAAAACATCGATATCGTAAGTTTTGATGCACGAGAAATACAGTTGATTATGACAATCGGGGGCAGTATGAACTGAAAAAGCAACGTGTAAACTGGTAATTATGAATGATTCAAAAGCCAATTCACCAAACACGTCTCTAATGCAAATATGAAGCTCTCAGCTATCTTTCTTCAAATTCCATGTGCCATGCTGTTGTTCCATAGCAGTCATCTTTGCAGTGAAAATTTGTCAAAAACATGTCAAAAACTGGGCGAAATATCACTGAATTATCGTGTTGTTCAACAGAATCCTCTACGTAATCGATGGAAGGAGTTGTTACATTATTTTCCTTGAACTTGATAATGGAATAAATTTTGAATGACCCATTGGCCTTGAGTAAAGTTGTGTCCGGGTAATCCTTCGTATCGATAAAGCATTTTAGTTTTACGTTTTGCTCCGCTACTATCGGACTGAAATTAATATTGCGAAAAATCACGAGTTTCGATAGTGGCACAACTTCCTGCGTAGCATTTTTAGATATCAAAACAGGCGTATTCTGAAATTCGATTTTTAGTATAGAAATTTTGTTCATGATTGTTCCTTTCTTAAAATATTTGTATTGATAGAAAATATCCGATATGGATATTAGGATCCTGACACAAAACCGCAGTACTGGCAAATTATTTTTTGTCCCATACTTTTGGCGCGGCATCGTCTTTTAACTCCCGATATATAACGGTTACATTTGGTGTACTATACGTTCATGTTTTTATACTTGTCTTTTCCAATCCGTCAATATGATTGACTTTCTCAATTGATCGTGTTAATAATCTAGTTGTTTTTCACGGAGTTGGACTTGATTATGGCATCGTTGGCATCATCACGGAAGATGTTCGAAGTTGGGATGTGGGTTGTGTACCCATCGCATGGCGTCGGTAAATTGGACGGTATAGAGACTTTTGAAATCGACGGAGAAACCATAGAATTTTTTGTTATCTCATTTCCAAGAAACAAGTTGACCCTGAAATTACCTGTAAAAAAGGCAATTGAAGCTGGACTCAGAAAAGTTACCTCTAAAAGCGAAATAAGAAATATTTTTGATATATTACTGCAAAAAACAAAAAAACGTAGATTGATGTGGAGCAAGAGGGCGCAAGAGTACGAGTCTAAGATCAATTCTGGAGATCCACGCTCGATCGCTGAGGTGATTCGAGAGTTATATAAAGGGGCTGGAGATACTCTGCAGTCGTTCAGTGAACGACAGATTTATCAGCATGCAATGGAAAGATTGGCGCGCGAAATATCGGTTGTTGAGAATATCGAGGAGTCGGAAGTAATAAAAAAGCTGGAGGTTATCTTACAAGCAGCTTGATTTTGGCCAACATTTTAGACATTTTTCCCCCTTTCTATCGTAAAAGGTCTTAGTTTTTGACGTATACACCAAGCGTAACGCGTATCGAGGTTGCTGTTTGTACGTGCAATCTGTATTTCTCGACGTTACTCAACTGCCCACGCTCCGCCGTGATAACACAGGAATGGCAATTTGCAACCTGCAAGTTTGCCGTTTTAAAGACTAATTTGACGGTACTTTGTTGGTATCGTACTCAGCTCACAGCCGGAGTTTGAATTACATTGCCATCATGTACGTTGAAAAATAATGCTATGTCCTCAAGTTCTTCAAATGTAGCCCTGTCTGTACCGGATAACCACACTGAAACTCGTGTCATATTTTCGGTAACAAGCTCTTTTATATATTTGAAAAATAGTGCACGGTGATTTGCATCGAGATGAGTTATAACGTCATCCAGTAGTAAGATTAAATTACCCGAATTACTTTGCATATTTTTTCTTACAAACGAAAAAAAGACACTACTCAGCAGCATTTTTTGCTCCCCTGCAGAACAAAATTCCGCTGCCATTTGTTTTTCTGTATGCACAACTTTCCAATCGCTCCTATTGGGACCGAACGTCGTTGCTCCAACCAAAGAGTCTTTTTCCCTTCTATTTGTAAGTTCAGCCTTGTAATTTTCTCGATCTAGTACCATATTTTGAGAAATGATAAATTGTTCAATTGGGCCAACCATTTTGTTTTGAAATCTTGGAAACTCTCGGGTTAGTAACTCTGTACATTCAAGTTCGTTAACTATTTTCATTCTACTATTGGCAATTTGAATTCCAACATCTGCAATTTTGTTTTCAACAATATCCAGCCACTTACCTGTGTCACGATGCCTATTCCCAGAAAATTGTTTCAAAATCTTCGATCTTTCTTTTGTTAATTTCTCGTAATTTCGTACATTATCTACGTGAGAATTCGACGTTGCTGCACAAAGCATGTCTATGAATGTGCGCCTGTTTGCTGGAGACTCCAAAAATAGTCTATCGTTTTCATATGTCATCCAAAGTATACTTCCTTCCATTGCAAACTCTTTGGAGTTTTTCGTCGGCTCACCGTCAATTTTATATATTCTTCTTCCAAAGTTTTCGCCCTTTATATATCCGGATGTAAGAGATAAATCACCGCTTTTAATAGTAACACTCCAATAAGTTTCACGTGTATTACGGTTAATCATATCTTCGTATCTTGCTTTCCTCAGCCCACTGCTGCCGGAAAACAAAGAAATTGCCTCCAATATATTTGTTTTCCCGTGACCATTGGCGCCATATAGGACGACAACCTTCTCACCAGAAGGCATAATTATCCTTACATTTTCGTAATTTCTGAAATTATTTATTTGCAGCTGCTTGATCATTGAGTAACGTGTTCAAAATCTTTTTGGCACGTCTTTTACAAAAAAAGAGCGAGACTATGTATGAAAAAATCACAAAACTGAACGCCTTCCATGTGTATGTGAAGATAATTCCAATCATCACAATCACCCCAAGCAAAAATGGAATATACTGCTCGCGGTTGATATGAAGATTCTTGATGGAAGGTGTTGGTAGTTTCGATATGCATAAAGTTCCAACTACAACCATATTAACTCCAGAAAAATATGGATTTTTGAAAAAGTCCAGTTCAAAGGCATTGAAGAGAATGACTGGAAAGAGGGCGAGGATAGCGCCGGCTGGGGCTGGAACGCCTGTAAAAAATTTCCCAGAAAATGGTGTTTTGACGTTTTCAATGTCGTGAGTATTGAATCTCGCAAGCCTCAAGCATACGCAAATTGCAAAGAAAATTGCGAGAATCCAGCCTAATCTGTTGAGGTGACTGAGGCAATACAAATACATGACCATTGCTGGAGCAACTCCAAAAACCGCAAAATCAGATAATGAATCTAGTTCAGCTCCGAACCTGCTACAAGAGTTAAAAAGCCTAGCTAATCTCCCGTCCATGGCATCGAGAAACGCAGCAGCAATTAGGGCTATAATCGCAAATTCCCACTTCTCAACCATGGCAAATTTGACCTGCGTCATTCCAACAAAAAACGCTGACAGCGTTGCTAAGTTTGGCATAATTTTTCTTATAGGTAGTAGTCCGAAGAATTTTTTGCGATTTTTTCTGCCCATTCATCAAGTTAATTTTACGGCGCTGTGTGGCATCATAACACGATAGGGCTGTAATTGCTAGGCCGGCTCACTAGTGAACAAAAACACTCATGATTAACAAAATTCATGTATTGCATAATGGGAAAAATCGTTACGATGAGTTGTATGGGAAAGATTCTGAATAATGTCATTTGGTATCAAGAGAATAATTCCCAACAGGCACGTACGGCTCCGCTCTCTTCCTCATCTCCCTTAGTACAGTCCGTGTCCCATTCAGCCTCTCCTGCAGAAAGGCCACATGCCTGGCAACTTCCACCTGCCTCGCCTCCCGTGCTTGTCTCTCCCGCTCTCGCTCCTGTTGCTCACGTTGTTCCTGCTGCTCACGTTGCTGACGTGCCATGTCTTCCGTTGCATTCATATGCCCTCTATCGTTCCCAACGCTAGCATGCACTCCTGAAGTACCAACCCCTACTCGAAACTCCGTCCCATGACCATGATGGCGAATCTTGAATATCTCCAGAATCACAGCCCCCTCTTCCTCCACCATTCATCGGTGTGGAACTCATGTGGGGCTTTTTTGTAGTCTTTCCATGATGTGAGGCAGTATTCATCCCTCAGTACTTCTATAATTTTTTTGTCAAGCCGTTCAGGCAAACTTGCTCCACAAAATGGACAGAAATCCAGAGCCGTCCAGCCTTTAAATGTCCATTTTTCAAGTCCTTGATATATACTCCGCCAATGAAATGATCTAATTTGCTCACCTGTCCATCCACCATGCTTAACTTTATTTAATATCGCTACTACCCTAACATTTGGTATCTCAACAAGCGAAGAATCCCCCCTCTCACTGTACCTTGTTCGAGATTCCAAAGATGTACAATACCTTTCTTTTGAGTGAAGTTTTTTCTTCTCTTCAAAAATTTTAAAAAGCCAATCTTTTCCGCGTAACTCTTCTGGTCCTTCTGTTTCTATGTCAAATTTGTCGTTATACATGCAAATGTATTTTCCTCTATGCTGCAAATCTGATATTGCCATCATGTGAGAGTATTCGTAACTTTCGCTAATCCATTCACCTGACCAAGGGTCAAACAATATTGGAATACAAGACTTGTTATAAACAACAGGGAGTCCATAAGTTATATCTTTTCCATTGTCTCTGTTCCAGTAAATCAGTCGCTGGATGCATTCACCATTTGTACAAGATTTTAGAATTTCGCTATACATCAATATTTTCTCCAACCATCTTTCAAAGGTGCAACTTTTCCAGTTACTGGATCGACTTCACCTGTTCCCACGAACTTACCTTCCCGCTCCTCTATACGTTCCAGATGAACCTTGGAAGACTTGTGAGCTGGATCGAACTTATACAAATTACCTTGCGCATCTGCCCTAATATCTCCGCCAATCTGCCTTTTCGCCCTCTGTATCTTTCCCAAGATTGTACCAACATCTTTAGGCTTGATGCCAGCTTTACCGGCGCTCGCTTTATCGGTTACGAGCTTATCCCAATACTCGCCTTTCCCATATTTTGGGGTTACTCTCCCAGGTCCACTCCCCAGTCCACTTGATCTACTCTTTCCTACGGCGTCCTTGCCGCCCTTAGCGTAGTTGATTAGGTTTTCATAGAGGCCTTCTCCTGTGAGTCCTTTACATACTTCATTTGC
>JAITDA010000029.1 GCA_031282805.1 Holosporales bacterium
TAACATTAACATGGATATGTGCTACATTTGTTTTACAAATCTCTACAAATAATTTATTTGCTTCTGATTATCACGACGGAATATTAGAGCAAATTTTCATACAGCCACTTTCTTCTAAGCTTACAATTACTTGTAAAATTTTTGCTCACTGGTTATTGTTTGGGTTACCGATTTCAATGATTTCTTCCACATTCAGCTTTGTAGTTCTTGGTAATAATATTGAACACTCAATAGCAGTAGGCTTATCTTTATTGCTTAGCACGTTGATAGTAATCAATATTTCAGCTGTTGGAAATGCATTAATGATTGGTCGAAACAACTTAGTATCGGGAATATCACAAATGCTTGTTTTGCCAATTATAATGCCGGTTTTTATATATTTTAAATTACTAGTTCAACTTGAAAGCTTATCCTTGAATATTCGTACATTGCTTATTACTGCTTTAATTTTTGCCATTCTGATAGTCAATAGCATTATAGCTACTCATATGGCATTAAAATTTGCTGTAGAACAGGATTAGAAGGCTTTACCATTATTTGAGATCTTTACCACCGACAAAGTCTAAACCCACTAAATACATTTCCGTAGATTCAGATCTACTTGATTTGGGTTTGAAGTATTTTACTGTTTTAAATATTTTTTTTAATTCGTTGTAAAAATCTTTATCAGACTCTCCTTGAAAAATTTTTACTACGAACTTGCCGCCATGATTTAGGAAGTGCTTTGCAAGGTTCAATGCTGCTTCACATAAAAGCATGATTCTAATATGATCCAACGATTTTAACCCACAGGATTCTGGAGCCATGTCAGATAAAATTACATCGAACTTTTGGTCTTTAAATTTGTTCCTTAAAATTTCAAGCTCATTTATATCACATTGTATATATTCTACTCCAGCAATTGTATTTACTGGTTTTATGTCAATAGCAACCACATTTGCTCCTTTCTGAGATGCAACTTGTGACCATCCACCTGGAGAAGCACCAAGATCAATGATTTTTTGCCCTTTTTGGAGTAATTTGAATTTATTATCTATTTCTATCAACTTGTACGCCGAGCGCGACCTGTAGCCATCCTTATTGGTTTTTTGTACGTACTTGTCATTTAAATGACGATGCAGCCACCTGGTTGAAGATAGTTTTCTGCCTTTGGCTGTTTTTACTCTAGTTTTTACTCTAGTTTTTATTGTTAATACCCTACAAGAATCACTTATTATTGATTATGTCTTTTAGCTCTTTTTCAACCACTTCTTTCACCAATGTATGAAGATACTTATTTAGCCATTCCGACAACTGAGGTTTTAAAAGAGATGTGACTAATTCTTCAACAGTAAGACTTGCTCTTTTTTGTTGCTTGTGCTGTAGTTCACTTTGCACTCTTCCAAGTAACTCTTTGATCTCTTCCATATTCTCTTTTAAGATTAGATGGTCATTGTTTTGCGTTTGTGGGCTACTGTTATCCACTTTTTTATTGCTCATTTGGGTATTATGCTGCAAGCGAACCTCTTCTTCCTCTAGATTGTAACTATGAATATTAAATTTGGTGTTATCGAAAACCATTTCTTTACCCTGATCATTGTTGCTGATATCTTTATCCTCCTCTTTACTATCTTCTTCAGAATCTTCCAAGTATTCTTCTTCAAGATACAGCACATCATCATCTTCTTTTTCCTTCTCTATTTCCACCTCATCACTACTTGCATTTTTGCCCGATATGGCTTTTTTTATGTCTTCTAGGATATCTTTTACAGACTGATTGCTTTGTCCATCATTCATAACGCTAATACCATTAAATTTAGAGATTTATACTATTTATCATAAAAAGCAAATTATAAACACTAATTACATAGTTGCTTTTTGCTTCAACTAAGTCCGAGCGTGCTTTGAATAGTGCATCTTCAATATCCAAAAGTTCAGTTGTGCTTTTCAAATTTAAGTGAACCTCTTGCTCAACTCCTTCTAACGCTAAAGCTGCTGCTTTTTCGGCCTCTTGGCTTGCTTTAATAACAGCTTTTGCTGTCAGAACGTTGTTCCAAGCATTCACAACCTCTTTTTCTATATTTTTCACTGTTTCATAATAATCATAAGTGGATTTTTTTGCATCCATTTTAGCTTTGCCGATACCAAAAGCATTGATTCCTCTTTTAAAAATTGGAATATCGAGAGTGAAAACAATATTGACGTTGTCTAAAGGAGTGCTGAAATCAATACCTCTATTAAAGTTTTTACTTGCGCTAAGGTTCAAAGAGGGCAACCACTTAGAAGTTTCGGCAATCACTTTCATTTTAGCTGCTCTTTTTTGATAAACTGCTGCTTTTAGAGATAGATTATTGGTTTTTGCTAATTGTAAGCATTCATTTAGCTTCGGAACGGAAGGTAATTGATCATTAGCTTCTGAGAGTTCATCAGGATCCTCGCCAATTAAGTGAAAGTAAGCAATGTTTGCCAATTTTAATTTACCTTCAGCATCAACTCTTTCTGACACTGAGGATGAAAACTTTGCTTTTGCTAATGAAACTTCAGCGTTGGTAACCTCTCCAAGGGAAAGACGTTTTTTCATTGCTGACAAGTACTCCAAAGAAACGCGTTCTTTGTGCTCTCTCAATTTCAATATTTCTGTCCTGCGTAGAACGTCAACGTATACTTTCACGGCGTTGAGCGCAATTTCTTGTTTTAACTGTTGAAACCGCATCTTTTCTGCTTTGAGAAGATGACTTGATCGGCTGAATGTGGCAAAAGTACCACCTCCGTCTATTATTTTCTGGTTAAGAGTGAGACTCTTTTTATGATTAAAGCTCTCATCAAAGTTGTATCGTAAATTAATCTCAGGTAAAAACCCAGCTAACCCCGAAGATTTTAGCTGTTTTTCTGCACTTTTGTATTGGTAGAATTGAGATTTTAGTTTTGAACTATTTTTAATAGCTTTATTTATAACTTCTTCAAGGTCGATTGCGTGACAACTTATAGCACTAAAAATGGTCGCAAGCGTAATAATTAACCGAAACATTCTACTCCTATATATACATTAGTCGCACACAGCTAAGTTACTAGCACAAATTGCTTTAATAATCAATAACTAATGTTGTTGACA
>JAITDA010000098.1 GCA_031282805.1 Holosporales bacterium
ATTTCCTGAGCAGGCGGGTAGAGGATTCCGCCCCGGCGAGGACAACGCGAGGCAACGGCTCTTCAGGAGCGCCCCACCGAGCCGGAGGCGGCATTGCGTTGCAAAGTCGCGCGGTAGACTTCCAAGGTCTGTTGCACGAAAGCCTCGTCGCTCAGGCTTTCCATGCGCTGCCGTTGTTGTTCCTTGAGCATATATTGCCTCAAGATGGTCGAACGCGGCGGTGTTATCCAGTGCTGTTATGTCGTCTTTGCTTTGCGAACGATTTTGCCTAATAGAAGCGTCATTGGAAAATACCAGCCGCTGTCTGATTTAAGTTGCCGTAAATTTTTAGGAGCGCAGTATGCTAAAAAAGCACCCCTGGACGTTTTTTGAAGCTTGCTGATGACTTCAGGAAGCTCATGGATGAATTCCGCAAGTTGTTTGTTCATCGTATCATAAAGATTAGGTCCAAAACTCAGTGTTACAAAGGTTAGTCCCAAAGCATGGCAACCTGGGTCTCCTTTCTGAGAACGCTCGGCATCCTGCGAAGCTTTCGCCAATGCAGGAGAGGATAAAAGAGCAGGCTGTAGCCCGTTTGGCGTAAAATATCGTTTCAAATATTTTGCTTCCGCAATATACCATGAGTCATTATGAAAAAAACACAAATCTACCCGCCCGTGAGATAGAGCTGATTTTTTGTTTTCATTTTCACCTTGTCCTTTTAGTGAAGAGTATTCCTCCATAAATGTAATGCCGCGTCTTCCCAATGCGGCGCAGAAAGAGCTAAGAGATGCACGCTCATTATACCAATATATGGCATCTTCGTTTTTACAGATTTCAGAGTAGTCTTTGATAACTTTAAACCAAGTTTTACATATCGCATCAAAACCTTTCAAAATATGACTATCAGAAAAACAATAATATGCCTGTTCACGAAATCCGGCCATTTTATTCTCATTATTATTAAAAATTTATCGACACCGCAGAATATTTTACCGAAAGCGGCCTTTTCGCTTCGGCACATATGCCGCCCTATGTCGGTTCCACGTCCCAGCGGCCGTGATTTTTGCGGCAGACAGGCGCATAAGAGCGAGCCCGCCGACAACGCGTCAGTGCCTCCTGCGCTCTTCCAAACAGTGGACGGTCGGCTCGCAATGTTGCGCCCCTGCGCTATATGTAGCTCAAGGGTCTCGGATGCGCAACAGGGTAGACGCACGTATGGACTCGCCTCGAAATTGCAGCCGCATTTTTTGGAAGGAATCGCTGTTTGCCGGCCGCCATGCCGCTTTGCACCGTTTGGCCGGAACCGAATTCATACCAACGTTCATTGCCCGTTTTGTCGCCCCCGATCAACAGTATCGCCACGCGCCTCGGGTCAAAGGCGTACAGGGTGCGCAGCCGTTCAGGAGCGCCCCGCCGAGCCGGAGGCGGCGTTGCGTTGCAGGGTCGCCGTACACAACGGCGCAGTCCGACACTTCTTTCGTCACAACTGCGCCCGCGCGCACAAAGGCAAAACTCCCGACCCGCTACCCAGCGCACAATTTTGCGGCGTATCCGCCGCTTACAAGGGGGAAAAGTATATACTCTTGTGGGTGCGCTGCGCGCTTTTATGTACGGCACTGAACACGATTTTGCTTCGAGCCATGACCTAACTCCTGCTGTCCCGTGAACACCTATGTTGTGCGCCTGCGGAGTTTGCGGAGTCGAGAAAAACTGCCTTCTATGCACTCGTCTCATCATATGCTGCTGCGGATGGGGAAAATAGAAAAGATTTGCCGAATACGGAGATATCCTGTAGTGGAAAGAGTGCCGTGCGTAAACGTGGGTTTGGGCGTGGACATGAAAAGAGCTTTCGTTTTTTCAAAGTGATGTGTGATGTTTTGTGTTGATGATCAATGAAGAAAGGTGTAAATTCTTTCATAACGCGTGAATATTACAATGCTTTACAATGCATAACATAAAGTATTTTCTATAGGCGGAGATATCGCAGTTATACATCAAGTTTATCATGCAGTTTATAAATTATATTAAAGAAACAAAATCGTAGAATTTATTTAAATTGAGGAAATAACATGCCTAAAACTAAAGAGATAGTTCAAAGAATAGTTTCCTGCGCTCCGTGTGATCAAGAGTTACATTTTCCCATTCCATTTGAGGTAACAGCTGAACTTGATGGATATTTAGATGAGGGAATTATCGTTTCGGATGGAGTACTCCATCTAAAGGATTATGCAACAAAATCAAAAATTATTGCCGAATATCATTATAATGCACTTGATAAAAATGATGAATTTTTCTTTTGGGAGAAAGCTAAATATTTATTTTTTGAAACACTGGACTATAAGGAATTGAATATAATTGGTGAATATATCCTTATTGGGAGTAAAGATATAGATATTTTTTCTAGTGTTAAGCATTATATTGAAAATAATGACGATACATTTTCAATGTTGCATATTATTGAATGTGGAATGAACAAACAATTTCCTTATCACTATAAAAGCTTTATTGATTTTTTTGCTTATATATATGAAAAGGCTGAAAATGATCTTGCAATAGGGTATTATATAGAAATTTTTTGCAAATTCTTATATGCAAATGAAGAATATTGTTTAAAAATTCACTCTGAATATATTATATGCAGAAATAAATTTTTAATACCACTATATAATAATATAGTAATAAATTTTTATAAAAAATACATATATATGAAGGATTTAATTGTAGATGAAATACAAAAAAATAAAGATGTCGACGCTAATACAATTTATTTGTTCGGCTTGATCCTTTTAGATGAAAAAGTACATACTGGTGCAGAGATAGATATTCTAGAGATATGTACACATAGAGAATCTGAAGAACAAAGTCAATCAGCGTTCAGTGCGTTAGCACTCCACTTAGGTAAATCGCAAAACATAGACAACCTGTTTAAACAAGCTGTTATCAAAAGAAACAAGCAAGCCATTTTAGCCTTGGCCTATAAGCTTTCTTTAAAATGGACTGATTTTACTGATCATCCTGATTTTGAACTATGGATCAACTCTTTAGCTTATATTCCACTTGGACTGACGAGAGCAGAACGCTGGCGCGACCATCTTTTCTCGCAGGCACTTTCTAGACATTATGGATTAGTGATTAGGAGCTTGGAGTTATACTTTTTCACCAATAAAGCAAAAAATGGAGCGTTTGATATTGAAGAAGTGTTTCGTTCTACTCTGAACCGTTTTGTTAAGGATGATTTTTTGGGTACTCAATTACTATTATGGCTCAATGTAAAAAACGATCGTTTAGCAAGGATAGCTAGCGATATTATTGCGTATGCATCCATACGCAAAGTACAATACACAGCATTTTTGATTGACAAACTGAATATTGATGATTCTAAGGATTTACTTTTTTTATGCCGCAGAATATTAGGGCATGTACATGCAATAAATTTTTTATTACCAGCTTTTTTTGCATTGGCATATTTTTATAATGATAATCCTCTATATCTTGATATAATCTTTCAGTGTATTGATTTCATTGCATTTAATTATCCACCACAAACTGAAAAAGCTCTCGAAGATTTGCGAAATAACTATCCAGAAACTAGTCTGGCAAAAATGGCTAAGGATTTGTTGGAAAAAATAAATAATTACTTTAAGTCATTACATGCATTGACATGGATGGGTGAACTATGTCCTTCTAGATATGAAGAGGTGCTCTTCGAAAAAGAAAAGCAAAAAAGTATATCTCGGCATATGCAGACTGCACAGGAGCAATCGATATTCTCTCAAATTGCACCTACAGTTCCTTTAAAAGCTGGAAAGGCCTTTTTTTCAGATAAAAAAGATTTTCATGATAATCCAACCCCGCTAGTCTCCTACAAAACAGCTATACCTCTCCCTCGCTCCATACTTCTAGACCCAGTTCAATATGAGTTAGAATTATTACAATTTCGACACCAAACACAAGGTGAATTATGAGGCTCCTCATTTCTCAATATTTAAGGTTACTAAAAGAGCGAGACGAGCTGGATGCTCTTATTCCAACATTATTTCAAGCAATGAAGTTAACTCCAATCAGCCGTCCCCAAACTGGGGTTAGACAAGATGGCGTTGATATTGCGGCTGTTGGAAAGGACCCTCGCGATGGTCAGGACAAACTATTTTTGGCTGTTGTTAAGAGAGGAAACATAGGACGCCCAGATTGGAATTCCGGCCTTCAATCAATTCGGCCAAGCCTAGATGAAATCTTTGATGTTTATTTACAAAATAATGTTCAGCCTGAGTATAAAGGTCTGCCAGTAGTTATATGGGTTTGCACGTCAGGAGATTTGTTGCAAATAGTCAATGATAATTTTGTAGGCTATGCCAAAACCAAAGAACATCAAGCTGAAATAATTTTTTACGGGGCAGATAGATTGGCAGAACTGATTGAGCAATATTTATTGAACGAAAATATTTTTTTAGGTAATGACAGAAAATTTTTACGTAAGACGCTAGTCCTGATTGGCGACATAGATTATGATTTAAGCGACTATTATCTTTTATTACTCTCTCAATTGGCGATTTCTCATGACGATCAAGTTACTCAACAAACCGAAGTAGATTTTTTTGCTGCCCTAACACGAATTCATTTGGCTTTAAAAATCGTAATAACTTGGGGAGACGATGCGGGAAATCTTAAGCAACCTTTGCTTGCGGCTGAGAGAACTTTGCTTTGGACTTGGCATGCCATTGTAAAACAAAATTTTTTAGATACAGAAAAAATTCGTGGAGAATATGCATCAATCTGCGCTACTTACTTTAATGTAGCACTGATGTATTTCAAAAAAGTCAGACAATATTTTGCTGTTGAAGATGGGATGACGCAAGTTTCCTCCGATAGTGCGTTAATCTCTATATCAATTTTTAGACAAATTGCCATGCTTGCATCCGTCGGTACTTTCGTTATTTCCATTGACAATGGCGAGCATACGGAAGAAATAAGACCAATTATTCAGCAAATAGCAAATATGTTGCGCGCTATCATTGATAACAACCAAGCAAGTTCTTCCCCAAGGCTTGATGAAAACTCTATTGATATTAATATTGCTATGGTATTCTTTTACCTTATTAGAGATATCGATTTTGCTAAAAATTGGCTGAAAAAACTTATTTCAAAACTAGTTTTTACTGTTGCTCATAAACATAATTATCCGATTTCAAGTGACAATTTAGAAGAATTAGCTCAAATTACGCACGGGACTTTTGATGAAGATAAATTTATGTTAGGAGCGACTTGGCTCGTTCCTTCTTTGGCAATATGGTGCGCTTTTTTTGATATGAATGACGAATACTGCTATCTAGTTAGAAACCTTATCACGCCCAATTTCGGCATTTGTCCGCAGTTATGGCATCCCGTAGAAGATACGTATGATTTTTTTTATTTTGGAAAATCTATTTTACATCAAGGAGAAACAGAGATAAATATCAATTTTGGCAAAAGTATATCAGCAATGAAAGAAAAAATACTAAAATTTAAGTTGTCTGAGCGATATAATGTATTTATGTTTTCTCCATCTTTGAAAAGGCAACTCTATGGCATAGAATTACTGGCTTGTAAACATTTTCGTATCCCTGTCCCGCCTGTATTTATTTATTCATTATTCGAAAGTGAAGCTATCTAGCTACCTCTGCCGCAAAAAAATTCTCTTGACATTTTTACATAATTTACATTATAGTTTAAAATGAGGTAAAAGAAGATTCGGATGATGTGTCAAGATTTTTCTGCCAGCGAACAATCAATCAGAATATCGTTTAGGTAAGTTGCGATATACTTTTCCCCCTCTGTTTTCAAAAAACTGTAAGAAAGGGTAGCGACCTCCCCTTCTCTTAATTGTTCCCAAATACTATCACTAAGAAACAGGCGTGCGGAAAATTTCTGGTCCAAGACTGTGTACCAGCCGTCCAAATATCGTTTCCCTTCCTTGACGGAAAATTGAAAGTGGCAGGTGTTTGTGAATTCAGCGGGCCCTGATTTACAGGCATATACGAATATGGCTTCATTCTCCCGCTTTATTTGCAGCGAGAGGCCTGATGTTTCTTTTTTTTCTATTAAGAGGCCGGGGCTACGTTCCGCATTAGCCATAATCATAAGGTTCAGGCGTTGTTTGTTGTCAGCATATCGCTCCTTACTCAATTTTGCCTGTAGAAAAACAGGCTGTCGATTGACAGATTGCTCACTGTTTGGTGCCGGCCTCCCAAGCATTTTGGCAAGCCATCCACGCGAGTCGTGTTTGCCTTGTATAAGGTGGTCATCGTTTGATCGCCAAACATTCTTTTGCAGTAATCCCATTTGGTACAGAATTTGCTCTGCTTGATCTCGATAGGTACTTCCAATACCTGTTTGGTATGTCGCACCAATATCAGAGTGCGAACCTGGAAGTTCAATTTTGTTGATGCGCGAGATTCCAAAAAAATCTGTTTTGCGATACTCGACTGCGGGTGAGGTTGGATCAATATATTCTTCATCTATAATATGTCGGAATAATGTGCGTGGCTCGTCTTGAGCCACAATATGGATCAGATAATCAAGCGAAGCCGGTATCGTCAGTTGTAGTTCTGTTTCTTGGCCCGTTGCGACGGTGTCAAACAATAGAGCATAGAAATAAAGATCACTGTCAAGGTACTGTTCGCCCGTGCTTTTCACCTGCCAATCTTGTTCAACGAGATTCATGAAATGTCTGGCAATAGCCGCGCCACGGCTAAATCCAGTTACAAATAAACGAATTTCTGTATTGCGCTCCTCTTTGAGCCATTGCTCAACTTGTTCAAAAAAATCCTGTTTAGCTCCTTGAGCGATATCTGAGCTTGAGTAGCCGGTTGCCGCATCGATTGGGTTACGTAGGTATCTATTTTGCATTCCGGGTCCGCGGTAGTAGCAGCCCCCAAGCTGGTCGAAAATATGTGCAACAATCGATCTACGTTCATTGAAAAGGACACGTTCCTTGTCATTCATCGTTCCGTCAAAGGCAACTTTATAAATTCTTACAGATTTGTCACTAAATTCATGCGTGATGAGCGGTATATGAAAAGGTAAATTTGCGCTTTCATTGATTTTTCTGCGGTCTGTTTCAGTAATGGGGACAGGACGATTGCCGGAAAAAGCTGAACAGCAACAGAGTAAAAGAATTTTTAAAAAGATAATGATTCTCAAATTAAGGATAAAAAATTTATAGCAATCAGTAAATTTTGTGGTATTACCTGTATATCTCATGGGTGTACAATTTGTATCTTTCAATTTACTTTTTATTAACTCTTAATGTCTTTGCAAAAAATAAATTTTATAGTAAAATAATCGTGTATTACGAGGTTTATTTAAGGTCGTCAAAATAGCTGGCCACTCCTAAAGCATCTTCCAACATCTGGAAAATATCCGGCATCATTGTACGCCGCCCGTACATCATTTCTCATGCCGTGGGCAAATTGACGTTCGACCCAGCCCCAGTTGTAATCAAGCTCGTTCAGCAAGGCAGATGCTACAGAGCAAAAGCCGTGAGTGCATATCGCTAGTTTTTCATAACCCGTGCGGCGCAAAGCCGCAAGTATGGTCATTTCTCATAATCCACCATGTTCATAAAAAATATATTTAAATTTCAGTTTATCTATGTGTTTTTACAAATAAAAGAGTGTTTTCTCCTTCGTTGCGTAACGGCTTATGTAGCGGGCAATTCGTCGTACAATCCCCCGATAAAAGCCAAGCCCGCCAAGGATTATCCGTCCTTGGCGGGCCATTTCTTGCCCAACTCCGGCGTCCCCCGTCGAATCCGACCCTCTGTTGTCGGCAGAAACAGGCTGCCGCCGGTTCCCTGAACCGCGAAAAGTCCGTAACGGACTAATTTTATACCAAGAAATAAGGGAAAGCCGAGGCCATAATATATCAGACGTATATTTTTTGAATTTATAAAAAGTATTTGGACCGTAATTTTGGACTTGACATTGGTATAAAATATTCGGTAAAAAGCAGGCCGACATTGAAAACTTTTCAGGAAAAATTACAGGAAAAGTTATGAATTCGGCACGGTTATTGCACACACACACACACACACACACACACACACACACACACACACACACACACACACACACACACACACACACAGCACAACAGCGGAGTGCGCTGTCCCCCGGCCCCGACGCATTAC
>JAITDA010000002.1 GCA_031282805.1 Holosporales bacterium
TCTGAAATACTTGAAGAAGAAAAAGAACTGCATAGGCTATTGTACGTTGCAATGACAAGGGCGCGTAATAGTTTTTATGTCGTTGGAAAAAACGAAGACAGATCGGTGTATAATCTAATACACTCATGTATTACAAAAACTTGACACTGTGAAATGCCGAGCAGTTTTTGTGATGACTACTTCCATAGTGACTTAATTAAGTGGCAGTAAGTTGTAGTTCTATTTTTTAATGTCATGGGCTTTTTTATTTTTTGACATCGTGACAAGGGCCAGATTACACTGTAAATACCTAACACAGGTAAAAATACGATCTAATTTTTCATGTACAACTCCATTCTTGAACGAATGCTATGGAAAGTAACCAGTTGCAAGTGAAACGTACCAGCCGATGGTTATAACATAACGTGTTTAAAGGTACTTAAAAACTTCAACCATACGACGTATTTTCGCCCTTAAAGCGAAATTTTCAACAGGAATTGCCCATCAAAATAACAAAAATGTGAGCAATTTTTCAAATTTATTGGCTAATAAACAACAATTTTTAAAGAAAGGACCATGAAATGTCAAAAATAGAATTTATATTTAAGACTTATGAGACAGAAGGTACAATCAGTATAACAACAGTCAAGGGATTGTATTTACTCGAAAAGGAAGGATTTCCTCCAAGAACCATAATTAAGCTTTCAATTGACGAATACAAAAACATAAAGACGTTCGATTACTGTGAGATATATCGCGAAGGTGCGCTGTTTTTCAAGGGAGATATTCGATCGACCACGACATGTGGGAATGAAGCCGAAATAGAACTCGCGACGGTATGTGATGACGAACCACCAAAAGAGAAGAGAGCCTCCCTGAGTATTATAGAAAAATTTAAGCAAGAAAACCCAGATTTATTTACTCCAATTTCATTAGAGGAAATCGATAGAGTAGGCGATAAAGTCTACACCGACTTGGTAAATCCAAGTAGTGACATCGTTGAATTTGATCACGAAATCGTTGCCGATACGATGAAATTTGAAAAATCAAATGAGTTGCCAATAGGAGAAATTGATCTAGAAATTAAGGCCTCTTGGATCTCAAAACGTGAGGGGGACGTGACTTTATCGACAAGAATTGAAAATAGATTTAGAACAGCGCGAGTCAATACACTTACTCCAAGCAAACTTTTAAGTTCCTGGCCTGAGTTTGGTTGTAGGCTTTCGAGAAACAACAAGGCTACGAAATATTTTATCAGCATGTCAAGGCTGCGCGAAACAGAAGTTGTTAAAATGCCGCCAATTGTTATTGATAGCACAATTCCGCCAGTTGTTTTGTCAAAGTATATTTTTGACGGTAAGTTGATGGTTTCATGGGATTACGACCAATATGTAACAGAGACGCTTTCCGCGAAATTTCTAAATACTTTTGCGAAAATCAAAAATCGTAAAAATATCAAAATTAATCTGAAAAATATCCAAGAGTACGTGGAAAATGCTGGTCAACGTAGTTTCTTTAAAAGTAGAAATGGGCAGCTAATTTTGTCCGAAATTCAGAGAGCTATCGGAAATTATATAGCTCTTTCAATGCGTAATATTCAAGTGAGTTTCAACGTTCAAGAGTGTAATAAATCAAGAAATTTAAGTTGTCGAGATTGGATTAGGATTGACGGAAGACATTACAAGGTGACGCAGATTGAGCGTAATATTTCAGCCTTTGAAAACACAGTAAAAATAAAGGCGAGTGGTTTTGAAATTGATCTTCCAAACAACAATTTTGTTGATATTGTTGTGCTCGATGCGGAAGAGGCGATCCATCATGAAGACGTGATACAAGACATAGTTGTCCAAAATGACTCGGAAGCGCAGTATGAAAAGTTATTAGAGCACATTTCTAATTTGAAAAAATCAAACAAGATAACAAAGGGTAACTACAAACACCTCATCACAAATTTTCTGAATGATAATCAGACCAAAATACAAATTATCGCCAAACCTCTCAAAACGGAGCATTGCGAAACAAAATATATTGAGCTCAGTGAGCCAATATATTTTCTTGGAAGGAGATAAAAATGAAAAAGCAAAATTTACCAAAAGCTAAATTTGCAAGTGATCCATTCGTAAGTGGATTTACCGACATTGAATACGAAAACGCGAATTTGATAATTGGGGAAAGTAAAAAAACTGATAACATTTTTTCCTGTGAATATCCAGAATATATTCGAATGTTATGTTCAATTACCTACAAAACCGAATTTCCCAACACTGCTATCACGGCTCGTTATAAAGTTACTCATGATGGGGATTTAAAAACAATGTCATATAACCTATACGATAACTCGCGCATCAATATGAATGGATTTGTCTCAGAAGTTGTAATTGAGTTCAATGAACTACAACCGAATTCCGATTTTGTGAAAAAATCTTGGCAAGAATTTTTAACAGCAAACAAAATTCTTTATAGAAAGAAATTTGGTCTTCAGTTGTCTTCCAGGAATATCGAAAATTTTATCGATGACTCATCGGAGCAATCCGGAATAATACATACAAAGTCAAAAGCCCATCTTTTTGCTGGAAGTTATTTCAAGGGAATAAAATTTTCAGATATCCAACAATATTTGTTTTTTGTTGGAACAGGACGTGGAGCAACCGAGTACATAAGTATTATTCCTGCAAAGGACGTACTTCAAACTGGCAAAGTTAAACTTGATTCATCAATACCTGTAATTTCCCTCGCCACACTTGAAGACGATATTTGCAACGGAAATTTGGAAATCACATTTGATATGGATACAAAATATAGATCGATTTTAGCGGAAAAATCCACTTTAACATCGGATATATTCCAAATTTTATTTAAAAGGGAGGGAGACAATGGATAGAGATATGGAAATCATGGCAAGGACAATATACGGTGAAGCGCGCGGCGAATATATGCGTAAAAATGGCGGATTGAAATCACTGATAGCAGTGGGAAATGTTATAATGAATCGCTCATTGGAATCTGGGATGTCTATCACAGCTGTCTGCTTGAAGCCAAAACAATTTTCTTGTTGGAATGAAAATGACCCAAACAGAAAGATCATTGAACAAATTGTTTCTTCCGACGAACTTTACAATATTTGTTTTGCAGTCGCCGCAAAAATTATTTGCGAGGAGTTAAACGATATAACAAATGGTGCGAATCACTACTATAGTCGCTTTATGAAACGACCACCGTATTGGAGCGAGGGACATACCCCAGTCGCCAGAATAGGTAACCACATATTCTTCAAATTGTGAGTGGCATCACAATTGATATACCATTCAAATGTCCTATTACATTCGGCATTATAACTAATCATTCATGGACTGATGATAAATTTATTTAAATGTATGGTTGCAAATAACGTTCATGTTGATAGCGAAAAAAATCATTCTAATGGCGTATTTACTATCTTATGCTTCCTTTCCTGCCATTTTACAGGATGAACATTCACTCTTGCACATTTGAAACCACTGACATTTGCAACATACATTTTCAAATTGCTGTATTGATAATTTTGTTCTTACCATCTCTTTAATTTTCGTTAGGCAAAATACGTCGCTCCATGATAAATCAAGTATCTTGAAAAACGCAGAATCCAGTTCTGTTACTAGCGCTTCATCTTCGCACGTTTCACCACGCCTTTTGGGACAGTGCTTACAGATATCGTCACACCCATTTTTGACATAGATAAATTTTTTGTCTTGATTTTTCTCCATGGCATCGAGTATCAAGCGTACGTCTCTCACAAAAATGTCATCGTATCCGAGCCCACGAAAATTGATGATACAGACGAAATGGTGTGGCCTTAGATGAATTTTTTCCATCTCTTACCTGATACCATCAATGCAAATAGAATTAATTTTGAAAGATCTCCAGGAATAAATGGGGCAATACCAAATGTATAGGCAGCGGAATATCCGATGAAGTGTGCTAGGTGTAAATATCCTATGATCAATACTGCCACACTTCCTGCAAAGCCAGCATAAAAAATTGATAAAAACGTTTTGTTTTTTGATTTTTCAATCATTCTGCTCGTTAAGTAAGCAGCTAAAATAAAGCCAATTATGTAGCCTCCTGTTGGCCCTAAAATCACGGATATTCCGGAAGAAAACTTGGCGAACACAGGAATTCCAGAAATTCCTTCAAGAAAATACATCAACACTGCAATTGTTCCATATCGCGCTCCGAGAGCAGCAGCTACGAAAAGAATTCCAAGTGTTTGCAATGTGAGGGGAACTGGAATGAAAGGAATACATATTTGAGCTCCAATGGCAATAATCAAAGAGCCAATAAGGCACTTCAAAAAGTTTCGCTTCCAACAGGAATGATCATAAATAAAGAAACAGTTCATGCGTAACGTGTTCAACTCAGGTGAATTCATGTAATTCATAATTATGTACAGCTGGATATTAAGTTTTCTTCGAAGCCTATCATAGCATATCAACCGCGTGTTTTTTCTAATTTTGCTACCAACGTGGAAAGACGAAAACAATCACCTTTACGCAAACGGCGTCATTACGCTTGTACATTTGGTCAAAATGCGAATACGTCAGGTAATTTCTAAATCGTGAACTACGGATGGGAGATTGAAGGTATACAATAAATAACCAGAAAGATTCTTTGGCACTTTACTTCGTACGTACATTTTGGCATTCACAAAACTGAACAAGTTAAATTCAAAATATGAAAAGCGCTTTCCGCTTACGTAAACCATCAACATTTTAAAATGAACGTATTTTTCGTACGTAAATTTCATACATATCCAAAAATTCAGTGTCTTTTTTGCTACAAGTGGCATCAAGACGTTTGAAGCTTGCGAAATTTTACTAGCCTTTTTATTAATTTGTAGTACAATTTAAAGTAGATGTGTTGCAGATGCAACGTTGATGGAGAGAAAAAATGAACAAATTGAGTATGCTGTCGATGCTGTTATCGTTCCTGATCGGCTGTAATTATGCCGCTGCCAGCGATTCAGACTCAGAGTCCCTTACTGCCAATGTTAGTAGTGATGAGAGTGATGGTGGTGATTCAAGTGAGGATTCGAAGCTCACTTCAGTTGTTAGCTCTGATTCCGGGTCAAGCTCAGATTCAGATGTTAAAGAGCTGACGAGAAAGAGCCATAACTGTGTACGTAGGGCAAACAAAGAGTCGCGTAAGTGCACTGAGGAGTTGAATCAAGGGCTACACGGAGACAGTGGTAGTGAGCCAGCTTCGCCAAAGGAATAATCCTGGTTTAGGTGTTTCTTGCGTTTAAAAAAGAGGGCCATTTGGCTCTTTTTTTTGTTGTGTATATGACAGTTCATTGACAGAATGGCTCTTTGTGGGTGTACCTACAAAGTGCTTCTGAGGTTTTGGATTTGACGCTACTCTCTTAGAAGAGTAGTTTTTTTATATGCTTATTAGATACGCCGATTTTTTTGTTGGAGTGTGCCGTTGTGAAGCGTGTAATTGGAATTTTTTTTGCTTAGTCAACAAATCGTAGATTGTTAATTAGTTGGAACACTACTGGATTCATCGAGAAGTTTGACATTCAAGATTGATAGGAGTAAGGAGAAAAGACTAGATTTCAAGCGCAATTTAATCCATCCCGTTTTTATTTGAAAATGTCATTATGAGTTACCAACAGTTATTCAACGACATCCATTAATCTTTACAAGATTACGTGCTTGCATGGAATATCTGAACAGGTGCGATAAGAGGAGAACATCTTTACAACGTTGTATTGTTATTCCTCTCCACTCTTTACCAGTAGGGGCTCAACCGTTATGATGTGGGCGGGTTATTAGTTGATCGAAGAATCCGCTCAATTTCAATTGTGGATATACACTTGTTCTCCGCAAAGCGTCCTCCAAATTGATCTCTTTTCTACTCGCAACTGTTGCCTTAAATATTTCTTCGTCTTGTTGACTTAGTACGACGTTAATTCCATGTATCAGCGGAACAGCCTTCTGTATTGTAGTACTCGGTTCACTCCGAATTTGCTTAATCGCTAGCGAAACTTTACCACCGAACGATTTTTCTGTTTGTACTGTATATCTATCTTTAACAGTCTGGAGAAATGCCTTGATGTAAGCGGTAATATAAATTACCTCATTCCGCATAAGATCTGTAAGTTTGTCATCTACAACTGCATTTTGGTATGCTAGTTTAATGCCCATAATTACGTTCATGTAGCGAATGAATGTTGAAGCCTTTGGATTCAACATAGGAAACCTTTTATCATTTTGTACCCGGTTAAATAAATCGGATGATTCAAAACAAATGCTCGTTTGTAATAATCTATTTAGCTGCATCGCCCAATGCTTTGAGTCTATAAAACTGTTTGTGAATATCCATTGACCCATTTCAAGAGCCGCAAATGCCTGTTCGAATTCTTGTAAGATTTTCGGCTTACTACATTTGATCAGCTGAGAGCCGATATCTTGCACTGTCTCATCTGATATAATTGATAGCACAAAACTAGAGGGATATGGTACAGTCAGTGTCCCTTTGACTTTTGTCTCCGAGGTTGTCAAAGAGGCGACAAACGATCCACCACCTACCACGTAGTCTTCCACCCAATTGTCTCCACGTTGTTCACGAAATACTAGTTGGGTATGCGGCAAAGATTCACGACAGAAATCGTATAAATCTAGATCCATATTATAATTCTGTCGAGTTTTCGATGTATGCGTTTTACCATTTGGGACGTTTACAGAAAATTCCATCACCATTTCCTCAGCGATGTCAAAATCTTGATCAAATCTTAAGCATTTCCCGAATCCTGCTTCTGCGGCTATAACATCCGCAATTCGAAGGCTGTACGGCTTGAAAAATACTTGTTGCATTAATACGCAAAGATCCGGAATCATTTCTATCGGAATTGGTCTCTCCGCCCATTTTCTTTTGTGTTCTCCGGCCAATATCTTGTTTATCTCCTCTTTCTTTCTTTCTAGTTCAGGTGAAACTTTATCAATGATGTGTGTTATGTTGCTATATTGTTCGGCAATAAGTCCAATCCATTCATTTTTATCCATCCGTGATATTTCGCATGGACCACGTCCAATGAATCGATCGTATTGACTAGTACTCATGTATACATTAGTGTATTTTTCCTCAAATTTTTTGCGTTCATCCAGTATCTTTCTCAGCTCTTCATTGACCGCGCTCACTATCTCACTGTATACATCCACACTTTCTCCCCATATCACTCTCGCTGCTCCAGCCCACCCGTTATATACTTCGTTTCTCCTGTCAATAACCTGTTTCAATATATGTAGGGCTTGTTTGGTGGTTTTATCTTTTGGTTCACTGTTGCCTATTTTTTTTATGAGTTCCTTGTAGTCACCCTCTATCTCTGAAAATAGGTTGTTAAGATCGTCTTTGAGAAGCTGAAGAGAATCAGGATCTTCAAGAGTTCCTAAAACCACCTCCATTGTGTCCATTTCAAAACAAATTTGATAAGCATTAGCCAAAATGCCAAAATTCTCTTGAATTTGTTTTAAACTTTTTGTAAAAAGACCTACACATTTTTGGCGTTCATCTGGAGTTGACTTTCCCAATTCTTGCAAGTTTTCTGGTATCTTTGCTTGGAGACCAACAAATAATGTTTCGATTTTTTTCCTCATTCCCGACAATACATCTATCTCATTTTCAAGCCTTGCACGTTCTCGATTTAATTCCTCAAGTCCCCGTTCTGGATGCGTTACACTATACAATAACAGATCGTTCCAGTAGCCTTCCGTTTTCGCAATGTTCCTGTCTAATATTATTATCGTTGACAAGTTTACATCCTCCGTGGGTATTTCTGGATCCTTTGGTCTCAATTTACGCGATTCTTCTAACAAAGTATTTAATCGTGGTGCAATTTCATTGCGAAGTTTTACATCAACTCCCTCAAAAATTTCTTCGAGGAAATTTATTATTTGTCTGAAAGTCAAAAAAGAGCCCTGTTTGATTTGCGATAACCACGTGTTCAGTTGTTTTCTCCTCGCAAACTCAACCTCATTTAGTGCACCAATTACACGCCATACTTCTTTACTCAAAGTCCCGCCGTCCAGCGATCTATTAAGGAACAATTTAAGGTATTCTTGTTTCAACGACTCTCTATAAGGCGGTTCTCTCCCGTTTGCCAGAAAAGACAGTAACTGGTTGAGTTTCTGTAATCTGTTTTCACGACAACGATTAAATTTTAGACTGTCTTCAGTTTCGCCTCGTGTACTAAAGATACCATCTTCGTCTAAAGTTTCATCAACTTCAAATATACACGGTTTATCTTCGCTGTCACAATTCGATTTCTGTACAGTGACGTATAACAGTTCATTACCTTGAAGTTGTCCTCTCAGTACAACCAGAGCACATTTTTGTACTCCTGTTGTTCCAACGTACCCGTCTTTGCTCACAAGTGGGACTATTGGAGTCGTTGATTGGTTACATCGTGTAACCGGATATATTGAGGGAGTGTACCGTTCCACAATTTTTATTCCTCTTGTTGTAGCCGGATATACTGGCGCTCCAATGTGATTCAGTACCATCTCAGGCTTCAAATCGCAAAGCAAGAGGCTTCCAAGTCTAAATATGTTAAAATGTGTCCTCAATTGTCTATGCAAATATGGTATAACACCAGCACATTCCATCATGTTCACTGTCATTGCTGAAAATTGCTGAATGCGGGACATCAATTCTTGAGGTGCGTATATACTCCCATTCAGCCAGGTAGATAACCCACTCCTTATTGCTCCATAGTCCACTGGGCTTCTACTTTGTATATCTCTCTGAATTGCTTTGGCAATGTATCTAATTGCCCACTTGCTCAGTATCAACATGAGACGACCAGGATCATCTACATTCCCGTATGCGTACATATTTAGTACTGATGGATTGTGGCCTTTCTCTTTGAGAGTTTCCGT
>JAITDA010000067.1 GCA_031282805.1 Holosporales bacterium
CATCTGAAATCATACGGGAAGCCATGGGGAAATCCGAAAAAAGCTTCAATGAACAACTGCAAATTATTAGGGCTGAAAGTGACGCTCTTGTGAGCAGCACCAGGAAGATGTTTGACGAAAAATTGGCAAACCTCGGCAATGTTTGTCAGTTAAAAATCGACGCAGTGGCAAAGGAAGCGCTCGAAAAAATTTTCCTGCAAATAAGGTAATTTATGAATATTTTTCAGGACGTACATACATATTTATTGATTAGTTTTATAGCAATGTTCTGTTTGCTCTTTAAGTTTGCGTATAAGAGACTTGACGGTTATTTGGATAAAAGAGCAAAGGATGTAGAAAATAGAGTCAATAGTCTCGAAAAAAGAAAATTGGAAATTGAAGGCCAACTTGCAAAGTTAAGAGACGACTTTCAAGATATCATCCTCCAGGTAGACAATATGATCAAAGATTCAGAAGTTGAAGCACAGAAAATAATGGAAAAATCATCGATGGAAATCAACGAAATGGTCAATTCTAAACGGCTGGAATACAAGGCTGTAACAGAGAGAATAGAACAAAAATTTTTAACAGAAACACAGAGTAAAATGGTTTCGTTGATGGCTGAAGCCTTATTCAACAAGTTATTAATTTTACAGAATAATAAGGAGGCGCAGAATATTGGTGTAGAGAATTCAATAAAGATATTCGAGGAAGTACATAAAAAATATACAAAGCATTGAGTTTTTCGCCGTTTCATTTCCACTATTAACGTGTTCGAACGTACATAAGAATTTTTTCTTACTGATTGATATCCAGTTTGTACAAAAATGCGATTTAAAATCAAACCTTTTGAATGTAATTCTCTACGAAGTTTTTGCCGGAATTTCGCATTACTATGTCACATCTTCGTTACTTTTGTAATGCATGCAATTTAACGAGCCGTAGCCAAAGTGATGTTGATGAAAAACTAGTCTTATGGCAGGATTGTGTAAAACGATCGATAACAACAATTCTACCAATTATTTAAACACGTCTAGTTTATGGCTACTTTATGGCTACGGAATTTATCAAGGAATCCTTCCTATGTGTACCAGCCATCTCTCCCACACAACGAACAGTAGTGCTCATTACATGCTAACTTAACTTTACACAAAAAAAACAGAAGGATAACGCAGAATGCGACAAGCCGCTACGATAAACCATCATTCTGCTTCTTCGTTTTCCAATTTTTTACCATCGATGACGGCAAGCAACTGATCAACCCCGGTAGCCTGGATCATTGTACTCTCGCTTCCCCTTATAAAAAATACCGCCGGAACAACTGGAATCTTGAGTTTTTCCGCAATTGCGCCGTTTGCTGCCAATTTTTTGTCAACATCAGGCATTGTTTCTTGTATTTTTTTCGGGTCCAACCCGACGTCTTTCAAAGCCTTTTCGATTGCAGCCTTGTCCATTTCACCGTCAGTTGCTGTTATTTTCTCTATAAATGCGATGGCTTTCTCCGCACTTTTATCGTAGACTGCCAGATAAACCTTCGCCAAAGTTATAGAGTCATCTCCTAAAACCGCGACAGGAATTAACCTAAAGTTCACATCCTTTTTTGCCCTCACGATCTTAATCATACTTTTTTGAAAATCTATACAATGCTTGCAAAGAGGATCAAAGAAGCAAAGCATTACATTTTTAGAGCCAGATTCGCCGAATTTCATGCTTTGTTCCGAGATCTCAGTCTTTTGTTCTGCAACGTCCTTCGATAACTGTTTGATTGCGTCCTCGCGCTTCTTAGCTATGCCTTCTCCCATCGCATCCATCAAAAGTTGCGGATTTTGCCTCATCACGTCAATAACGACATTTTTAACCTTTTCATCAAATGTTGAATCTACAGGCTTAACGGCTGACTCTTTCTGGCCCAAATACGCAGCTAGCGAAACGCCTAGCGCTAAGATGGACAGAAACGCACAAACCTTGTGACCAAGCGAACACTTTTTTTCCATAAAAACTCTGGATACTACAAACTCTATTTAAATCTATTCTTAAGACAAGAAAATAGCAAGGAAGAAATTTGCATTTTTGTAAATTTTCTAGAATTTTTTGCATAATTTGTTTTCAGAGGTGCATATCAACATGTGCCGGAAACAAGTTGATTTAATAGTATTTCAAGTGTTTTCAGAAATGCAAGAGCCAGTGGTAAGATCAATGGCAATTCGAAAAAGCTGGATGGTTTAGAGGTATTAATATAAGCACCGATAAACCGTGTTAAGACACATTCAAAATTGAGAGGGTGTGGAGATGTAAAAGGGGAGAAAATAAATTGAATTTTGGTATATTCAAATTGAAAGCTAACACTAAAATACCTCTGAATGTGGATACAACACATTGTAACGGAAGTATGCGACATGTTTTGTAAGAGCTATAACTTTACGTTTGGACATTACTGTTAAGTTGCAAAAAAATGGCCATATCTTGTAACAGTAGTGTGATATTGTTAGTGGCAAGTAGCCACGCCAATATACTATCGGGAGTCTTTTTACCTTGGTTGTCGGCTTCTGAATGTGTTTCGGCTCAAATATTAGTTTCAGGACCATATGAGTAGAGTCCATTGTCTATCATCGGTATTGTGTAGACTAGCATCAAGGCCGCTCCATAAGCTATGTTAATTAGTATCTCATTGGATGACGCTCTATTAAAGGAAGAGTTGCACTGCGGAAACGATAGTGTTGTATCCGTTAAATTCCACCGCAACCCAGTTGTAGAGATCCTACAACGTGGAATTCCAAATATCGAAAGCTTTGTATCTCGTTGAAAACTGAACTGATATTTGCCCTTTTTTAAAACGCTTCCAATAACGTTTTCATCGTACAACGTGAAGTTCGTGCTCATGAAAACGCCTATGTTATTCAAAATATGATCCAAATATCCGCCGTTTATTCCACAGACAATCGATGGGGTAAGGCTATTTTTGACTATGTACTGAACTGCCTTTTGAAAATCTGAAGAATCCTGCTCATCAATTTTGAGGTGCCTAATTTCACTCAATATAGATGGATGCACGCTATCAAGATCACCTACAATGAGATCTGGTTTTATGCCAATTGGACGCAACTCATTTGCTCCACCATCTGCGGCAATTATCGGAATATCTGCGCCTTTAAAAAATTCATAATTTGGCAAATGCCCATGTAGGCAGAGTATCGACTTATACTTTCTGATGTCAATTGTTGCAAATCTTTTTTGCTCTGTCATAGTACCTTTTTTGCAAAATTGAAATTACAGCGATTATTAAACTAGCAGCGTTGCTCCAAACAACAAATACCGACTTCGTAAGTATGCCGTGAACTAACCAAGATAGAGCGCAAACAAAACAATTAAATAACATAACCATTGAAATATCTTGAGTCGATTTTGTTTTAAATGCCTTGTAAATTTGTGGTGTAATACCAATTATCGTTGTTATCAATGCGACACTACCAAAGAAATTCTCCCAAAAACTCACGTTTTTATCCATTTCCAACTGTTGCTACTTTCCAGAGGATTATAATGTATAAACTCCACGGATAAAACAGCAACGTTTCCCGTAGATGCAAAAACGAATGTGTAAGTGCAATGATAATTAAAGCGGAGTTACGGACTGCCCAATATGCTTTTGGAGAAGTCTCCGCCTTGGTATTAATTGTCGACGTACACATTTCAATCTCCATGCAATAGTCCAAATAATGTCATGGTTTTTCCTATCGCTTTTCCACCTTTTCTGACATCTCCTTTAGTACTCTTATAAGTCAACAATTTCAATTTATGGAAAAACGAGACATATCTTGTTGATATGAAAGGTATTACGGATGCTAACTATGGTCGGCTGTCGTGCTATATACTCATATCAATTTTTGTAGTCTGCTATTTTCTATAATAGGTGATTTACGTTGTCTGTGGTAGTTGCTAGAGCTTTAAAACTAAAAACTCATTTCAATTTGATCACATCGTTTATAATACCATTGGTATGAGTTGTCATTTAGTTATCGGTGAAACCAGACAGATATGATGTTTAACATTAGGTCAATTCCGATTTTTCCATTGCTTATCGTAATATCGATTTCCGTTTTTGCGTTACTGATGCTTTATTCAATCGGTGCTGGAAGTTTTTATCCGTGGAGCATAAAGCAGTTTTTTAGGCTAATTATAGGCCTTTCTACTCTCTGTATTGCAGCCTCTACAAACATTGCTTTTTGGAAAAAACATGCATACTTTTGCTATTTCATTTGCGTACTCATGCTAGTAATTGTTGCAATCATCGGAAAAATTTCAATGGGAGCGCAAAGGTGGCTTAGTCTTTATTTCTTCAATCTGCAACCATCAGAATTGATGAGAATTGCTATGATTTTGGCGTTGGCAAAATATTTTTCCAGATATTCTGTACACGAAATTAAAAGACCAACACCTCTGTTTTGCTCATTTATATTTGTCGTTTTGCCAATCACTTTGGTGCTGATGCAACCCGATCTCGGAACAGCAGTGTTGCTGTTCTTAACATGGCTATCAATACTATTCGTATGCAACGTCCAAATTTGGAAATTTACTGCGTTTTTCTGCGCAGTTGTTGCAATGGCGCCGATTTTGTGGCATACGCTGCACGAATATCAACAACAAAGAATATTAATGTTTTTTTCTCCAGAGATGGATCCCAATGGTGCTGGATACCACATTATCCAATCTCAGATAGCACTCGGCTCTGGTGGCTTCTTCGGAAAAGGCATAATGAATGGGACACAATGCCAATTAAATTTCTTACCTGAAAAGCAAACGGATTTTGTATTTGCGGCCCTCGGGGAAGAGCTTGGATTTTGTGGCTGTGTAATCCTTATTGTATTATACGCATTGCTTCTCACGTATAATTTCACGGTTACAATGAAGAGTAGAAACAAGTTTAATCAAATTGTAGGATTTGGCATTAACTCCATGTTGTTTTTTTACATATTCATCAATGTTTCGATGGTTTGCGGTTTGCTGCCAGTCGTCGGAATACCGTTACCGTTTTTTTCGTATGGTGGGAGCGCATTGACGGTTTTGATGTTCTGTCAGGGATTGATCTTTGCAATCGATGCAGAACAGAAATCTAAAATGCTTGCGGGGAATTGTTGATATAATTATACTGTTGTAGCTAAAAAAATCCAATTACTCTGTCTGGTAAGTGAGGTATGCTGATATGTTATTGTTTTGAGTGAAGACGAAAACTATGCCATAAAGATAGATGAGCGAGAGAGTACGTGCAAGAGATTGAAAGGCTCTTAAAGCTCTCGGGTTGCATATTTGATTGAGTTTTCGATTTCGTATTACTCAGCTGCCTCAACGTGTATCGACACAACACTTTTACTTGATCTTTGAGTCTCATCGTCTTTCTATAGAGGGTGCACAAAGTTGCAATGCATCTTCTATTTAGATGCAAACATGCTACTAGTGCGCTCCCTTTATCTCGGGGTACACCACGGCGAACGTCCCCTTTAGTTCCTCTGCTTACATTGTAGTTTCCTTCTACACCTGCCTTCCAGTAAA
>JAITDA010000026.1 GCA_031282805.1 Holosporales bacterium
TATGCTGATCATGTAAAACCATGGAATGGTCCAACTACTCTCAATGCAGCAGATATCTGGTGGAGTTATGCAATCAAGACACCATTCTACGAGAAGATTGTAGAAAAGAATAATTTGAACAAAAGGAAGTTGGAAAAGGAATTTAGGTTGAGAAAGCCATCACTGCTTAATCGTATCATGCGCTGGTTTGGTTGGTAGGTAAGTAAGCTGGTTTGTATGATGGAGTTGGATCGGTATTTACTTTTTTTGACGTAGTAGATTGTCATCACATTTTGGACAGTATTGGTGTGTTCCTTCTAAGTAGCCGTGAATTGGACACACAGAAAATGTCGGAGTAACAGTTATGTACGGAATTTTATATCTGGTTAAAACCTTTTTGATTAACTCCTTACAAACCGTATAGTCTGATATTCTTTCTCCAATATAGAGGTGGACAACTGTCCCGCCGGTATATTTTCTCTGTAAAATTTCTTGATGATCGAGTGCCTCAAATAAATCGTCTGTGTAATCAACTGGCAATTGTGACGAGTTTGTGTAGTATGGCGCCTCCTTTGGACCGGATTGAATGATATCTGGATACCTTCTTGCGTCTTCCTTCGCAAAACGATACATACAACCCTCAGCAGGTGTAGCTTCAAGATTATACAGATGTCCCGTTTCAACTTGATATTCAACAAGTTTCTCTCTTATGTGATCGAGAATTCTTATCGCCATATCCTTGCCGTTCTCGGTGGCTATGTTGTACGCATCATTTGTAAAATTGCGAACCATCTCATTCATACCATTGACACCAATCGTTGAGAAATGATTCTTAAATGTTCCAAGGTACCTTTTGGTAAACGGATACAAACCACTCTCCATAAAACGTAAAATAACCTTCCTTTTGAGTTCTAAACTGTTCTTTGCGGTTTTCAAGATGTCATCCAGGTGACTGATTAACCCGACTTCGTCTCCCTTGTGCAGATATCCAAGTCTAGCACAATTTATTGTAACAACCCCGATAGATCCTGTCTGTTCTGCCGATCCGAAAAGACTATTTCCTCTCTTCAATAGTTCTCTTAAGTCAAGCTGCAATCTGCAACACATTGATCGAATCATGTTTGGACTTAGATCAGAATTTATAAAATTTTGAAAATACGGAATTCCGTACTTAGCTGTCATTTCAAAAAGAGCTGCAACATTTTTTCCATCCCAATCGAAATCTTTTGTTATGTTATATGTTGGAATTGGAAATGTGAAAATACGTCCTTTAGCGTCTCCTTTGGTCATAACATCTATGTACGCTTTGTTTATCACATTCATTTCTTCTTGAAGGTCTCCGTACGTAAAGCTTTGTTCCTCAAAGTTAATGATTGGATGCTCATTTTTCAAATCATCTGGACAAACCCAATCAAATGTTAAATTGGTGAACGGAGTTTGAGTTCCCCATCTAGTTGGAACATTCAGGTTATATACGAAGGACTGCATTTCTTGGTACACTTCCTCATAGCTCAGCTTTTCTAGCCTAATAAACGGGGCCATATACGTATCAAATGAACTGAAAGCTTGAGCACCAGCCCATTCATTTTGCAGTGTTCCCAAAAAGTTAACAACTTGCGAAAATGCCGTCGAGAGGTGCTTTGCTGGTGAAGCTTCCGCTTTTCCTGGAATTCCATTAAATCCCTCTTGCAACAGGGTTTTAAGTGACCAACCAGCGCAATATCCGCATAACATATCCAGGTCGTGTATGTGCATGAAGCCATTGACATGCGCCTCTGCAACTTTAGACGTATATATTCTGTTTAGCCAGTAATTTGCCACAACCTTACCAGAAAGGTTTAATATCAGACCACCGAGGGAATAGCCCAAGTTGGCATTTGCCTTTACGCGCCAATCCAGCTGATCAACGTACTCATCAACTGAGGAAATTGCATCAACGAAAGATTTTTGTTCTGCTCGCAGTTTTGCATGCTGTTCCCTGTATAAAATATACGCCTTCGCTGTTTTGATACGGTTATTTTCAACCAAAACTTGTTCTACTATATCCTGGATATCTTCAATAGTTGGAGAGGACTTTGCTGGTTTTTTTGCTAGTTTAATTGCAACGCTGTGTGCCAGAAATTTTGCTTCTGATATCCCAAATTCTCCGGTAGCTTCCGCTGCTCCAGCGATTGCATTTGCAATCTTTTCCAACTCAAATGGAACGAATGTACCATCTCTTTTTATCACAAACTTCAAAACATCACTTTGATTTTTCATTGTTATCTCGTCCTTTCAGTTATTAAATTAACCATATTTCTGATACCATAAAGAGACACGAATGACCCAATTTTAGGGCCACTCTCTGCGCCAAAAAGCACTTTGTAAATAGCGGTGAACCAGTCTCTTAAATTTTGTTGATAGTACTTCTTACCAACTTCGAAGGCCAAATTCTGTAATTCATCAGCAGTTGAAGTTTCGGGCAATTTACACAATTCATTCTGAAATTGCACAAGAGCATCTTTTTGTCTCTCGGTTGGTGGGATTGGAATTCTGGTATTTTTAGTAAAATCATTGTAATAAACCACAGCAAACTTTGCCATTTTTTTCATGAGTTCAGATGCGCTTTTTGAAACATCTTTACTGTATTTTTCTATGAATTTTTCCAAAACAGTTTCATCAGCCGTATTACATGACTGAACTAAATTCAACAACATGGAATATTTAAGTACATCTCCATAGTTCGGAGGCAATCCATTGTGGATGTGGAATACAGGGTTGTTGATTCTTTTTTCTGGTGATTCGGATGTAAATTTGGTTAAAGCATCGATATAGTCATCCATCGCGCTTGGTATAATATCAAAATAAAGCTTTTTTGCTCTTTTAGGTGACTGATACATATAGTACGCGAGGCTTTCCGCAGGGGCATATTTGAGCCATTCATCCATCGATAATCCATTCCCCTTTGATTTCGATATCTTTTTCCCTTCCTCATCCAAAAACAGCTCATACGTCATGTTTTCCGGCGGTATTCCTTCGATAACTTTGCAAATCCTGGATGACAGTTTAAAGGAGTCAATCAGATCCTTGCCATTCATTTCGTAGTCAACACCGATTGCTGTCCACCTCATGCCCCAATCTGCTTTCCACTGCAATTTACAGTTGCCGTCCAGTACTGAGGTCTCTTCAAGCCTTTCTGTATTTGGATTTTTGTAAACAATAGAATGATTTTGAGGACGCGCCTCTGCAACTGGAACCTGCAAGACCTCTCCCGTTTTTGGACAAATTGGTAAAAATGGAGAATATGTCTTTTGACGTTCTTCACGAAGAGATGGAATCATTATGTTCATGACATCTTCATAATTTTCTAAAATTTTTATCAGGCAATTGTTAAATTTACCAGATTTGTACATCTCCGTAGAGCTTACAAACTCATATTCAAAGCAAAACGAATCCAAAAATTTTCGTAACATATCGTTGTTATGGTGAGCAAAGCTCTCGAACTTCCCAAATGGATCTGGAACTGATGTAAGAGGTTTATTCAAGTTTTTCAGCAACATTTCTTGATTTGGAACATTTGTAGGCACCTTGCGAAACCCATCCATATCGTCGGAAAACACCACTATCTTTGCTGGGACGTCCACCAACCTCCTAAATGCCCACATAACGAATGTCGTTCGGAGTACTTCACCGAAAGTACCGATATGAGGAAGTCCTGATGGTCCGTAGCCAGTTTCTAAAATTACCTCTCGCTTACCGATTTTTTTAAGTCTCTGCACTATCTTTCGTGCCTCCTCAAACGGCCAAGCTACAGTTTTTTCAAAATACTCATTTAAAGACATCTATCAGCTTCCGTTCCAAGTGCTGCGGATCATGATTAACGCCGTGAGGGTAGCATACTTTTTACGATTAACAAAGTAGTTTCAGAAAATTTTTACTTTATTTTATACAGTAAGTATCAATGAATAAATCAATCTATATTACACATTTTATACTAAATCTCCTTGAGAACTAAGTAATCTAATAATGCAACTATCGTAATCGTTGAGAGCGAGATTCGAGGATTACGACTATCATCATTCTATTTAGCTTTAAATAAAACGCGAGTATACAAGATACTTAATTGTAACCAAACGATTTTACGTAGAGATTAATTTATTGTATTGTGGCATTTTCCAAAAAATTCGTTGCCACACAACATACCGTAAGATTCAGCAAGGAATCAAAGATTCGTATTTACTGATGTATTTGGCATGCACATTCTTACGGCTAACTCAACTATTTTTTCACTATTTGGTAGAGCCATCTTCTCGAGATTTGGAGCATATGGCAGCGGAACGTCAACGCTTGTAATTCTCATTGGCTCGCAATCTAGGTAATCAAACGCATTTTCAATAACTATCGATATAATTTCGGAACCAATTCCACATGGGCCCCATCCCTCTTCGACACTCATTACCCTGCCAGTTTTTTGTACGGATTTTGTTATTGTATCTTTGTCGATTGGACGTAAACTAACCAAATTAATAACCTCTGTCGAGATCCCATATTTATCTTGCAATATTTCGGCAGCTTCCAATACATATTGGACTGATATTGAAAATGCTGTAATCGTTACATCTGTTCCACTTCGCATTACAATTGCCCGATCTAGCACAATTGTTTCTGGGCAATCATTCGAAATTTCGAAACTTTTTCCGTAGAGGATCTCATGCTCCAAAAATATCACAGGATTATTATCTCTTATCGCCGCTTTAAGCAATGCCTTTGCTTCAAACGCCGTATATGGAGCAACCACTTTCAAGCCAGGACAGTGTGCATACCAACTTGCAAAACACTGCGAATGTTGAGCTGCGACACTTCCAGGAGCTCCATTGGGGCCCCTGAATACAATTGGACAATTTATGGCTCCTCCAGACATGTACAAGGTTTTCGCGGCAGAATTTATCAGATGATCTATTGCCTGCATAGCAAAATTAAATGTCATGAATTCAACTATTGGGCGCAGTCCGGCCATTGCTGCTCCAACACCAATGCCAGTAAATCCGTATTCAGTTATTGGGGTGTCAATAACCCTCATATCTCCAAATTCATCAAGCAAACCCTGACTAACTTTGTACGCTCCGTTATACTGCGCAACTTCTTCACCGATCAAAAAAACATTGGGATCCAACCTCATTTCTTCTGCAATCGCATCCCTAATTGCGGTTCTAACAGTCATACTTGCGCTCATAGAAGCACGTCCATTTCTAATTGCTTAACGTCAGGTAACGGGGATTCAATTGCAAATTTAGCGGAATCCTCAACGATATTGCGAACTTCCTCCTCCAGTTTGTCCAACGTTTCAATACCAACATCGTATGTATCAACAAGTTTGTTTTTTACATGCATAATCGGATCCCTTGTTTTCCTAACATTATTAACCTCTTCGCGTGTCCTATATGTAGCTGGATCAGACATCGAGTGTCCACGATATCTGTATGTATCAACATGTATTATGATTGGGCCATTTCCAGATCTTGAATAATTGGTAGCTTCACTCGATTTTTTGATCATATCAAACAAATCCATCCCATCAGAGAGGATAGTTGGAATACCAAAAGGATCTCCTCTCGTTTGTAAATTTGCCCCTGAAGAGGCTCGTTTTACTGCAGTTCCCATTGCATATTTGTTATTTTCCAATACAAAAACAACCGGTAACTTCCAGAGTGATGCCATATTGAACGATTCATATACCTGTCCCTGGTTTGCGGCTCCATCGCCAAAAAAGACCAGCGCCACTCCCCCATCCTGCTTGTACTTATGGGCAAAGGCTAAACCCGTTCCAATGGAAACCTGTGCGCCAACTATGCCATTCCCGCCATAAAAGTTATGTTCCTTGCTGTACATATGCATTGAGCCCCCCTTTCCCTTGGAACATCCCGTTGATTTACCACACAACTCGGCCATCACAGTATTCGGCGAAACACCGAGCACAATCATATGTGCGTGGTCCCTGTAGCTTGTGATTAAACTATCATGTTTTAACACATTATGTGAAATTCCTGTAACAACCGCTTCCTGTCCAATGTACAGATGGCAAAATCCAAAGATATTTCCCTGTGTGTAAAGCTCCGCTGCTTTTTCTTCAAAAAACCTCACCAGCACCATCTGCCTGTATAACTGCAGTACCGTATCAGATGTAAGTTCACTAGGTCGTGACATACACGTCCCACATACAACGAATCCATGACGGAGAAAAACACGAAGATCTTAAAAAATTCAACGCTTGAATACAAGAAAATTTAGCCACAACAATGGCGGTAAAACAAAATCCTGTTCACTACGCTACTGGCGAATAAATTACCATTGGGGCGTTACGGACATGAGAAAACGATGTATGTACAAGAGAAATAGATTATTGAAAACAGGTGAAATTTTGATATTGAATCACATTGGCCGTGAGAGTTATCAAATAGGTCATTGCTCCCACTTGTTCTCATCTTAAATCGAACGTTGTAGCCATAAAAAAATTGTAAGGTCAGGGTTAAGTTAATATAATCAAAACTACACACTCAGTCGCTGAACAGTCGCAATGTCTCTTACGAAGCGGTTTTTTACCGTCAGCAGTCTCACAATAATCAGTAGAATTTTTGGAGTTGTAAGAGAGGCAATGATGATTCACTTCCTTGGAGCATCGGCGGAAATGGACGCCTTTACGACTGCATTTAAATTTCCTAGCTTTTTTAGAAGGTTTTTCGCGGAGGGAGGTTTTCAGTCAATTTTTGTACCGTATTTTACCGATTTCACGGCAGCAAATAAGTTGAAAGGAGCGCGCTATTTTTCATCGAGAATATTTACGCTAGCATTTTGGATCATGCTCGCCATTACGGCCATTGTGTTGGTTTTTGCAGAACAATTTACAATACTTATGGCGCCAGGATTTGTAAATACGCCGGAGAAATTGGCCCTAACAGCGGATTTTACAAGAATAATTTTTCCGAGCGTTGCTTTCATTTCGTTAGCAACTGTTTATAGTGGAATTTTAATTTCATACAGAAAATTCTTTCTATTTGCGCTTGTCCCGATACTCGTTAACTGTATATTGATTGGCTCAATATTGATTTGCCGGGATACGCTCGCTACTGGGTACAGGCTCGCTTATGGAATCTTGATTTCTGGGATATTTCAATTCATGTATCTATACGCGTGTGTAAAAACCTATAAATTTCCTTCCCCAAGAATTTCATCGGTTAAGTGTAGTGCGAAAATCAAAAGTTTTTCAAAAAAATTACTTCCAGTTTTGGCTGGAGCTGGAGTTGCTCAGGTTAATGTTTTGGTCGGGTTATTTCTTGCTTCGTTACTGCCTACAGGCAGTATAACGTACTTACACTGCGCGGATCGATTTGTACAACTGCCCCTTGCACTTTTTGGTGCATCAATGGGTATTGTTCTTTTACCGGAAATCGCCGCAAATATGGCGAAAAATAAACTTGTAGATTTGAAAAATATTCAAAACAAGTCACTGCTATTTGTGTTGCGTTTGGCACTACCGTCCGTTATTGGCTTAATCATGCTATCCGATTGTTTGATATCATTGCTATATGGTCATGGAAAATTTGATGAAAATGCCGTTAGAATAACGTCCTTGGTACTAAAAGTGACCGCAATTGGGCTTCCGGCTTACGTCATTGGTAAAATTATGTCATTCATTTTTTTCGCTCAAAAAAATTCTAAGGTACCGGTTACGGCCGCGATTGCTTCGGTAATTTCAAATATTTTTTTGGGTCTCGTATTGATTTGGCCAATGAAGGTACTGGGAATTGCGGCAGCAAACGCATTATCCGGTTTTGTTAATATTTACGTCATGAAATCGAGGGCTGCTGGGTGGTTTGTACTTGAAAAGAATGTATTGTCAGATTGTGTTAAAATAATCGTATCATCGCTTGCTGCGCTGTTTGTAATACTGCTTTTGCAGCATATCATGTACGTCAATGATACATATCTATGCGGTGAACTGTTTTTTTTGATAATTTCCTTTGCAACTGCCACAACCACGTATGTTTTAGCCCTTTATTTTTTCAAAGATGCATCAGTCAGGTGGTCATTCAATATGCTGAAAAATAAAATTTTCAAAAATTGAAAAATTACTTAGTTGTCAATATTATGGTTATTAAAAATAAAACACACCAATATATGCATCTATACTTCAGAAAAAGCTTTTTTTTTTTCTTTAGTAATTTCCAGTTATTTAGCTTTATTTGAACTAAACTACTTGAATTAACGCAGCTTTGAGTGTATTTTATCAAAATTGATATTACCAATTCACGATGAGAACCAACTTGATTGAACAAGAAAAGCCGCTTCCAGCCTTTAAAAACAACAATGTACTTGTGGTCTTCGCTAGTGATGAAAACTACGCAATGCCACTTGGCGTCACGATACAGTCACTCATGGATAATTCCAGCATTAAAAACAATTACGATATTTGGGTGTTAGATAGTGGAATTCCAGATGAGGATAAGAAGGTAATAGTTGGCCTTATAGATGGCAAGGAGAACTTCTCTATAAGATTCTTTGATATTAGTAAGATTGTTGAAGAGTATAAGGACAGGTTTTTCACTAGTGAGTACATAACGGTGGCTGTATACAATAGATTGTTTATACCAAATATATTTTATCAATACAAAAGAGCGCTATATCTAGACTGTGACATTGCAGTGAAAGCTGATGTTGCTGAATTATATAATGTAGAATTAGATGGGAAGTGTGTTGGAGCTGTGTTGGAAGCAAGATGCAATGAAGAACACGGAAGGAAGATAATAGGAGATAAATGGAAGGAATACTTCAATAGCGGAGTACTTGTTTTTAACATTAAAAAGTTATTGAAGAATAATTTCTTTGGTAGGTGTATTGAATATTTGAAGGCAAATCCCGAACCAATAACTTGGGATCAAGACACTCTAAATGCTGTGTGTGCTGGTGATGTGCAACTCATTAATGAAAGGTGGAATACTTTGAATATGTATTCGTGGTATGTGACAGAAAAGACGAAAAACTCGTTCATTGTGCATTATGCTGATCGTGTAAAACCATGGAATGGTCCAACTACTCTCAATGCAGCAGATATCTGGTGGAGTTATGCAATCAAGACACCATTCTACGAGAAGATTATAGAAAAGAATAACTTGAATAAAAGGAAATTAGAGAAGAGGTTTGGGTTGAGAAAGCCATCACTGCTAGATCGTATCATGAACTGGTTTGATAGGTAGAGGCTGGTATGATGGAGTTGGAGTAGCGTGTTTTAATTCACAGCAAATTTTGGCTCCAAATAAAATTTCAAATTTGAAAGTTTCGCCAAAAGTTTACAGTTTTCGTGTTTTTCACTAATATTTGGTAGGTGAAAAATCTAATTAAGGCAGTTAACCACGGGATCGTGTGTTAGTTTCATTACGTGTAGATTGTGCGAATTGCTAAAATGATGTATTCTTAAGAGAGGTTGGCCTTTTGACATTTGCATAAACAAATTGCAAACCTGGTCAGGGCAGAGATGCAGCAGCCATAGTGGTCTGTTTATGGGTTTTGTGGCCAGCCTTGTGTCTTCCGTGATGTTGCTTATATGTATCTAATCAAAGATTTTGAGGTTTGGTTGAAATTTGCAGAAACAGTTGAAAAAATTGATAATTCAAATGCAAAACCTCGTGGAAACTCGGCTTTAAAACCGGTAAGAGCTGTGGTGAGGAGTCGTACATTCAACAAACCAGAATGTACAAATGGTTCCAACATTCGGCCTCTGTTCCCGATTGTCCAATTGAGCCGTTGAACGAAGGAAATTTGATTCTGGCGCGATCAAAGATTTTCACGGATACACAAATGAAATTGACGATGAGCTGGAAACGTTCATACTGAACTGCATAGCGCGCTCAATTAAATACGTAACGATAATAACCGGAAAAGGAAAGGGAGTCGTGAAACAGAGTGTACTTGCCTGGCTAAATGGTCACCCAAACGTTGTTACTGGATTTTTTAAAATCAAAGACTCATCTAGCGAAAGTGGCTCATTTGGCGTTAGATTGAGATGTAGGAAAAACTTAGTCTTTTAATATAATTCATCTTGAATTTTTCTATAATTCGTAATAGACTATACAATGTTGTAATTACTTCAAAATATAGAAAAATGACTTGTCCTATTAAGAGTTGCGACTGCGTGTCGGTTAATGTTTTATCCAAGCTTCTTGCGAATTCTTACGTTTTGCTCGTTAAAAGTCACAACGTGCACTGGAACGTCGTTTCTCCGAATTTTATGGCAATTCACCTAATGACGGAAGGGCACTACGAAGATCTGTTTAAGGCGATAGATATCATTGCAGAGAGGATTAGGATGGTAGGCGGAATTGCTCCTGCGACCTTTGCAAAGTTCAGAGAGCTTGCGTCATTCAGCGATGAGATGACGGCAAGTAAAGATTCGGAAATGCTCGATGACCTGCTTTCTTGCCACACAGCGGTGTGCAGTGATTTACGGCTTGGTATAAGTGAACTTTCTGGAAGTGGGGATTTTGCAACGTTGGATGTTTTAGATAACAGACTCTCATTTCACGAGAAGGTTGTTTGGATGTTAAAGGCAACGGTTCGCGCATGAATCAATCGATATGTGCATATACTTCGCTGTATATAATACGCGAATTGCTAGGTAATGGTACGTTGTAACTTATACTGTTTTTAGTGATGCTGTCTTGCGCTACTTCTACGGCACAAACGTGTTATTCGATATTTGCCAGTTCGATTCCAAGTGTTCACCAGCAATCGATATACACTGGGGTTGTAGTGGTCGTATATGTCCATGCATAGATTATCTAGCTCAAAGAGTATTTTTCCAAAACCATCGTTTTTAACTATTCATTCGTTTCGCATGTTGTCGAATCAGTAATGTACTTCCACCGTTTTGTGAAGTTATAGTTATTAGATTACAAGATACCAGTCATAGGTGGAGAAGGTTTACGTTCGCGTTGATGTGATTTTGTATGAGCGCTATAATACGGCATCGTAAAACGATACTTGGATGTCCAGTTTTTACGAGAAAGTGGAATAAGTATGTAGCGTAGTTGTTGGAATGGAGAATTATGTCACGGTTGTGTGTCGGTTTTTATGTTTTCGCTAATGGAACTCAGAGTGTTTTTGCCGAGTTTCGGCCTTTATAATTGATAATTATGCAACTTGACTATTTAATTGAAAGATTCCAAGAAATGTTGATAGCAGAAAGAAACTTTTCCCTAAAAAGTATTGCTGCCTATGAGGCTGATATTATAAAGTTTTGTAAATTCAACGAAAATTGGGCATCAGCAAAGAAGGAAGATATAGAAAATTACGTTGATCACATGAGGTCGTTGCCATTAAAATCAGCTTCGATCATGCGAAATATTTCCGCATTAAGGCAGTTTTTCACTTTTCTTCATGAAGAAAACGTTGTTCAAAATAATCCTCTTTTAAACGTGAAACTGAGTGCAAAAAACAGGTCATTGCCGAAAACTTTATCGGAGGAAGAAATTTGTACTCTGCTGTCATATTTCGACTCAAATGTAAATGCTAAATTAAAGGCAATGCTGCATATTTTGTACGGCGCCGGGGTACGGGTCTCGGAATTAGTCGAGTTGACAATGGATTCACTTGTTCACGACGAAGAAACGAAAAGATCGTGTTTATTGGTTAAGGGAAAGGGCAGCAAAGAAAGGATGGTACCACTGAATACCTGCGCCGTTGAAGCAATATCAAACTACCTCACATCAATGGACGGCAAGTTTAAATTTAGTAAGTACCTTTTTCCATCACGGTCAGGTAGCGGACATATGACTCGTCAGGGATTTGCAAAGCTCATAAAGAAAGTAGCCAATGAAATCGGTTGGCCAAAATCAAAGGTTTCTCCACATGTAATAAGACACGCATTCGCGACGCATCTCCTTATGCACGGTGCAGATCTCTTGAGTATTCAAAAATTACTTGGCCACAAAGATGTGACGACAACACAGATTTACACCCACGTGTCAAATGAAAGGGTAAAAGCGCTCATGAAAAGTAATCCATATATCAGAAAATTAAAAATATGACAGGTTGGTACCACTTTGTTTTTTCACCAAAGTTCATACTTTTTCAGTACACAATAATAAGATTTCCTAAATACACGTGAGCATGTGGCTTATATGAGTATACATGCTACCCTTTTGGCGTGTATCACAGCTCATGGTATCGGCTCCATTGCACATAATCAATATCCGAGATAAATAAAATGAAAGAGTGACAGAAAACTGCATTGAGAATTCAAAATTTTGAGAAAAAGGTATTTCTATCGGCAAAATGGCACATTGTGGGAGTAGTTGGTACATTCACGAATAACTTTACAATATCAGAATTAAGAGTTAACTCGTTATCTACTTCATTTGATTCTAACCGGCACGATGTTTGTTATCAACTTCACACACCATTTTTCACTTAAACTCAGAATTCGTCCACTACGATATGTACATTCATGTAAATTTTATAAAAATGGAAGGGGTGTGGTGATATAATCAAGTCTGGTTACAGCTGAGATGTTGAGATTTATGATTCCATTTAAAAATTTTGCAAGGATAGTATTTGTTGGTTGGTTATTTTATTCGTTTTTACCCACATTGGTTTTTGTAAATGGTGCAGCAGCTAAATCAAGCAGTGATGCATCTGGAAAACGGACGATTGCAGCGCAAGCGAAAAGTAAGGTTAAAGAAATGTATGCGAGACTTCAAAAATTGGCGAGCATGAGCGCTGATGTAGAAAGTATGGAAAGTTTTTTGAATGATCATTTTGACGTTCAAGCGATAGCCAAAAGATTTGGAGTAGAGCGAAATACTGAGTTTGAAAAATCTTTAGCAAAATTTTTTTCCTGGCGATTCAAAAATGAGGCAATGAAGGCCGTTGCAAGTACCGTGTTAGGTGAGAATTTCCTTGTAACTGAAAAAAAGAGAAGCGTTGTTGTTAAGGGGAGTTTGGGGAGTGGTGAAACCGCTATTGAATTCATTGTCATATTCGTTATTACCGAGCAGAAAGAGGCGCTTGGTAAGGTTAAGGAAATAATCGTTGTTGGAATCCCGCTAATTGAGGGGCTCACTTCAATCACAAGCAAGTATTGTAAAGAGAACAAAATTAACTTTAAAAAGTTGGCTCCCGCTGAGCGTTGCAATGTAATTAAAAATGCGATAGATAATTTTTTAGCCAACAATTAGATATGGAAGTAAACTTCTCCGGTAAGTTAATCAAAGATACTGATGATGGGAAGATTATCATCAATTTGCAACATGGTAGGAAGGAAGGTGTAACGAGTTTCGTCTCTCGTGATGAAATTGTCTTATCGGAAATTCCGTATAAGGGAGATGTGATTTGTGGAAGCGTAAAGCAGTACTACCCCAATGGAAAAATTTTCTCAATTGTTGAATATAAGCACGGAATACAACATGGGATCATGACATCATTTTTTGAGAATGGGATGGAGCAGGTTGTTGCTCAATACCAAAATGGAAAAATGGATGGACCTTTTAAGGCATTCGATGAATTTGGAGATATCGTAAATGAATGCACGTATTGTAACGGCCAAAAACATGGAAAAAACTTACTTTATTATGCGAAGTCTCAGGGGGGAGGAGTGTATGAAGTATCGATCTATAAAGAAGGTTGTCTCAATGGAGATAAGGTTTCATTTTATCCGGCTGGAGAGATCATGTCCGTGACACCATACATCGAGGGAAGGGCACAGTCGTACACGGTACACTACACTAAAACTGGAGAAAAGATGGATTGATGCGTATCGAAATTATCTCGTTTTGCCAACACTTTAAATATAAGCTTTACGAGTAAATTCACTTTCGTAACTTAACTCCTTCCATCTATGAATTCCCCATGAAGTCAAGGGTATGTACCAATTTCACCTAAACTTCGTAAAATGTACGAACACAGCGGTGTTTTTGACTCCATCCATATAAACAAAGACCCATCGTGGATAAGAAAAATGATCTGAGATAAAGTGGAAACCAGTAGACTACTACTTTGTAGTAAGAGGTATTACAGTGATACTTAACATTGACAAAAACACTGTAGCACAGATTATTGGGTTGGGATATAGTAGTATATTGCTCTAAGTTGTTTGTAGATAAATATAGTCGTATTAATGGGATAGAAATTTTTGAATAAGGAGGCTTTTATCTACACTTAAAGAAATACGAATGGAGAGTTAACGCTAAAAAGCTTTCGCTTGTGAAAGCCATTACTTTTTCTGTTGATTGGCGGGTTTTTGTTGCTATCCACGACAGTCTTGATGAATTTTAAGCATAAAAGCGCTTGGATTTTTTATCCTTTTAAAGACTGCGGTTTTGCATTTTACATTACCTACTTATAGTCTCAATATAAATTTGACAGTTTTCCCGAGTTGCGTTTGACTACGTCAATTTTTATTCGGAGATTGCGTTGAATGTGTACTGGTGAATAACGTGCATCAAAAGCATTCCCCTCTCTTGGACGTATCTGACGAGGAACTTTTTCGCATTTTCTGGCAAAGACTTTTCTGTGATTATGATCTGTTTTGGAAAGATTTTTTCTCTACTATTTAATAATCTTATAACACCGTGAATGTCACGAATTTCTCCAATTATTGGAACCCCCTTGATGATGTGTCCAACCTCATCTCGATCAAGTGTAAGAATTCCAACAGGTTCGAAATTAAACGGAATCTCATCGTTTGAGACTACTTCCCGCAGAAACACTTCTATCGATTGGCTACTTCCTATGAGCAAAATTTGAGGAACTTCCGTTTGTTGTTCCAATTTTTCAGCAAACCTCTTCATTTTACTAGTTTTTTGGTTATACAGTATACGGCTCAAAAACCTGGGCACCATCAGCATAAAGCTTAAGACAAATACATTAATTATCAAAACTGAATATGGTAAAAAATCCTCTCTGTTCATAAGCATCATCAATGGGAAAAACAACATATTCGATAGCATAACTGATAAAAAAATCGGAATCATATCTTCGATGGTTGTATATCGCCAGAAAAACTGATGAGTCTGGATCCACAAAAAAACGCTTGAACTTACGAGACCAAATACAAACATATTTTTTATAACATAGGTTGGAGAGTAGTCTAAGAAATCCATCCCAATTCTCAAGTGAATGGAAACAAAAATTGACAAAAATGCAACAAAACTATCAAAAATTAGTATCGCGTATGGCGATATCGTCCCTGAGGTGTGTTTTGTTTTGAGATTTTCTCGTAATTTCAACTGTCTATTTGCATGAAATCTAGTAAATAAAAATTTGGTCAATTTCTTCAAACAAGCGATTGAGGCATCCAGGCTTTTTCCAAACTTTGAAAATACAGTTTCGATGCTCATATCTGTTCTCCGTTAATTATCCAAAAAGCTTCTTAATTTTCTCGATCTACTCGGGTGTTTCAGCTTTCTCAAGGCTTTTGCTTCAATCTGTCTTATCCTTTCTCTTGTCACGGCAAACTGCTGTCCGACTTCCTCGAGCGTGTGATCAGATTGCAAACCAATACCAAATCTCATGCGTAAGACTCTTTCTTCACGTCCAGTCAAGGTTGCCAATATCTTATTGGTTGCGGATTTGAGGTTAGATTGAATTGCTGCATCAACGGGTACAACTGCTCCTTTGTCCTCTATAAAATCTCCGAGGTGACTTTCATCTTCATCACCGATTGGGGTTTCAAGGCTGATCGGATCTTTAGCAATTTTCATGACTTTACGGACTTTATCTACTGGCATTACGAGTCTTGCTGCCAGTTCCTCATGTGTCGGCTCTCTTCCAAATTCACTCATTAACTGTTTTGACATCCTAATGAGCTTGTTGATGGTTTCAATCATGTGCACTGGAATTCTGATTGTTCTCGCCTGATCTGCTATTGACCTAGTTATCGCTTGCCTTATCCACCACGTAGCATATGTTGAGAATTTGTATCCTCTTCGATATTCAAATTTGTCGACCGCTTTCATTAGGCCTATGTTTCCCTCTTGAATCAAATCCAAAAACTGTAGGCCACGATTTGTGTACCTCTTGGCAATGGAAATTACGAGTCGTAGGTTTGATTCAATCATCTCTTTCTTTGCTTTTGCTTCATCCCTTTCCGATTTTTGCATCGTTTGCAAAAAGTGTCGGTACAACGAAAATGGGATCATTGATTCTTTTTCAACAGAAGCTGCTATTTTGACTAGCTCCTCAAGATCTTTGAGGTTTGCTTTGAAAAAACTGCCAAGTTCATTTTTTTTTGAAAATTCTTCTAACCATGCAGAATCAAAATTTTGATCTCTAAAACAATTTATTAAATACGATCTCGGCAAATCGGATTTACCAGCCTGTGAAATTAGTTTCCTTTCTATTTCTGGGAAAGTGGACATCAATGAGGTGATCTGAATTTTTATACCGTTAACCCTCTTTTCATTTAAATTAATTTCGAAGAAGTTGTCGGTTATTTCTTGTTTAAGAGATCCATACTCCTCATCTTCGTCAAGACTACGTTTATCAAAATTAAGGAGTTTCTGCCTATTGAACATTTTAGCAAACAAATCGCTATGTTTATCAAAGAGCTTCAACAATTTTTGCTTGCTTTCCTCATCGTTCGTAATAATTTGCCGCAGTTGTTCTTCATCATCGTCCCTAATATCATCGTCAGCATCATTCTCCTGAAAATTCAATTCTTCATCTAATGACGAATCGGTTGCTACAATGTCCCTCAACAAAATTATGTCGTTGTTCAACTTTTCACGTAAAGACGCGATGATATCGGCAGTAATGTGACTCTCACACATCGTCGAATAGAGCAATACTTTTGATTCCTCCATTTTCTTCGCTATTGCTACCTCACCTTCCCTAGATAACAGGCTGGCATTTCCCATTTCCTTGAGATACAACTTCACAGGATCGTCGTTTTTTACTTCTTCGAGAAACAGTTCTGGCTCATCTCGCCCTTTAGATTTGACGAGATCTGATATTGCTCCTTCCTTCGTATCAAGCAAAAGAGACTCTTCCTCTTCTATACTAATTACCTTGATATCATTATCTGAAAAATACGACATTATGGCAGATAATTTTGCCGAGTCATAATCAGCACCAGGAAGTGCTTCGTTAAGCTCTTCATAGGTTAAATAGCCCTTGTTTTTGTTAACCTTCAACAGTGCCAAAACATTCGGGTCATTAGCGATAAGTGGATCGTCTATCTGTAAAATCTCAGTTTCCTCATCTTTTCTTTTCGTGTCCATTTACACACCTAACAAAATTTAAATATTTTCATTTTTTCTATGAAGAATGGCCATTTTCAACGCCTTCAATCTTTCCCAAGATGAAGTACTCAGTGCCTCATTGCAGTCTTTTTTCGCGGCATTTATGTCATTCAAATGCGCCTTTTGTGAAAAACTTAAGTCAAATACATCATTCCAAAGTTCTAAAACATCGACATCTTCTAGTTTTGAGAAGCAGCTATTTTTGATAGAAAGTCTCTTTACTGAAGCGATAGCTTTTACAAAGCCACAGTTTTCAAAATCCGCGGAATCCCCGTACTCAACTATATAACTCTTCAATCTTTCGAATTCATCGTTTGCAAATATCACGGTAGCCAACTTTTCAACAACAGATGAGATGACAGACGGATACTTCATCAGGATATATAATAAAAATGCTTCCCGCAAGAGTATTTTTTCCGTTTTGTTCACAAAACTTGGCGGTACACAACGTTTAATTTTCCGTCCTTTATTACCGTGTTGTTTCAAAATGGAAAAAATTCTTTCGTTTATTTCGTTTTTATACAATTTCCTAATATCTACATTTTGTATACCATCAATGCATGCAGTTACTTCCATCTTCCATTTTGCAATTTTTTCTGGAGTCTTATTTTTCATGTCATCGAAGATTCCAGCAAAATACAGCCAAATGAAATCGACGAGATAAAGCGAATCCGACAACAACTGCGTCATTGCCGTTGCCGTGTTATTCCGTAAAAAATCATCAGGGTCATTTCCAGACGGCAATAGGCAAAATCTCAAACTTTTTCCCGGTTGTATATATTGTATTGCCAACATGGCAATCTTTATCATTGCATTATGACCTGCACTATCTCCGTCCAGACATACTATGGGTTCGTCAGAATATCGCCAAATTTTTGCAAGATGCTCGATTGAAATAGCTGTGCCCATTGACGCAATCGTGGTATTAAATCCAAATTTATGCATCATTATAACGTCCATATAGCCTTCAACGACTATAAATGGATTTTCATTTGTCACATTCTTAACTGCAATATTGTACCCATAAAGTGTCTCTTTTTTTTGAAACATAACTGTTTCTGCCGAATTTAAATACTTTGGAATACCATCTTTTTGAAGAATGCGGCCCCCAAAGGCAATGGGAATTCCACTCGTGTTGCAGACCGGAAACATTAGTCTATTTTTAAATCTACTCGTTACTCCATTTACTTTTTTCAAAAAAATGCCCGATTGTAAAATTTCGTCAGCAGAGAAATTCATATTTCGTACGTGTTTCACAAGCAGTGTTTCATCTGCAGTGGAATATCCAATTGAAAATTTATCGATTAATTCTTTATTAATACCGCGTTTATTACAATAGTCCAGTACATGCCTGTCCTTTGTGAGATTTAATTGAAAGAACTTCATGGCCTCTTGTAGAATTCTCTGCTGATTCTTTAAATAATCGTTTTGTCTTTTTTCAGGGAGTTTCACCCCCGCCATTTCTGCCATTTTTTCCAGAGCCTGCGTAAAATGAAGGCCATGTTTTTTTCCGAGATACTCAAAAATATCTCCAGAAGCTCCACACCCAAAACAATAAAATGTTCCTTTGTCGTCGTTAACGAAGAATGATGCTGTTTTTTCGTTATGAAATGGACAATTTCCTACAAACTCACGGCCCTTTTTACGCAGAACAACATCTTGTCCTATAATTCTGGATAGAAGAATCTTCTCCTTTATCATGGCAGTTACAGTATTGAGATTATTCATAATTGGAGCAATTTATTATGGTGAACATAAAGCAGAAATTCTTGCGACATTTTATCAGGAAATACTTCAAATGTTTTCTCAAAAAACATAAAATTTCCAGCTTCAGTTGCTAGTTCGTATCTAAATTTTTTATCGATTTTTTGCCGGACACATTTTTGAATTATAAGCATAAAAAAGATTTCTCATATCTCCGTAATAGGCCACCTAGGTCGTGTGGGGAAGCGTAAGTCTGAATGCTTGAAACCAGCCTTTATCCTTTCAATAGCACACCATGCTACCATTGCTGCGTTATCTGCACATAAATTTACTGGTGGAGCCCAAAAATGTAACCCCATTCTCTCAGCAAATGTTAGTAGTCTATTCCTCAATGCTAGATTTGCGGCGACTCCTCCGGCTATAACGAGGTTACTAGGGTTGGATGTTGTCATTTCTAATGCTCTTTCTATCTGTTTTGTAATAAATGTAACAACTACATTTTGCAATGAGGCGGCAATATCGTACTTGTCTTGCAATGTTATATTTTTTATCGAATCAATGTGCAATTTCGTTGCTGTTTTTATTCCTGAAAATGACACATTACATCCACATTTTTTTTGCAGCGGGATTGTATAATGAAATCTTCTTGGATCCCCATTGACAGCACAATTCTGAATTGCTGGACCACCTGGATATTTGAGACCAAGCATTTTGGCCACTTTGTCAAAACATTCCCCAGCTGCATCATCGAGCGTTTCTCCTAAAATTTTGTAGTTTGCGACTCCTAAAATTTCTGCGATGATGAAATGACCTCCTGAAGCCAGTAACAAAAGGTATGGAAAGGCGACATCATAACAAAGTCTGGCTGTTAACAGATGGGCTTCCAAGTGATTTATTGCCATAAAAGGCGTTTTGGTTGCTAAAGATATTGTTTTTGCGGTGACTGTACCAACGAGCAGGCCACCAATCAGGCCAGGTCCTACAGTAGCAGCTATGGTAGCTATATCATTAAAGTGAACGTTGGCAGATTGCATGGCTTCTTCTATGATAACATCAATCACATCGAGGTGATATCTCGCGGCGTATTCCGGGATTACGCCCCCGTACTTTGCGTGGAGATCTACCTGTGAATTAATAATATTTGATAGTATACGTTGCGACGGTTCTTCCGCATCACAAACAACCGCCGCGGAAGTTTCATCACAACTCGTTTCTATGGCCAAAACGTTCACGTAATATTCTCACTTTTCCACGATTGGCCAACTTGAATCCAAAGCTTTTGATTTCGAAATCCATTCTTTTTGTAAAACTCAGAACGTGTTCTTGCGGCTGCCATTAAATCTACGTTGAATACGTCCATTATTTTACAAAATCTTTCTATTGTGTTGAATTTAGTCATGTCTAGACCATTATGTAACAAACATGTTGGTGTATTGTAAAACTCCATCGTCGTTGAAAACCAAACATAGCAGAACTCTGCGTCGCTCGCCGAAATGATTCTTCTGCTTCCACTCGGGATAAATGCCAATTTTGAATATGTCCAAAGTCTTGAACTGTACGAAGAAACCTCATCATCGTTGTCGCACAAAAACAATAACCTTTCTCCGGCAGAGTACAGCTTTTCAACCAGCCTGTAAGCAGTTGCCCAGAACTCCGACTCAATACAATAAAAAACTACGCTTCTGTTTGGCATTTTCGTTCTATCCGACTAGATATTTTATCCAGCATTGCGTTTACGAATCCAGCAACGTTATCTCCAACAAATTCTTTGGCTATCTCGACGTATTCATTGATTATTACAGGAATATCAGTTTTTTCAAAAATCATTTCAATTATTGCAACTTTCATTACGCAAAGTTCAAGAAGTGATGCATTATTCAGATTTTTCCTACCATCAAAAGTGTCATCAATCAACACATTTAAGTCAATGTTTTCGTCAAAATGAGAAATCAATCTATTGAAAAATTTCAAATTTATATGTCTATATCTTTCATCATCTGCGAGAACTGCATTAAAATGTACGACGATATCCGAGGCCATTTCCCCGGTAACATCTTTTTGGTACATCATTTGAACAGCCGCTACGCGAGAAATATGCTTGAATACCACTTGCAGAATGTGATGTATATGTCTGATTTGGGATGATACTACAGAATCACTATCTGCTGTGTAATTTTAACATTGCTCTATGAAACATTACATCACTGGCCAATTTCACTTGAAATCACCACTTTCAGAATACCGCCATTAACTAGACATCTACATTAATATGGTTTCAATTACAAAAATTGACCGTTTTTTATATATTCAAACTTCGTACATAATCCTGATAATATTTGTTTTTTGATAATTCAGCGTGAGTACCGAAGAGGGATTCACCAATTCCGAAATACAATATTTTATCGGAATAAATTATTACATTAGGATTATTAGTCATTATGAAGACAGTGCATTTTTTTGCAATATGCTCGACAAAGGCATAAAAAATTTCTTCTACATATCCAGACGCGAAATATTGAGGTGTTTCTACTAAGATGACTTTTGGTTTTTGTACCACAATTCTGGCAATCTGAATTTTAAACAAAATTTCTTGTGACACATCCGCGTCGTAATCATCATAAACCTCATTGTTGAGATTATCCTGGAGACCAACCCGCTCAGATATCGTTAATATTTGGCTCTCATCAATTGCCAGCATTGCCAAGTTATCATAAACAGTTCCACGGACTATTCCGAAATTTTGCTTAAAAATACCGATCGATGCCCTGAGAGAGTGCATTTGTATGTTGTCGATCGGTATTCCAGAAATGTATATTTTTCCAGATTGTGCAGAGTAGTATTTTAATATTAGTTCGAAGATATATCTCCCTTTGAAAAAATTTTCTCCAGTTATGGAGATTTGCTCCCCTGGAAGAGCAGAAAATGAAACGTTGCTCAAAATTGGAGTATCAGATATCTTTGTCGAATCTTGGAAATAAATTCCGTGAAATGCGATAAAAATGCGATTTTCTTGTAATTTCTTGGTGCCATCAGGTTTGTGCGAGAGGGCGTTATGCGTTATGATTGTGCTTTCTGCAGTTATAGCGTCATTTATTTTTAAAAATTTAAAAAATGCCCCACATGACACGATGTAAAAAAAGGAGAAACTTAAAAATAATGATTCGTACCCTGTTGCACTAAATAAGTGCAACTTTACGAATTCAATTTTAGCGATATATGCAATGCACGCTGTAAGAAACAGGAAGCAAATGTAGAAGAACGCTTTCCAGACAAATTTCGAAACGTCCCCCCTCATTTTGTTGAAAACTTCCTTTTCTGCCTCAACTAATTTATTGGCCACAAATTCTTGGGCCCCATAAAACTGAATTCCCTTTGATGCTTCCACTACGTTTTCAACGAATTTGCAAAAAGTATTTTTATACAGACGTATGTCACATCTTTCCACAATTTCACTTGCGACAAAAGTCATTCCTGTGTATAAGATTATCGTTATAGGGAGTGAATAGAAAGCACTACTGGAAATATTTAAGATCATTACTGCAGTAGTAAGTGACATAAAGAAGAATGGCACTGCAAATCCAAACAGCGCGAATTTGTTGATTTCACGTACCTTTAATCTCGATACTACATCGTTCGTAAGTCGCATGGCGTCTTCCGTCGTCACTTTGCTTACGTTGAGATTTGTCGCCTGTAACCCGAATTCATTGAGTATTGCCAAAGTTCTTCCTTTGATAATGATATTTGAATAGTACCAGGCCAAAAACATCAAAACTACAGCGCAAAAAACAGAGGAACTTCGTACATAAAAAACTAAGTTTTCATCGTTAAGTGTTATAAAATTGTTATGAAAGATACCAAATACAGAAAATGGCAACAACGATACTGAAATGATATACGCAATAATAAACCGTGAAGTACTCATGTAGTGATTTGGTGGAGCCAAGGGGGATCGAACCCCTGACCTCTACAATGCCATTGTAGCGCTCTCCCAGCTGAGCTATGACCCCTGTCACAAAATATATGTGCTCCGGTGGAGATGGTAGCTTAATGCCACTCTTTTGTTCAAGGACTTTTTTGTATATGAGATGCTCTGAATTTTGTTTAATGGTAGGTTTTAATCTCACCAATTTTTAGGCGTTGCAATTGTGCTCGAAGGCAATTCATCGATTTTAAAACTTAATACCTGCTTTGACGGTTGCTTTAAATCCGTTGACTCCATGGGTTGTTTTTGCGAGTTTTATGCCAAATTTTCCCTTATTTGGATTATGTTTTGTTATGTCTATTGCGTATTCAATGTAGCCTTTTTTCAGTTTATCTACGTTTTTTATGACGACTGTATCTGTCGTGATTTTTGGCTTTGTACCGAATCTACGATAATACTTTGCCGATAAAATTGCTCTCCATGACTTTTTGTCATATACGAGACTGAGTCCTGGAACGACATCGATTCGGTTGATATTACCATTCCTCACATTTTCAATCAGAGAGTTGCCTACTTTCGCGGTTTTTATGAACGAATAATCAGTAAGAATATCTGGATGTAAAACTACGTACCTGCCCGCCTGGATGTTGAAGCCAAATTTGCTACCAATACTAAATATATGGCTTTTGAAATCTTTGATATCGAGTGGATTGGGGGTTGCTTTTGTTCTTATAAATCCATAAGAAGTAATAAGTTCAGCGTTTATTCGCCTATTGAATAATGCAAACTTTCCACCAACCATGTATTCCTCTTGCCTTGCCTTCGACGAATTATAGGTTACATTTCTTCTAATCATACCTCCAAAAATTGTAGGCATGACAAAGGTATCGTACTTCCGTAACTGCGTTGGTTTAGCATCAAGTCCGAAAATTGTCCCATAATCATGTGCTTTAACAACATCCAAACTGTCGATAGTAGAATATTTGTCTATTCCGGCGAAGGTCTTATTCCAAAAGTTATATTTTATGATTTCTTCCTTTTCGATGTACCCATAATACTCCGTGATCATGTCGTAGATAGAAGATATTGCATTAAGCCCGGACAAGTGTATTGTTTCAATTGGTAGAATTGAATCAATTTCCGACGAACTCCCCCTAGGAATTGTAGTCATTAAAATTTTTCCAGGACCAGCTTGTTCAGAACCATATATATAATACCTCTTGCCATCGATATCGACGATTCCAACACCATTAGACAATGTTACTGGAATAGGTGTTTTTGTCGCAGTATACGTGTATATAACATCGCTTCCAAAATCAGTTCCACTTTCTGTCCCTGATGGAGGGCTACTTCCCGATGTAGTAGAAAAGGCGGCCCCTTCGTACAAGACAAATGTTGCTGGATTGGAACCATATATCGCTCCGATTGTTATCGGTGTTGAATTTACAGCGGCCCCGCTTAATACATCAAAATAATACTCATCAGCGCTTGGTCTATTCAAAAAGTTTAAACCACCAATTTGCATTCCATTTCCCGAATGTACAATGGTGCTATCAAGCGTATTTATGTTGTCTATTTGCTTCCCGGCTGGGTTCACATCAGCGTAAAACTTTAAAGTGTGTCCATCCGTGATTGTGAAACTGGTTCCAGTATGGCTAGACCCACTATTTTGAATGTTCACGCTATCAATTTTTGTGTTTCCCCACAAGACTATTGTGGAACCAGCTGTTAAATTCTCTGTTGTTAGCGAGCCTTTTTCAATTGCCAATACACCACCATTGATTGTTACATTTTCCGCTTTCATATCCCCCTTGGCAATTAAAACTCCTTCAATTTTATTATTTTTAACTTCAGATTCACCATCTACAGATACAAAAGCCCCCTTACCGATAGAGGAGCCATTAAGTGTGACACCTCCACCACCTTCAGTATTTTTGACAACTGTGTATCCGTTGTTAATAGCAAGATTTTGTACTCCAGTTGCCGTATCAATTGTTGTTGCTGTCAAATCACTAACAACCGCTGTTGCAAGTTCTCCATTTGCCTCTGTTTGATATATTACACCTTCCGGAAATTTTCCTGTATATTCGCTTGAACTTTCAGCATCACTGGATCTCACCTCAAAATTCGCCCCCTTGACAACTATGACCTTCCCCTTGAATTTAGAAAGATCGCCCTTGATGAGTACAGTACCTTTTTCAAAAACCAATTTTGCGCTTTCAGGCCCCTCTATGCTGCCGTAAAAAGAAAAAAGCTCATCTTGAAGGTTGAAATAAAGAGCAGAGTTTTCTCGCATGATGATTGTAGGACGGTTAAATTCATCCTTTGCTCCACCTTGCCACTCAAGTTCTGTGCATTCATGTACTACTGTTTTACCTCCAAAAATTGCTCCCTCACTACTTATGATTGCTCCACCTTCTTTCAGTTCGAAAACACCATTGTACCAAGAGTTATCACCTTTGTGTTCTACAACGGGGTCTTCAGGAGTCCAGTCTTCGAATTTAAGAACAGATGCATTTTGTCTGACTGCATCAGTGTATTCAGAAGTTGTTCCAGTTTTGCTTATTGTCAACGTCTCATCATAAACTGGGATAAACACTGGGGTATATGATAGTCCGTTTTCGCCTCCTTCATTCGTTAAGTTAAATTTAAATACGCTATCGTCTGAACTCGGTTGAGAAACTGTCTCTATTTCTGTAAGTCTGTCTGATATTCCGTTGCCTTTCGTAACCTTTTGCGCATACTGCGTGTAGCCACTTAAACTGAAAAATGATGCTCGAATATCTTGTTGCTTTTCAGAATGAGTGGTAAGTGTGTATCCCGATTCGTAATATCTCCGTGCGGACCCCATGTCAATTGCGGCTGCATCACTGAAAAGATCAATAGGCTCCTCTACAACGCTAATTTGGGGGATTACATATGTTCCATCTCCGTGGTCGGTTAATGTTTGAGCTGGAGTAATAATTTGTCCACCATGATATACCATGAATTTTGTTACCTTACTGTCATTAACCAAATCGTAATATGTTGCACGGCCAAGTTTTTCGGGATCATCCAAGTGTTGTTCTGCTTCATAGTCAGCCACTGTGTATTCATCCCTTATTGCCTCATCATCGATGAATCCTGCGTAATGAAAAACGGATCCATCCCCTTCAATTTTTCCGGAAGAACTGATTGTTATTGTGTCGTGGTTGTGAATTGCTCCAGTGGCTTCATCTTTTTCCTCGCTAGTGTTACTTCCAATTTGCGTTTCAACACTTTTACTAATGCTGAACTTATCGCTCATATTTATTATCCTTCCGTCCTTTCCTATTTTTGATTGCCTGTCAATTTCCACTTCCGCGCCTTTTTCAGCATTGAAATTTCCATCAATTGCATTAACTCTGCCATCTGCACCGTATGCCGAGCCAACGCAACATATTGCGATAAGAAATAGTAAAATTAACTTTTTGTAGAACATACTCCTCCATTACAAGTGTAATTGTTACAAAAATGTGTTAATTTACTATTGATTTGTCTGAATTTTGAGATTGTTTTCATAAAAATTTTTTATTCTTAAAAAATGCGTAATATAGGCGTTTGAAAAACATTGATACATTTGTTAAATAACTAAAATTTCAAATTTAGCCTGCAGAATAGAAACGAAATTGTGCTTAGCTGAATGCTTTAACTAGCACGTCAATAACGGAGCTCGCTAAAGTAAGTAGCGACACTGTTGATGCCAACTTCAAGTAAATCAATCAGGTACGGCACCAGCAAGTAATATACAAAGGAGTTTAATATAGGATTGAATATGTCTTAACTCGATAAATCGTACTTTGGAGCTTAGAAAATTAGAGAGAAAAGAAGACGCTAAGCAACATAGATACACCAGTATATGAATTATCGAAAAAAGGTGTGAAGATATATGCAATCATAGTCGATAATTGCCACAGAGAAGAGTTGCCTCATATAATTCAGTAAAGATATTTGACGAATCAACTATATATAGGTGATTTGGATGCTTACGATGGGTTGATTAAATGGATGTAATCACCATGCCTGTGTATCATTCACAAAATGAGTTGTCCCACAAGTTAGCTAAAAAATTGTGAAAAGAAAAAGCAAGACAAGAAAGTTTTTAAAAGAAATTAATTAAACTTTTACAAGAATTATATTTAAATATACAATGCCGGCAAAAAGGTGACTTATCAAATTTAGAGGCACAACAATTGACAAAGAAATTTGAAAAAGGATGGGAGTACGCAAAGAAAAATGAAGGAGGGTATATATATAGATGATGAGAATGATAGTAGAGGAGCAACAAAGTTTGGTATATCACTAAGGTTTTTAAAGGGACTGGATATTAAAGAAGGAGATATAAACGATGATAATAAGATTAGTGAGGAGGATATTAAGGACCTTGACGAGGAGAAAGCGAAGCTAGAAAATCTAACCTTTAAGGCAGATCAAGTAAGGATACAGGCGAGAGCAGAGCTACAATGAGGGGGCAATGAATAAAGCAGCGGAGCAAATAGCAAGTGGAATAAATTTTGATGCAGTAACAGAAATGTGTTGAGTTCCGCATTGTCTAGAGTCGAGAGCATTGAAAAATGTTTACAAAGCAAATTAAATATATAAATATTAGAACTCAGATATCTTAAAATCCTCTACCTCACTGTTTTTTTGCTGTTCTATATACTTTTTACATCATCTGTATTTGTACTAGTACGCCAAACTTCGTAAATCTACTCGTATTAATGAAAAAGATCAGTTCTTGTGTACCATTTTACCATCCTCCATGCGCCTCCGCCTACCATAGAGCCATTTATTGTAACACGGAGCCAATACTTTTTGTGTGCTCATGAGCTTCAAATTGAATGTTCCCTGGGGTTATGATATGATACCCGCCTGTGGAGAGATGCCAGAGTGGTTGAATGGGGCGGTCTCGAAAACCGTTATACGAGGATTTGTATCGAGGGTTCGAATCCCTCTCTCTCCGCCAGAGACGATTTCTTAAATCCATGTATTTCCAATGTAAAAAAGTTTTTTTTATGCCAATAGGACAATTCGATAACGCGTTAGCCGAGATATTTCAAATATTTCTTGAAGAAAGGTTAAACGACAGAATAAGTGTTCAATTACACTGGATGATTTCGATGTAGCAAATACAGGAGGATTCAATTTTGCTACTTTACATGCCTTTCACTAGTTAAAATGTATTGCCAATGGTGCTTCTTTCCTAGTAATTCAGTAGTTCATGCCCTTGATTAGCTTCCTCCCCCTCCCATTCTTTTTGATGAGGCAATATCAGCAAATGGACATGATTAATTATCTACATAGCTAGCAACACATATTTTTCTTATTAGAGGCTCCATTGTTCTGATATTGCTATAGTGCGCAGATTATTTCATTGACTCAATTTTTGCGTGATAACGCAGCAAAATGGCTTCATTGAATACATTAGTTAACCTGTGAACATTTTCTCATAAATGAAGGAGATACCAAATAATTTGAAAATTTACAAAACTATGACTAAACTGGAACTGCCGCATTTTAAACTTTGTGACGTTCTGTGAAATCCTGCATTTTTATCTTCTTTTTTTTATGCCTACTTGGAACACTGCGAGCAGCGGAGGAAGATGATTGGTCCCTTGAAGAATCTCCGCTTTACGAGGACGGGCTTGACGATGTGTACGATCCCCTTGAACCACTCAATAGATTGATGTTTAAAATTAACGGTGTTTTGGATAAAGTTTTTTTGGTACCAATTTCCATGGCGTACGAACGCATTTTTCCAACATTTTTACAAAGTGGAATTGCCAATTTTGTTTGTAATTTTTTCTCACCGGTTGCCGTTATTAATTTCATCTTGCAGGGCGACGGCGAGCACGTCGTTAAGACGACATTTCGCTTCATTATAAACACAATCTTTGGATTCTTCGGATTTTTTGATACTGCTTCAAAGATAGGACTACAAAAGAAGGAGACTTCACTTGGCAGCACATTTAAAAAATGGGGCGCAAAACCAGGGCCATATCTCGTATTACCATTCTTTGGACCAGGAAGCTTCAGGAGTAGTCTCGGCAAAATCATGCAGATACCAATCGATCCAATGGCACAAATCACATTATTCAACTATAAAAAGAATACACGTAGAAGATTGTATTACGTAATATACGGTGCAAATATCATTGTAAAACGTGCCAGTATGCTGGAAATTATGATGGAGCTAGAAAAAACATCGGACGATATGTACGTAACAACGAGGAATAGCATAATGTCTACCGAAAAGTAGATATATTGGATTGATAAGTTATCGTAAGCGCTAAACTCCGTGTATGAAATTTAATGTTGTGTACACATTACAATCTGTTGTCACGAGGTAGACGCATTTTTCCAAAAAATCAAATTATCTGAACACATGTTACAAAAAAAGGACGATATTCCTACAATACTTCATTACCACCACTCTCCATCACTTCATCGCTATTTTTCATCTTACGCCTTTCTTTGTGGTGATACCCCTTCTTCATCCTATTACTCTTTGAAGACATCACTTCTGTCATCTTCCCTTTCATTACTAACTTATTACCCCTCTATCATAGTCCGGTAGTAAGTTTCTCAGTGGAGTTCAACTTCTTAAATATCAACATTACTTCATTGACGAAAATTCAGTGGTTTGACAATCTCAGCCTACATTTTGGAAGATGCGTTTCCAGTGATTTTCACGCTCTGTCTGATGTATATTGTTCCTGTTCACTTTTCCTCTTAGCAAAAGACGACTTCTCAATGAGAGTAAATATTGATAACTTGAAAGTATAAAGAACTTTGGAGTAATATTTTCCCTCCAATGGTGTCCTGCGTAGTAGCGTGTCAATCAAGGATACCAATTTTTGGTAAAGACCAATTCTCAAATTTATCACCACTTTACCTTTTTTTACTTCTCAGGATTAGCCAGTAGGACGCTTCTTTTCGTCCGCCTTAACATAAACATGAGCTGTTTCTAATTTTTTAACAATCAATAATTTCAACTCGCGAACAAATGGGTTTTTCTCATCTACAACTATTACGTCTTTTATTGAATTATTCTTGCTAAACGCTGATTTCAAAATTTCCATCAATGCGTGACATACTAGCAAGTTTTGAAATATAGGCAATTAATAAAAAAATTTTGTTGTTAAT
>JAITDA010000010.1 GCA_031282805.1 Holosporales bacterium
AGCTTCAGAATGATTCCCGGAATAATAAAATACTCTGAGTCTTCGCTCTTTTTTGAGGCTTTTACTGCTGTTGCACAAATTTTCGTTTTCACGGACATCCACCCGACCAGAGAATTCTCTGCAACACGAAAATGCGATTTTGAACGAAAGTCTGTAACCGTCTCTCCTACAGCCATTACAAGCGGAGCTTCAAAAAATCTCCTGACCCCGCCGTTTGGAGAAAATGAAGAGATTTAGAGAGTAATTTTATGTTTTGGAGAATGATGTCTGGCATAATGTTGTCCGTATATAAATATACCGAAGCCGCAATATTCTCTGCAACAGCGATATCTTTAATAACTTAGACAGATAAAGCAACGCAAGATTCTCGTATATTGCCTTCTGACGTGGTGGAGCGGACGTACCCTTTCACGAACTTTTTCACCAGTTCCGCTTTTTGTGGACTGTATCTGCACCAAGCGTTTGCTAGCATACCGAAAAATGCAGGTACGTGCACCAGTGTTACGTCTTTTTTCAAGAACTCGAAAAAATCATCCTTCCGTTTCGAAAATTTTGCAGCATTTTCAATGTGTTCCTGATATTTTCCATAAAAAACCGTAACTGCATAGCGGTTACCATTAAAAACAAACTCATTTTCTAGACAAAATGGCGAGCGCCTAGAGTTTGAAGAATATCAAATTGATATACATATCATGTCCCATTTGTGTTGAATATCCTTATTTTTAGGGCATATTATATAATTGCACTTGATTAAGATCGAGCGCTAAGATATTATGTCCTATAAATAGCGTATTTTAATATTTTTAGGTCATGGCATGTTTATAGAGTATCTTGATAAATTGCAAGCTAGCGGGAGGCCTTATTTTACTTCCAAGGAAATTCGAAATGAGTTAGGGATATCTGACTTTTCCGCAAGATCAGGTTTATACAGATTAAAAAAACGCAAAAAGATCATTAGTCCTATTAACGGTCTCTATGTCATTGTACCACCGGAACACCAGCCGTATGGCTCTATCCCAGCTGAAGAGTTGGTTCCCATCATTATGCAACACCTAAAAGCCGATTATTATGTGGGGCTATTGAGCGCTGGGTTATTTTTTGGGGCTACTCATCAGAAACCGGCCCGTTTTCAGATAATTACCAACAAACGCATCAAACATTCTCTTGAATTTGGCGATATTGTAATTGAACTTATCTATAAAGATTCTTTAGAATGTTTACCAACCATGGATTTTGTCGTAAGTACCGGATATTTAAAAGTATCTACCCCAGAACTGCTAGCTATTGATCTTTTCAAATATTCAAAGAGAGCTGGAGGCATTAGTCATATTGCTACTGTTTTATCCGAACTTACACCTCATATTGATGAAAACAAATTAATACACCTTGTAGAAGATTTAGAAGAAGTATGCCAAATTCAAAGATTGGGATTTATCTTAGAAAGAATTGATGTTCCGGAAGATGAAGAAAAAAAACAAAAAATCATTGATAGGTTTGCCGCATACCTGGAGGATTCGGATCGACCATATGTGGCGCTCGTGCCTTATATATCGAAAGCCGGGCATCCTAAATGCAAAAAATGGAAAATTATTGAAAACACTGATTTTGAGAGTGACTTATGATACCAGAAATTTTTATTCAAAGATGGCAACAAAACACGAAATGGCGTACATCTGCTCAAGTTGAACAAGATTTAGTAATAAGCAGAGCCTTAACAAATCTCTACAATGAACCACACATAAAAGAAGCTTTGGTATTTCGGGGCGGCACGGCGCTTAACAAGTTATTTTTAAAACCATCGGCAAGATATAGTGAAGATATTGATTTTGTACAAAAGAATCCTGATCCAATAGGGCAAACAATTGACAATATTAGAGAGCTTCTAAAACCATGGCTAGGCGAACCAAAGTGGAAAATTACCGAATGTAGTGCAAAATTGATTTATAAGTATGAAGCGGTCAATAAAATGCCTGCAAAATTAAAAATCGAAATTAACACTGTAGAGCATTTTCAAGTGTTGCCATTAAAAACAGTTCCCTTCGTATTGGAGTCAGATTGGGCGAATGGGAAAGCAGACATAATTACCTACGAATTAGAAGAGTTAATAGCAACCAAATTACGAGCTCTATATCAACGTCGTAAAGGACGAGATTTATTTGATGTATGGTATGTTGTTAAACAAGAATTAGTTGACTTAAATAAAGTTTTTGAAATTTTTTCTAAATATTGCGCAAAAGACAATATCAACATTAGGGGCGAAGAATTTTTGAAGAATTTAGCACTTAAAAGGAATCATCCTGATTTTCAATCTGACATGAATGCGCTACTTCCTATAAAACTAAATTGGAACTTTGAAGAGGCATATCAATTCATTGTAGATGAAATCATTAGTAAGCTGCCATGAAATAGTTCTTCAACATTCGCGACTTTTACTCTCAGATAAAAGAGTCAAGAAGTAACGACAATTTTCACTTCACAAATATTTTCTCCTGTTCCTTCCATAGTATCGGAAATTTTTTGCTGATAATATCCTGAATCGATAGGTGTCGCGGCATATATCCGTCCATAATCATAGCTTGAATTTTCGGACTCAGTTTGTTCATGGTCAGAACGGATCGCACGTATCTCGGCGAAATTTTATTCACTTCACCGAACTCCTGAAGCGATATTGCAGAGTTTTTTTGCAACTGAGATTCCAGCCATTTTGCTCTGATAAGTAACCTTGAAAATGCTGTGTT
>JAITDA010000039.1 GCA_031282805.1 Holosporales bacterium
TACTTCACAAAAAAGTCAATAAATTAACCGGTTACAATACATTAATCTCCTCAAACGAATCGTGTGTAAAAGGGAGTATTTCAATCTTGGAGAGGAGTTTTCTATTTTGGTTATTGTACGCAATATGCTCCATATTTAACGAGAAACTAAATCCACATTCGACTAAAGTTGAGAGTGTCGAAGAACATTTACAAAGCAGATTAAGCATATAAACATACCAGCAGGTATCTTAAAATTCTCTATCCTGTACATCTCTTGCTGCGCTATATACACCATTACATCCTTTGTATTAACTTGCAATACGAAATTGTACCTGAGGTCGTATATGGTGTGAACACCATACATGTACATTATGGTGGCTAGTGTTTACCCGAGGACGAGGGTGACGTTTACATATCCACTATCTGCTTACAAAATTCATTAACTTACTTTTAGTCTGTCAACATTGTGTTTTTCACCATCTTCATTACCATCCCTTAGGGTATATCCACGTCCCCACACAGTTTCAATAAAATTCAAACCTCCAGTGAGATCTGCAATTTTTTTACGGAGTTTACAGATGAATACATCAACTATTTTCAATTCTGGTTCGTCCATACCACCGTATATGTGGTTTAAAAAAGTTTCCTTTGGCAAAACCGCCCCCTTCTTGAGCGCCAGTAATTCCAAAATGGCATATTCTTTACTGGTCAAAGACAACTCGGCTCCATAAACCTTCACACATCGTTGTTTAATATCGATCTCAATTGGGCCAATTGTAACAACGGACGATGAATGACCGGCCGTCCTTCTTATCAATGCATAAATTCTTGCGAGTAGTTCAACTTTACTGAATGGCTTTGTAAGGTAATCATCGGCCCCTATGGTTAAACATTTGACTTTGTCATCTGTGGCATTTAGCCCAGATAAAACTATTACAGGAGTATCGTTTCTTATTGCCCTAAGCCTTGACAACACCTCAAAACCATCTATATCTGGCAACATTAAGTCTAAAATGACAATGTCATAATCGTAAAATTTCAGCATTTCCAAGGCTTCTTCGCCATTTTCTGCTATATGACACGGCAGGCTATCTGTTGCGCAAATTGTCTCAACTCTTCGCGCTATATTACCGTCGTCTTCCACAACGAGCACCCTCATACTATGTAGCCTCTAATATATCTTCTACCCCTAATTTAAAGGCTACCAAATAATTCACTAGAATTGTATATTTACCCCAAAATTTGATACAAATTTTCACAACTTGTGAAATTTTAACAAAGATTTGAAATTTTTGTTTGAAAGTTCCAATTTTTTCTGAATGAAAATCGCATTTGTGCTATCATGACAAATAAGGAGAATTGGTATGGAAAGGCGAGATCTCAGAAGTGTTGAGCCCTTCTACTCCGATTTGTGAAGTATTAGGTTCGCTGTCGCTGATATTTTCAACTGGACTACTCGGTGGCTTCGTTTCCGGATTTTTGGGAATTGGATGTGGAATCATCATAACACCGATGTTGATGGAACTAGGAATTCCTCCACTTGTAGCAATGGCAACGCAACTCTGTAACGCCATTGGGATAAATTTAACAAATTTCTTAGCTTATAAAAGAAGTAGGGATGTTGATTTTCACCTTGCACTGTACATGTTGTTCGGAGGAATATTGGGAGGAGTCACTGAATTAGTTTTATTAAAAAAAATTCATAACCCAAAAATGGTCGTTGGAAAATTCATATGCATCTATATTTTAATTTTGACGATTCTTGGGACCGTTATGCTTTTTCAAAGCATGAAAGAACATAAAGCAAAAGGATTCAAGAAACATACAAAAAATGTTTTGATGAAGCGTTGGATGCTTCACCTACCCTTTCATAAAATTTTTGTTAGATCGAGGGCAGAAATGAGTATACTCATTCCAATACTCATCGGATTTTTAGCTGGATTGGTAAGCGCAGCCATTGGCGGGGGGGTAAACCTACTCATGGCTCCTGCAATAATATACTTGATAGGGAGAGTTAGTCCAGTAGTATACGGCACCACCGCGATTGTCGGGTGTGCAATAACAACTGTTATTGTCATCATTTATTCTGCAAACAATTATTGTTGCAATATATTTTTCGTCGTGCTGCTTTTTACTGGATCCGCTTGCGGATCTATTTTTGGCATTCGGTTATCGTATGCACTGCATAGGTGTTACACGTATTTTATTTCTGCAATTGTCGTTTTTTTGATGGCAATTCGGCAAGTATTTAAATTGATAAATGGTGCATCAATTGATGTCATTGAGACGCATTCACAAATATCTGAAATTTTTAATACATCACCTGAATCACCTGTAATTTACACGTTAGTCTGTATATCAATAATTACGATTATCGCTCTTTTTTACGAAAAAATCCTACAGAAAGTATACAAAAAAGGTTTTAATATACTTCAACAAAAACGGAGAAAAGTTTGAGTAAAAATATTTTGATACTCTCACTATTCTTATTGCTAACCATCACACTTAGCTTAAAAAAAAGCTGTACCGATAACGTAGTCAACATATATGGGTGGTACGGAATAATAAATAGGGAAATCCTCAATGGATTTGAAAAGGAAACTGGCATAAAAGTCGTATACGATGTGTATGACAACAACGACACACTCGAAGCAAAGTTATTAGCAACTAACAGCGGCTATGATATCATTTTCCCCTCTTTCATCCCGTATGCTGCAAGACAACAAAAGATGGGGGTGTATTCAAAGCTAAATAAGAACTTAGTTTCTAATCTTCACAACATAGACGGAATTATAACAGAAAAGTACGTTTTTGCCGGCGGGAACTTAGATTATTTACTTCCAATTTTTTGGGGTACAACAGGAATTGCGTACAATGAGTCTGTAGTATCGAGTATATTTTCTGGTGAAGAAATTGATTCATATGACATTTTACTCGATCCAGAAAAAATAAAAAAAATAGCTAAATACGGAGTAAGCTTTCCAGAAGAATATATAGACATATTCCCACAAACAGAGGCATTTTTAGGAATTGGACGACACAAGGACGTAAACAATATAGCGAAATATCTGGAATTTTTCAAAAAAATCAGGAAATACATAAAAAAATTCTCTTCCTCAACAATGATACATGATTTGATTTCCGGGGAAATTGCGATTGCTATCGGATCATCAGATAATGCGTGGAGAGCCATGAAATCTGGAAAAAACGTCGGAAAAAACATAATTTATACGATTCCACAAAATTACGGAGTCATCTGGATTGACTGTGTTGGAATTCCACAAAAAGCTCCACATAAGAAAAACGCCTGTAAGTTTCTTGAGTACATATTGAGGCCTGAAATTGCGGCCAAAATAACAAACTCATCTGGAATATTGGTCAATATCCCAACTGCTTCTAAATTTTTTTGCGAAGAAATAAGGAAAAATCGTCATATATTTCCAACAGGTCATGATTTTCTAGATAGTCTAATGATCGGTTCTCCTAGCAAAAATATGTACGAAATACAGTATGATAAAGCCGCAACACGTACGTGGTCACAAATCAAAATGAATAGATTCGCACATGATGGAGATGGAGCAGCAAAATGAAGAAAATATCAAAAACAGTTTTGGCTTTTTTGATATTTGGATATGCCTTTTTATATGTTCCAATTGTACTACTCATGGTAAATTCTTTCAGCGCTTCGGAAATACCGGGAATTTGGACAACTTTCTCTTTTAAATGGTTTTATAAAGTTTTGGAAGATGAAGATATTCTCTATGCAGCGATAACAAGCCTTGAAATTGCGAGCATATCAGCAACAGGAGCAGTTTGTCTCGGCATCCTTTCTGCAACTGCAACTAAAAATCCAGGTAAGTTTCGTGGGAAGAAATTTTTGGACAGCGTTATTATCATGCCAGTTGTAATGCCGGAAATAATACTTGGTTTTTCGCTTTTGATGTTATTTATGGCTGCGGAAAGTCTACTTGGACTTCCTAAAGAGCGTGGGCTCATGACAGTCGCAATAGGCCATATAATGGCATCAGTGGCTTATGTTCACATGACAGTAAGGACTAGAATGATGTCGCTCGACTCTTCGCTCGAAGAAGCTGCCCTGAGTCTTGGAGCAAAACCATTTACCGTTTTTACCCAAATAAAAGTACCAATTATCGCGAAATCGATTTTGGCGGGATGGCTCCTCGCTTTTACTTTATCCCTCGATGATCTCGTTATAGCCAGCTTTCTAAGTGGGCCAGGATCAACAACTTTACCAATTTTAATTTTCTCCAACGTCCGCATCGGGGTAACACCAATGATTAACGCATTCGCAACAATCTTCATTGTGTTAATCGCCTTGTGTATTTTCCTCGCTTTCTTGATAACAAGTAAAAAAAAGAATTCGCAAAAAGAACAAGTTACAAACCAAAATTGAAAATTTCACAAATATTTTAGTCGATGGCAAGCCGTTATTAAGTAATGCGGTATATTGTTAAAGTTAGTTGAGGTGAACAAATAATAAACACAATAACAATCTTTCAAAAGATTACAAAAAGTGGAAAATCTTCTTAGGAAGAAAATTGCTAAATAGAAATAAAAACTCTGTCCGATCTAGCATAAAAAAAGTAAACATTTGAAGATATGACAAAGATTTTAAACGAAGCAAGAATTTGTACAAATTTTGATAATGGAAGATGTTGGGAATAAGAATGGTTAATAAACAATAGGATATTATGGAATACACACTGTCCACACAGATAGTAAATTTTCCCAAAAGAGTGCGTTAAGTACAGTTGACGGACGAGAAAACCATCATCTCTCGAAACGAAAAAAATTTTGTCATTCGACTTACTTCACGTGAAATACGACATTGTATCACATCAAAACGTATTACGGTTTCGCACACTATCTAGATTGTATTCCTATACAACGAGTATCGAAAGTGCAGAATCCCTATTTTTTCACGAGTGCCAGTATTTCTTTTATGGATTTCAATTTATTTACATGCAATTTACCTAATTTTTCAAAATCATCAGTTTTATGAGGACAAAATATTTTTGTAAAGCCTAATTTTTGAGCCTCCTTGATTCTAGGAAATGGTAGATTTGCTTGACGAATTTCTCCAGAAAGATTCACCTCCCCGAAAAAAATAGCTTCTTTTGGCAGTGGTTTTTTAAAAGCTGATGAAAGAATTGCTGCAATAACTGCTAAATCAATTGCTGGTTCTGTCACCTTTAACCCACCAGCTATGTTGACATAAATGTCTTTGTGTGAAAAATCGACCTTACAACAGCTTGACAAAACCGCAACCAACATTGAAAGTCTGTTGGCATCGAACCCAACAGAAGATCTTTTTGGAATTGCCATATTGGTATTGGATACAAGCGCCTGTACCTCAGATAAAATAGGACGCGTTCCCTCAATCCCGGAAAAAACTGCAACCCCGCTAACATCACTGCTATACTCGGATAAAAATACAGAAGATGGATTGCTAACCTCCTCAAGACCAGAATTGGTCATTAAAAAAACACCTATTTCATCAGTTGGCCCATATCGATTTTTTTCTCCCCTGAGAATCCTGTAATTATATGATTTATCACCCTCAAAGTACAGAACGCAATCGACCATATGCTCGAGTGTTTTTGGGCCTGCTATGATTCCGTCTTTCGTGATATGTCCAACTATGACTACAATAACATCATTACTCTTTGCAAAATTAACCAATTCTTGCGTGCAAAACCTAACCTGTGAAATGCTTCCAGGTGGCGATTGAACGAGTTCAGAGGAAATTGTTTGAATTGAGTCAACCACAAGTATGCCGTTACCCATCATTTCATTCACCGAATTTAGAATCTGCTGTATATCTAGGGATGAAGCTACCTTTAGCTTCGCATTGTTAATGTTTAATCTTTCGGCCCTCATCATGACTTGTTTTATAGATTCTTCGGCAGAAATGTATACAAAATTCTCTACGCCAGAAATCTCAGATAAAGCTTGAAGAAGAATGGTAGACTTTCCTATTCCCGGGGGACCGCCAAGCAAAACGACCGATCCATCAACGAATCCTCCTCCAAGAACTCTATTAAATTCATTCAACAGAGTTTTGTGTCTTTGTAAGTTTGCTGTATCACTCCTTATGTATTCATAATTTGCTAGAGAAACAAAGAAGTCTTCGGAAATATTTACCTGTTTTCTAGTTTTTTTGTTAACTGAAACCTCTTCAATTATGCAATTCCAAGCTTTACATACATCACATTGTCCCATCCATTTTGGAAGTATAGCTCCACATTCTTGACATACAAAAGTTGCCATACAAATTCTAAATTTTCATAAATTTTACGAATACATTATAAGCCACAATTCTACCCCCACAAAAAATATGTTAAAAACATGGCATCTAAATAGCATCACTACCTACAAAACAAAAACTCTGAGATTTA
>JAITDA010000038.1 GCA_031282805.1 Holosporales bacterium
AGCAGGGTAGCTACAGTATGGAAGAGATAAACGCTGAAAGCATCTAAGCGTGAAACTCGTCTCAAGACTAGTCATCCCAATTAGAGTCGTGGAAGACTACCACGTTGATAGGCCAGGTGTGGAAGCACAGCAATGTGTGGAGCTTACTGGTACTAATAACTCGATTGGCTTGTTTTTCCTTGTAAAAGTCAGAGTTTAAATGATAATCTCATTTTTCTTCTCAGCGTAAAGTTTCGTCGCATGTTGCGATGTAGTGCGTGCAGGTGTTTTAAGCAATTGTTTTTGTAATCATTAGGGGTAACGTGCGGTATTAGTTGTTTTGCATTTGCTATGAATGTCAAAAATGTAACAAAGCAGCGGGGTAGGGTGGTACATTCTAGAAACGTATGTGATTAGACTGAAATGTTGTGGTCTTTTCGTTATTCTTTGTGACAATAAAACGTGGCGGAGAGAGAGGGATTCGAACCCTCGATACGGATTTATATCCGTATGACGGTTTAGCAAACCGTTGCCTTCAGCCTCTCGGCCATCTCTCCACGCCAATGATTGTATTATATCAGTTGACCGTGGTCAATTGATTTTGCTTGCGATTGCGATGGAAGTGTTATTTTCAATGTGATAAATTGGCTGGGCAGTTATGGCGGGTGTGACACACGCGATCCCATTCCGAACTCGACAGTGAAACCATCCAGCGCCGATGATACTTCTGCTTAAGCAGGAGGGAAAGTAGGACGCTGCCCGGCTTGTTTATCACATTCACCACATCTTAGTGTTTTATTGATAATTTTTGATTTGCTTTCGTGAGTTTTCAGCTCTGTTTTACATTATTTTACACACTTAATTTCTATTTTAGAAGGAAAGACCTGTGATTGATATCAAATCACACGCAATTTGTTTTCGTTTTATGCAGGATTTTTTTATAAATTTGGACGAGTAGTAAAGTTTTTAATTAAAAATTAACATTTTCGGTATACAATGTTTGTAAGTGATGCCAATGGCATAGGTTTTAATTTTTGTGGAGAAAGTGTTATGAAGAATAAAGTGTGTTTGTGGGTGGTGTTGGCAGCGTTTTTGTCGTTAAACGCCTTTGCTGATGATGGCAAAAAGGTTGATGAAAAGGATACAAAGTCTGATTCGAGTCTCTTCGGCAATGAAAAGTCTGGAGATGAAGGAAAAGACGCTAAAAGTGACATTGATAGCTTAAAAAATGATGAAAAAGATAAAAAATTGGAAGATGGTCTTGACAAAGACTCAAAGAAGAATAAGTTGGCTGACGGCCTTAATAAGGATACGTTAACTGATGGAGATGATGCGTTTGGAGATCTAGATAAGGATAAGAAAGACGAAGACAAAAAAGACAAAAAAGATGAAGACAAGTAAGTCTGTCTTAACTTGAGTCAATTTTGCAACACACCTCTGCGTCGTGTTCAGGGGTGTGTTGCTTTGTCCTTCCGCTTTTTAATTGTGGAATCAGTAGCTATATGTTGGAGCTTTTTAGAATGTGGTTCTAGTATAGTCAGGCATCTGGTGGAAGGTTTCGAGTGTCTGTGCTGTAGTTCTGCTTAGATTTAAGAAAATGTGAGTGGGTCATGATGTATCTGTCACACATGCTAGTCGCTGATCATATTGTTCGCTTTGCTATTTAAGTTTAACGTGTAAATATTGACAGCAATGAGTCTCTGGTCGCTGTCATTGGCTCTACCGCACCTTGTTTTATACTTAATTCATTCTTCAAAATTCTTATAAAAGCAGAACGTTGTTTTTCAGTTGTAAGTCCGGAATATATTAACTTTTTTTGTAGTATGCGATGAATCAGCATTGCATCGTTTGTTACCTTTCTAGTGTCCAATCCATCACGAATTGTGATTTCATGAAATACCTTCTTTTGTGCCGCAGGCGGTTCCTGTTTCTTTTTTTCTCTTTCGTTTGTAACTTGGTGTTTTGTGCCGAAAATATCACTTTGTAGTATTGTCATGTTGCTAGACTTTTTCGCAAAAATGTATAGTTTCTGATAGGTGAGTTCCAAGAATGAACGCATCTTTGTTCAATCCTTTTACACCATTTAAAAGCGTTTCATTTACGAGACATTTTTTTAGGCAAAAACGTATATTAACATCAGTGCCGTATGGTACGTACATTTTTATAATTTCCTTCATTTTTTGAATCTTAGAAAACTTTTGATCTCTATCAGATTTTTTGGTGAGAAATTTCATGTAATTTTGAAAGTCCAATGGTCCAACAAGAATTTCAATCCCTTTCGTTGCATCCCAAAATTTGTTTCCAAGAAAACAATTTATCCCGAGTTCATTATGTTTATTCTTGATGGTGCCGAGTGACGTCTGTGAAGAACGTGAAGCTTCAAGAAATCCACCAGAAAACTGTATAATTTCAATGGGTACGTCAAAGAAGCTCGACAATATTGCCTTTAACCCGACGCTTGTCCGTGTGTTTTGCCAAAAAAAACTTTGACACGATATCTTAAATTGTTCTGGTACCAAAGATTTATTTATGGATTTGGAATGACTCTCTTCAAATCCGAAACCGGAAAGACTTAATAGTATATTGCCAACGAGGGAATCTTCAAGTGGAACCGAAAGGGAACAAATGTCAAACTTTTTAATGTAGGAGTATCTTAAGGAGGCTATTTTATCGTTAAAAATATCGAAAAAATCAATAACAGCATTTTTTGAATTCCTGTTAAATATTATGAATTCTTCTGTATAGCAATCCGGTAAACATCCTTCAATACCAGCAATTCCAGGAATGTTTATGTATATTTCTGCAATTCCGTCTTTTATACCTTCAACATTTGAAACATCGCAAAATTTTGAACTAAAATTTATTTTGGATCTTATTTTGGTGAACCTCTTGCCACATAGGGCAATCGCTACATCCATCGCTTTGACGAATGAGAAGCGTTCTGGTGAGAATATGAGCGCCTCGCCAAGCGTCTTACCACGTGTTACTTTTTCATCTCGATTTTTAATGTGTGACCTACTATGTCTCTTACCGAATAACCCGAACATCTAATTAGCGATAAAGAATTTGGTTGCGGGGGCTGGATTTGAACCAACGACCTTCAGGTTATGAGCCTGACGAGCTACCAAGCTGCTCTACCCCGCTGCACGTAAAGCACAAAGAATTCTACAACTTGTTTCCTACACTTGTCAATTATTATATTGCTTGAAGTTGTTCAGTAAGGATAATAGTAAAATCTGATGGTATCAGATGGTAACCGCTGTGCGCAACTATCCGCTGGCCTGATGCTTTTTGTTGTAAGAGTTGTTTTACAAGTTAGCCAAAACTTTGAATTTGTAAAAAAAAGAGAAGCAAGAAAAGAAAGAAAGTTTTTAAAAATTTATTAGTTGGTGATAGTAAAATTGTTGATAAGTCAGCTAATTGGTTGATTTATCAACATTCCTTGCTTTTAATAAGTCTTAGGAAAATCGTGTATAAACTGTTGATAACTTTTATTCAAATTCTATAATTTTTTGCTCTGATAGAAACACCAAATTGTTGGTAGAAATGTTGGCATATTTATCTCGAAAGTTTTTAAAAGAAATTAATTAAACTTTTACAAGGATTATATTTAAATATACAATGCTGGCAAAAAGGTGACTTATCAAATTTGGAGGTAAAACAATTGACAAAGAAATTTGAAAAAGGATGGGAGTACGTAAAGAAAAATGAAGGATGGTATACAGATGATGAGGATGATAGTGGAGGAGCAACAAAATACGGTATATCACTCAGGTTTTTAAATGGACTGGATATTGAAGAAGGAGATATAAACGATGATAATAAGATTAGTGAGGAGGATATTAAGGACCTTGACGAGGAGAAAGCGAAGGAGCTGTACTATGTGCATTTTTGGCTTCCTCCCAAGTGTGAGGAAATAGACGACAGTAGGGAGTCTTATGGGGAGCGAAGGTAATACAGAAGACTGTTAATTCGAATTATGATTATGTTTTAAAAGCTATCCCCCTTTCATTGATCCTGCATGACCAAAGATGTATCTAATGTTATGAAGGCACAGGAAATAGTCACGAAGAGTTTTGTAAAATTGTTGTTATGATAGAGTATGACCACTGGGTGATATTCTAAAAATTTGTGGATTTAGCATGACAACCTTACTACAATTGTGCCTGAAAGCTGAAGTAGCTCAGTTGGTAGAGCAACTGATTCGTAATCAGTAGGTCGGAGGTTCAAGTCCTCTCTTCAGCACCAGATTGTTGAGAATGAAATATGTCAGGTGTTACGATCTGTGTGCCACTCTTTCGATATTTAACTGGTGTCCACATCTATAGAGAGTAGCCCTCAAAATGGGCAACAGCATGTGCACGTGGATATCACCCATTAACCATATTTTTGCGGCTCTACCAAGATACATAAGAGATTGTACAATGACATGTTTGATGACCACTGCAATGTAATATGAAGGCATTTTATGATATCTTCCTGGCTGAACACGAGACTACCGGACAACACTGCTTACAAAGCAGATTGAATGTATAAATATTAAAAACTCAGATATTTAAGATTCTCTATCTTTGATTCATGCGTGTTGCCAATAGTATCACTATTTTTAACAGCTTAAACTTTTTGTATCAGTTTCCAATTACTCTAATGTACTGCACTATATTAGAATTATTTGAAGGAACTGATATCAGCAAATGGATATGATCTTGATTCAAATATTCATTAACCATCCACATGCAACACATATTTTGCTTATTAGCTCTATTAATACCTGTATCTACAGATCATACGTGCTGTAAGTACCTGTCTGTACATCACGGTTACAATACCGAGGTACGTTCGCTTGATGGCAAGGACGTTTATAATTTCCACTTCGTAAACGAGTCAATGTAACACAAAGTACAACAAAATGATATTTCAAATTCTCCGTAAAATATCCCGCTAGGTTACACGGAAAAAAATCAAATATTACGTAATTTGAATGCTTGAACTTTCGTTCAATTATCTATTCAGTTAGGAGTTTAATATATTTATTTGATAGTCTATTTTATCTTTTCCACCTAGGAACATCCTCACAAATTGTCCCTCAACACTGTAGGTAATTGTAATCAACGCGAAACATTTAAAAATTTTTGTCATCACTTCCCAAACCAACATACAAATTGTAAACAAACAATTCCACAATATAAATTACATAAGTAATTCAAGATGTTAAATAAGGATGGCAAAACGACGTATCACAAATACCAGGACGTGCCACTCACGATTATAGCGACAGCAGCTACAGGTAGCAGATATGTTGCTGTTTTTACGAAAAATCTTAAGAATCGTTTTCAGATTGTGTACGAGTCACTTTTTGATCTGCACCTGTCTCTTCTTCGGCCTCTTCTTCTCCTACTGGTGAAGACTGCTCCTTTGCCGTCATGACGCGCAATGAAACATTAATGATAACTTCAGGATGCAAAACTATGCCAATACTATAAAGTCCAACCGATTTTATCGGTGATGAGATTTTGACTTGCCCATTCGAAATTGAAAATCCAAGTTCAACAATAGAATCCACGATATCAATTGGCCTAACAGAGCCGAACAAAAAACCAGAGTCACTCGCTTGTCTAATCAAAGTTATCGAGATATCGGCCATTTTTGTGGCCACCTTTTCGGCATCGGATTTCAATTTCAAATTATTTGCCTCGATTTCCGCCTTTTTCATTTCAAAGTACTTAAGATTCGTATCAGTTGCCCTTAAAGCCTTCTTATTTGGCAACAAAAAATTCCTTGCATACCCAACCTTGACATCTACAATATCACCGATAAAGCCGAGCTTTGCAATCCTCTCTAGTAATATAATTCGCATAACAGTAAAACAACGTACATGAACATTAATATTCTACTATCTTAATAAAAAAAAATCTAGACCGATTCAAGTTTTTGTGGTTTTCAATGCTGAGGACGATATGCGTTAATCTATCGTTCATTAATATTGTTGATTTGTGTTTCTAGCTCTCATACCCTTAATTGTCTACATCATATTTCATCTGTCGTTAGTAACAAGCCCAACACCGTTGTTGCCAGCTTCGCTTTTGTTTTCGGTTTGTTATTCACAAATTTCTCCTAATAAAAAATATGCCTACCATTTACAAATGTATCATCTACGTTCCAATAGCATGTAACGGAAATTTTGTATGAGCTGGAAGAATACGCATATAACAAGCGATTCTGACTATACGTGTTTGCTACCTTTGTTAAAATATCAGTTGATAAATGACATCAGGGCTGAGTACCTAATGGCTGGTAAAGGATACGATAGTAATGATGTAATGAGGTTAGAAAAGAAGAAGATGACACTCGTAATACATCCAAAGTAAAAATATGGAAGTGAAGGGGAGTCACTACGAAAAGCTCTATGAGAAGAGACATAAGATAAAAAATACATTCCTGGAGATAAAATAGTGGAGATGGATAGCAACGAGATATTGTAAGAATAAT
>JAITDA010000043.1 GCA_031282805.1 Holosporales bacterium
ATTTTTTTGGAGATCTTCCGCTGAGGAACCACTTGATATTGGTTGATTTTCACCAAAACCAGCAGCAACGAGGTGCTCAGGCGCAATACCCTTATTCACCAAAAATTTAACGACTGAAATAGCTCTTGCTGCCGATAGCTCCCAGTTTGAAGAAAACTTTCCACTCGTTATCGGTCTCTTATCAGTATGACCATCAACCCTCAAAATCCAGGGAATACTTTGTGGAATCTTATGACTAATCTCACTGATGACTCCAAATAACTCTGAAAGTTGCTCTTCTCCCTCATGAGTTAATTCATCCGAAGCGGTGTCAAAAAATAGCTCAGATTGAAAAATAAACCTGTCCCCCGATATTTTTATCCCCTTTTTATTGCGTATGATGCTTTGAAGTTTGTCAAAAAACTCGGATTTATATGCGGTCATTTGCGTCAACTCACTGAGTTTCATGTTTTCCTTTTTTATCTCATCAATGGCTTTCTGCCTTTCTTCTGCAGTTTTACGCTCAACCATTAAAGCCGCCATAATATCTTTTAACTGCTCCGTCAGATTGTCCATTTTTTCTTCTAAAGATAATTTTGTCTTTTGCTCTTTCAGTATTACTTCCTCCTTTGCTGAAAGCATTTCCTCTAGTGTCTTGATAGAAGCATTTAAATCTTCTATTTGTACTGCTAAATCAGTATTTTGCTTTGTCAGATTGATATTTTTGTCCTGCTCTGAATTTAATAACGAACATACATCTGAAAGTCTTTTCTTTAACCCAGAAAGTGATGAATCTTTATCGAGGATGATTCCTGATAAGTAAATTTGCGATGATATGAATCCAACTAATACAAAGATAAATACGAGTAAAACAGTCGACAGAGCATCAACAAAACCGGGCCATATATCTGTTTGTTCGTAGTGCTTCCGATGCTTTGAAAAAGACATAAACTAAATCATCAGTGCTTTAGTGATATTATTATACAATCTTATAACTGCAGTTTTGGAATATTTATCATTAGCAATATGTTTAATTGAGAAACGTCGCAAATTTTACAAAAATCAAGGCCTTGCATTCGTACATTTAAATTTTAAACTCAATCCTAAAAATTTATATTGATGTCTGTGTTGTAAAAGCTACTCAGTCAATGACATGCCATATACATCAAAATTTTCCCCTACTCAGCAATCATTGAAAGCAAGAATTGCATAGCGCTTGGAGAAGACAGCAGAGTCTCACCCAGATTGAATTTCTCACTTCCCAAAGTGTCCAGTACTTCCATTAACGAAATTGCCCTGGTTAATAGCGGTATAACACGTAGAAGTCCGACAGAGCACGCGTTTAATACACAGTGCATAATAGGACCTATTTGCTGGCTCTTTTCGATTGAAGCATTCAAAATAGTCATGATTCCTTCCATTGCATCCTCCGTGTGTTCTTTAAGTGCGGCATCACTTTGCGATTTAGCAAATTTCACCATATTTTGACTAACCACTTCAACGAAATCATCAGTAACTGGCACTGGTAAATCTCCTGGAAATGCGGTACACAATACGCGCAATATGTTACATTGATATGCTATCATCCCGTAACGCCAAATGAGATGCGCATTCACAATTTCTCTGGTAAATGCATCATCTATATCGGAACATTCTGCAAGTAATCCTGGATTGGCGATAACACATTGAGCTGCACGTAATTCAAAATAGAGTGAAAATGTTTCCAAATTATGTAAAGCTTCGGGATCAAAATACCTTGTACTGAACCTCATCCACTGTGCCGGAAAAGCGTGAGATACTTCGTGTACAGTTGTGAGAAAGGCGACAACCGGGTTTGGGGAGAATATATTCAACGACACTACAGTATCTTCTAAATTTACCGCTCTTCTGAGAGCTTCAAGTTTGCTTTTATCTAATGGCGATTTTGTAGGCAACGCTGCAACGGTAGCTTCTACATCAAATCCAGATTTCATAATGATGCGCCTCATTAACAAACGTACAAGATCGTATCGCCCCGCTTTTTCAAATAGTTGAATACAAGTTAATAAGTCTTGTGATAGCACAGTTTCTGAATCGTAAATATCCATTGAATATGTGAATTGACAATTGGCCAGGAGCCTTGTAGCTGTTTGTGAAAACAAATCTCTGAGTTGTGGTGGTAAAAGAGCAAATTCAGTTTCAAAGAAATTTTTAACACATAATGTGACATCCTCTCCATCATAGAGTGGACGTTGGTATCTTGAATCACTCTCTACACGTAGCCTCTTCTCTGATAAATCCGAGATGTGTTCTCCAAGGTTTGCTAACATGCTTCGGATTGCTGGCATCTCATCAATTGAAATGGCCGCCCCTCCGGACTCGCCATGTTTATCCAATCCAATGGTATCAGTATCTGCAGAAGCGTTTACTCGATTATAAACACAAACAATTAAAAGCAAAATTATCAACAATTTATTCATATATTTATAATACATAGAAGCAATGAGATGTATTGTAGCATATAATTATATTTATTTATATTTTTAATGTATTGTCTTTCAACCAATTCAACGTGATTGAATCATATTCGAACTCTTGTTTTAAGTTTTTGTATATATACTCATGGTAACTATTAATCCAGTTCAATTCAGAAGAGTCAAAAACCTCTTTTTTTATTAACTTACGACAAAATGGAATGAAATTTAACGTTTCAAATTCGATGTACTCATGGAAATTGAAAGAGCGCTTTGTCAGTAGCATATTTTCAAGTCTTATGCCAAAATTTTTGAAATACATCCCCGGCTCAATTGTAATAACCATGTTTGCCGTTATTCTTTCTACCGAATTTGAAGAAATTCTCGGTGGTTCATGGACGTTACTAAAACTTCCAACACCATGTCCAGTCCCAAATGGATAATCCATTCCTTCATTCCAAATGCAAAATCTCGCAATCGAATCTAATGAAGAGGCCTTTGTCTTATCGGGAAATTTCGCTGATGAGAACATTATCAATGATTTCAATACAATCGAATATATAGATTTCAATTCGTCATTTTGACAAATTCCTCTGTACACAACCCTCGTCATATCTGTAGTTGAATTGCTTATATGCGCTCCCCCATCGAGCAAAAACAAACCTTCTCTCTCGATAGCAGAGTTGCTTTTACTTTTTGGGGTATAATGTACTACCGAGGTATTTTCCTCAAAGGCAGATATCGTATTGAAACTCAGCGCAACGAAGGTCTCGTTTTTCTTAAGTTCTCCTTCAAAAAAACCGATAACATCCATCTCTGTGGTTTTTTCGGTATTTTCTGCGTACGCAAGTGTTTTTATAAACGCTATAGAAGTCGCTTTCGCCGCCTCTCTTTGGTTTCGAATTTCAATAGTGTTTTTTGAAGACTCGAAACTTCCGTAAGAAATTTGCGACTGATTGATTGTAAAATCGCACTTCTGAAGGGTTATTGGGAAATACAGACTGGTGTTTGGATAATCCATATCCACGCTTATTTTGGGTATCTGCTGCATAACATCTTCGAACTTTGATATATCGAAGAAATCAAATTCGATGTCATTGTTGGCGAGTTGCAGATCACAAAATAGTTTCGGTTTTCCAGAAGCTGTAATAAATGCTACGCAATTTGGTAATACACTTTTTTCCACAGTTGGAGGAATTCTCGCACCAAAAACCCATCCTATTGCAACCTTGTCTGATAAAAGCAACGCACTTCCTGGTTTCAATGTTTCTTGAATCTTAATTATCCGATTTTGTATCGATTCACCGGTAATGTCTTCACCTACGAAGTAAATTTTATCCTCTGATTTTTGATGGCGTAATATCGGATATTGTTCAATGAGCTTGACGTTAATTTCTGTACTCTTTGCTAAATTTGAAATTGATAAATATGTTTGATAGGTTGCAGAAAAAGGGCCAATTGCCAAAGTCTGACCTTTTTTCAACGTTTTTGCAATCATCGCCTTGCTGTCTACCAACGGATACATCCCGATCTCCCACACATTGCAATCGGTTTGCTCTGTTGCTTGTTTTACATATCGTCCATCAACAGAAAGAATTGCGGCATCCTTTGAAACTACGGCTCTTCCATTTGAGCCAGAAAAACCGGAAATGTGGTATATATCAGAATCTGTTGAAGTAAAATTGCCAAAAAAATTGTTCATTGAGACGAAAATTGCATCAACGCCGAGTTGTGATAGAAATTCTCTTAGTTTTGATAGGTTTGAATTAAAGTCCATTTTTAGACACTCCCACCATATTTTTTACGACATCGTCAAGTGCAACTAGCTCAGTCAGAGTTTGTTCCAATTTTTCGAGGTGTATCATATTTGGTCCATCACATGGTGCAGCATCCGGATTATCATGCACCTCCATAAATATTCCTGCCACTCCAACCGCTACTGCTGCTCTTGCTAAAATTGGTACAAATTCTCTTTCTCCACCAGATGAATCGCCATTTGCCGATGGCATTTGAACAGAATGCGTCGCATCAAATATCACTGGATACCCAGTCTTTGCCATAATCGCAATCCCCCTGAAATCATTTACCAAGTTATTATATCCGAAACAAGTTCCCCTCTCGCAAATCATCATATTTGTGGAGCCAAAATGCTCCAATTTCTCGATAATGCCATTTACATCATTTGGTGCTATAAACTGTCCCTTTTTCACATTTATTACCTTTTTCGTTTTAGCTGCTGCCTCGAGTAGATCTGTTTGTCGACACAAAAATGCGGGAATCTGAAGCACATCAACAATACTTGCAACAATCTGGCACTGGTCTGGCAAATGAACATCAGTTAGAATCGGAACATCAAGTTTCAACCTAACTTGTTCAAGTATCTTCAACCCTTCGTCCATCCCAACTCCTCGTTTCCCACGAATACTCGTCCTATTGGATTTGTCAAACGACGATTTGAATATGTAGTTGATTTTTAGTTTTGCACAAATATTCTTTATTTTTTCGCACATGAAGAGTGAGTGATCCATTGACTCAATCGCGCATGGTCCACCTATAAATACAAAACGAAATCTGTTTGAAACTTCGAAATCGCTGATAGGTATAGAAAACATGATTGCCTGAATAACCAAGGGCGGAGCCCAAGTATTATACAAAACACACAACTGAAGGTCAAAAGTAAGTTGTATTGCGGAGCCCATATCATCATGAAGTAGCTACACCATCCGTACACTATACACTACACTACACTACACTACACAGTTAAACTACATGCTCAATA
>JAITDA010000081.1 GCA_031282805.1 Holosporales bacterium
AAAGACTCGGATAACATAAAAAACACTGAAGAAGGATCTGCCGTAACCTCAAATGATAATGCGGAAAAACTTGTCAATAGGACTAATATCAAGCCTCAAAAAAATGAAAAAAATTCACATAAGAATGATGGCGTTGATAAGGTTGATAGGCCTTACAATTGTATTCACGTTCATAAGAACAAGAAGAAACCTGTCGTGAACCCCATTTTGAGCCAGAAACACTCCACAGTTGACTCTATAACACCGCAAAATGATGAGACTGGCAACAGTGCTGAAGTTAAAAATATTACCGCTATTGGTGAAGTTGATAATAAAGCATCTGGTGATTGCATTGCTTCTCAAAGCGTGAACACAGAAAGAAGAAAGAGACGTAGATACCGTGCAAGTAATTCCAAGCCAAAAGAGATAGCAAATTCTGGGAACGAACAGCCAAATAGTCTCAAGATTTCCAATATTCCAACAATAAAAAATATTGAGTACGCCACGAATGAGAAAACTGCTAATCACACTGGAGAGAGAGCTATTAATGCCTCCACAAATTTCCAAAATAGAAGAGAAAAAAAAGATAGCTGGCTAAAAAAGATATTTGGAAGTTAGAGTCAAAATTGCATGAAATTCAAATCGAATTATGGAAAATTAATTTTTAAATTTGTCGTTTTTCTTGCATTATGTCCTTTCATTGGTGTACACGGCAGTGTTTTGGTGGACGATGAAACCGAAGTCTTTTTGAAAGAGATAGTATATAAGATAAAAGATGTACTAAATTATCAAAGTGAGATAAATGTCTACGTCCTTGATAATCAGGAGTTAAATGCAGCTGCAACGCAGAATGGCGACATAGTGGTAAACGTTGGAGCTATTTTACAATGCAAAAATGTCAAAGAAATGATTGCAATATTAGCTCACGAGGTAGCTCATGTCGAAGGACGCCATATCGTAACGTTCCTATCCAATCAAAGCAATTTTATAAGAGGAGGATTGGTCACGACGTTAATAGGAGCAATAGCTTCTGTTTGTGCAGGTAGCCCAGCTCCATTTATTGCCGGAGTTGCCGGTGGTAGTGCCATTGGCAATCAGATGGCCCTCGCTGCATTGAGGAGACGAGAAAATATGGCTGATACAAATGCAGCAAAGGCAATTAAACTTTTAAAGTGGCCTGTTTTAGAAGGATTTGTATCGCTTCATAAAAATTTGTTATCTAATTCCGGTATGTATAACATGTATCTATCAACACATCCGCAATCCAAAGATAGAGTATCAAAATTTGAAAAATATTTCGCGGAGGAAAAAAAGCAAAAACCGGATAGGGCAGCTATTGACTTAATAGACAAATATGACAAGTTGTTTAGTAGGGTGCAACATAAGTTGCGTGCATTACTCTCTCAAATTGAAGATGCAAGAAAAATTTACGCAAATCCTAAAGATACAAATGAGTTATATGCAAAGGCGATAGTGCTACACCGTGCCGGACAATATCAAAAGGCGATTGCAACAATAAATAAGTTGCTTGAATCTAGCGATGATAATGAAGCAACGGCATACTACAACGAAATAAAAACCATGAGTTTGATCAATACAAAAAAGTGTGTTGAGGCGGCAGATATAGCATCGAAAACTCTGAGCAAATGCAAAAAAATCTGCAATCACAGGGATCTTGCAATCATTTATGCTTGTGCCGTCGTTGAGGGGAGAGTGATGCCTCACTGTGAAAAGGCAATAAAAATCCTCAAGAAGGTGAGTATTTTTTATAAACATGATTTGTCCGTTTGGCACATGCTCGGAGAACTATATACAATGGTAAATAAGCATTGGAATGCCAGTTTATGCGCCGCAGAAAGCGCCTTCTTAATTGAAGATTTGAAGGGAACAATTTTTCACGCCGAAAAAGCAAGGAGCGCCAACGACATGGTAGTAAAACGGAGGGCCGCGGACTTGATAGCAACAGCAAAAGAAGCCCTTACCTCAAATTCAGACCAGTGAGAAAGCCTAAAACACCTAGAAAGTTGCCTGGAAGAGTTAAAAACCTATTCATTTGGATAAATACTTGTTTACGCTGATATACGATTAACTAAACGGTATATTTTCAAGATATCAACGATACGTACAAGGCTCGTTCCCATAATAACAACCAAGTAATCTAACAATGCAAACGTCAAAAAATGTTGATGTTAGCCCTCTTACGCAACCATAAAAGAATAACCAAAATAAGCATGAATTGACAAGCGGTGAAGCAACTGAAATATGTAGAGTTGCAAGATCTAGATAGTACCTGACAAGTTCAGGACAGAAGGTAAAGATTCAAATTGAGATTTGGAGATATCACCACAAATTATCAACGCAGTTTGATGGCTTTTCATGTATAAATGAAGTGTGAGCGCACAATTTTAAGTACGCTCCTTGAGCGTAGATAGTATGCAATTGCGGCCCGACGTCGAACAACCCTCGATACAGAAACTTCATGCGCACCCCCTACACCTGCGCGTACTGAATCGTCTTTACTGTATACGTTCTCACACCATTTGGAGTATCAACCTCAACGATATCGTTCTCCGCCTTTCCTATCAGCTTCTTGGCGATCGGGGAAGTAATTGGCAACAGTCCGTTCTTAACATCTGCTTCATCGCTACCAACAATCTGATAACGCGATAAAACACCTGTATCATCATCGATAATTTCAACAATTGCTCCGAATTTAATTGTATCCGCGCAAATTTTTGACACATCTATGACCTTAGCTTTACTGAGTTTCCCCTCTAGTTCTGCAATTCTCGCCTCAATGATTCCTTGACGATCCTTAGCAGCGTGGTATTCGGCGTTTTCCGACAAATCACCCAATGCCCTTGCAGAAGCGATTGCTTCCACTACCTGAGGTCTTTCAATATTTTTCAGATTCCTAAGTTCTTCTTGCAATTTTTTATAACCCACAGCTGTCATGGGCACTGAATCCGTAACCATTCTCTATCAAAACAAACTTTGACATAACCGGATACGTTTATCAAATTGCAACTGTACTGTCAATGCAAAACATTGTAATTATCATTAAGATTATAATGTTTTGATAAATAGCTACATAAATATACACTAGATTTCAGAGCATCAATTATATGATTTGATTATAAGTATTCCGAATTTATGGTGTTTTTTATCTTCCTTTATTTTGAAATTTCACAACATTTTTTACAAATTGTCCACGTACAATCCGGAGAGCAATCGCTTAATCAGAACGTAAATACAAGAAATATGACTCGCTGTTTTGAAAAATGCTAAGCTAGCAAAAACAGGTATCTATCTTTCACGTTAGGGAAAAACTTCCGATACTATCACGAGGATGATGTTATATCGTAGAACCTCTCAATAAGTTTTTGTGATCAACACCTGTAAACGTCGTTATATCAACATCACAGCGATATGCCAGATAATGTCACACTTGACACCAGTCCATTGAACCATCAATAGCGTTTAATTTTTGTATGTATGTTAGATTGTTGAAATTTTGTTCGTCACAACCATTGTAAGTTCGCCGGTATTAACTATTACATTTGTCTGGTTAGAAGCGCACGTAGCTTGAGCTTTCCTTCATTCAAATTACGGAGAAATAGATTTTGTTTGAAAACTACGAAATACTTAAGAAGGTTTATAAAAAACAGACAAAAATGGTTTTAAGCTAAAATTTCTCGATAAGAACTACCCAAACAAGAATATACCAACAACACAGCTGAGACAAGAGGTGGCCAGTGTATCAAAATTGTCCCACTACACATACCTCAAAGAATATAGCCTGCCCTAGATAACCACAAATACGTTATGCTCTTTATAGACAAAATCCCCTCATGAACTCAGCCTTTCAAAAAGGCTACACCAGTGGTCCATCCTTCAACAGAAATCGTATGTCCAATGTTATGACAAGTTTTAATTCGAGACTTAATCCGCAAAGTATCGAGATTCTCCTTGGCAAGAGTTGCATTTTTGTATGGAACTACCTCGTCATCATCAGAGTGAACTATCAGTACTTCAGCATTTGATAATGATTGGGAATTCTCCTTTATCGCAAAAATCCCGGAGTACGCCACTATCTTCGATATTCCGTGATAATACAGCATTTCAAATGCTAAAATTGCTCCCTGTGAGAATCCAATAAGATTTACGTTGCTGCAACCGTGTTCAACGATAGAGTTTTTAATGTAGTCATACAATATTGGAGACACAAGATCCAAACCATTTCTTAACTCACTGTACGACATTTCTGACAGATCAAACCACTGCTTTCCGCAACCACCATGTCCGCATTCATACGGTGCATCCGGAAATAAAAATACCGTATTATCAAGTTGTTTTGACAAGAAAATTTTTCCAACTTCAGCAAAATCGCCACCTGAAGTACCATACCCATGGAGAATTACTACAAGCCTCTCTGGATCAGTGAAATTTTGCGATCTAATCGTTATACTATTTAGCATTATCACCCTCAGTTAATTTTGTAACTTTTAGCAGCGTCACCTGGCTTCTATGCCGTTTTAGTATTTCAAATTTGTAACCATAAAGGACAAATACCTGACCTACCTCCGGAATAATACCTATTGAATTGATTACGAGTCCAGCGACAGTTGCAGCAATATCTCCCCTGAAATCTGAACCAATTTCACGATTTAAATCTCTGACATTGACAACTCCATCGACTATGTGTGATTCGTCATTTTGCTTTCTAATTCCCGCAAACGAAGCAATATCATGCTCATCTTCTATATCACCTACAATTTCTTCAATTATATCTTCGAGCGTAATAATCCCCATAAAGCATCCGTATTCATCAACAACCATTGCAAAGTGCTCATGTCTTGCCTTGAAAGATTGCAATTGATCAAGTAGATCTTTGTTTTCCGGAATAAACCACGGCTTTAGAGCAATATCCATGACATTTATGCTGTCAATAGGAGTGTTTTTCCTCGTTGCCTTGAGTAGGTCTTTGACGTGCAATACACCGACGATGTTATCTTGGTTTTTACTCCATAATGGAATTCTTGTGAATGGACAATTCATTATTTGATCAATAAGTTTATTTATATTGTCATCTGCACACAGCATTGTTACGTTTTTACGGTGCACCATAATATTACTTACTGGAACTTCACCTAAATCTAGTACACTTTGGAGCATTTCTTTCTCTTTTTGAGCGTCTTCAACATCCGCCCCCTTATGAAGGGCGATTGCTCCCTTAAGTTCTTCGAGCGAATCTTCATACTCATTTACCTTGCTTTTAGAAGACAATCTGATAACGGAAATTATTCCTTTTGCTATGAATCCTATGATGCTATTCAGAGGTTTCAGGATGATATATATCAAACGTATGAAATATGCGGACGGAAATAAAATACTCTCTGGATTGGTTATAATCAGCATCTTTGGCAAAACTTCAGCGAATAACACTATGAAAATGCTTGTCACAACCGGTGCCAAAAATAGTGCATAGTCTCCGAATATTTTGCCAAATGCTTCGGTCGTCACAGCAACTGCGATCGAATTCAAAATTGTCGCACAAGTTAAAATCGCACTAATTACAAGTCCTATTTTATTTTGCAAATCCAAGATTATTTTTGCTTTTTTGTTCCCCTCTTTTGCGAGATTGAACATCTTGGGCTTTGAATACGCTGTAATGGCAGTTTCGCATGCTGAAAAATAAGCTGAGCATATGAGGAAAACGAATACTAACAACGCGTTGGATAGGATTAACACGCTCCCTACCCCTCTCCATGTACTACTAGTGGGCTATCTCCTACATTGTTCCCCCTAATTACGGAAGTATCACCACCGGAAATACTCACGATTTCCAGCTCGTCAGAGTCATGTTTCAGAGGACGTCCCTTTCGAGGACAATCCAAAGATTCATCGGAAAACACGCGATGTTGTTGACCTGTAAATGTGAAATCTCGCTGCGAATTATCGTCGCTTTGCCTTTTTAATAGGTGTTTACGAGCTTCTCTTAGTGCCGCCATTTTTTTCTTAAATTCATTCACCAATTTTTCAAGATCATCTGCTTCTCCGCCATCGTTTTTTCTTATATTTACCTTAGCCAACGCTTCTCTAGCATCCTTCGCAGCATGCCTGTACGCGGCCACTTCTATGGGCAAATTATCACGCTCCTCGCTCTCTTCGATCTCCATTAAAATACCTTCAAGAAAGGCGCTTTCTGATGCGATTGTACGATCGTCGTCAAGACCTAGCGAATTTGCGACATCAAACAAGGCGAGGAAAATAAGTACAAAAACACGAAGCTTCGGCATGGTGCCCGTTGAGCGAAATACGAAAACACACGCAAATGGTAACATAAATGTCAATCCAAATCTAATTGTAAGTTATTCCAATAACGTCACGGACAGCCCGTAGCGTAGTCGCCGCAACACCCCTTGCTACCTCACTTCCATGAACTAAAGTTTCCAATATCGTTTCCTCAATTATAGTCGCTCTTTTCTCCGCGATTGGAGCTAATAAGCTTTGCAAAATTTCATTTAAAAGAGATTTTAACACCGAATCTCCAAGGCCACCTCTTCTATATTGGGACTTCAGGGAAGCTAACTCATCTTCATCGTTCAAAAATGCATCAAGATACGCAAAAACAACGTTCCCCTCCACTCTTCCTTGATCTGAAACTTTAATGTGATTTGGATCAGTGTACATGCTATAGACCTTCTGCTTCACAACTTCTGGAGAATCAGAAAGAAATATCGCGTTATTCAACGATTTACTCGCCTTTGCTACCCCATCAATTCCTATCAACCGCGATGTTTTTCCGAGAATTACCTCAGATTCTACAAGAATATCGGTATTGTAGACTCTATTAAAACGCCTCACAATTTCATTTGAAACCTCAATGAGTGCTATCTGATCATCTCCAACTGGAATGTGTGTCGCTTTAAACGCAGTTATATCAGCTGCTTGACTGATAGGATATGACAAAAATCCCGCTGTTATGGAATTCGCGAAACTTTTGTGCTGAAGCTCATTCTTAATTGTTGGATTTCTTTCCAACCTCGTGACCGATATTAAGTTCATGTAGTAAGTCGTCAATTCAAATAACTCTGGCACAAGTGACTGGATCAGTATCGTACATTTTTGTGGGTCAATTCCTGTCGCAATATAATCTTTGAAGACTTCTATGACATTCTTTTTTATCTTTTGAGGATTATCAAAATTGTCAGACAATGCTTGCACATCTGCAATCATAACGAAGCACTCGTAACCATCCTGTAAAGATATCCTATTTTTCAAGGAACCAATGTAGTGTCCAAGATGCAGAGGACCAGTTGGTCGATCACCAGTCAAAACCACACGCTTGTTCTGCACTGCTGAGTTACTCCTCGTCCACCAACTTTATCTCATCCATTATTTCCTCCTTTGTTGATAGATCGTCTGCATCATCGACAAAGCCAACATCAACCTCCTCTTCCTCTTCAAACTCAAAATTAGATAAGGGATTCTTGTCATCAATGTCAGGAACCTCGTCCATCGCAATTGCGCTGTTTTTCTTTACCGTTAAATCTACGGAGCTAAACTTATGTCCGCAATTTGGGCACGATAATGACGTTTTTTGCATATCGTAAAATGGCAAACCACACGCCGGACAATAAATTTTTTTCCCCCATTCCAACTTCATAAAATGCACAAAAACGAATTAACTGACGGTACATGCTAACGCATAATCTGCCACTTTTCAAGTTATCTTGTTTATTGAATGAGTATATATACCAAAACTACTCTGCAAAAATATAATCTAACATCCTATTTTAAGATTTTAACAACGTGGACGGAGATGTACATTCTATCTAACTCCTACATCAAATACTCCATTACCATCGAATAGAACAACAGCAATAGTTTAAAATTGACAATTAAGGACCGCAGTAATTGATCATTAGATTAGATTAGATTAGATTACTTAGTTGTTAAGGTGTTGGTATATGACATGCAACTGCTGTTGATCAACACATTAGGCGCTGTGGGGGATTTTGAGGCCGTAGTACGAAGATTGTTCACATCAAAAGGTTTGATGTGCTGCGTTTTTCGTATTCATCGTCATTCTTGACAAAATAACGGAGATGAATAAATTTCTTCAATCACTACTGCTTCTTTTTCTCATTAAAACATTGAAAACTGATATGCAGGAAATTGCCGCAGTTTCTGACCTTAAAATGTTGTTGGAAAGTGTCACTTGAATAGTTTTTTCCAATAGTAATTCAATTTCTGTCTGCGAAAAGCCTCCTTCTGGTCCAATAATGAAACCATAATTCATATGAGGTACGATTTCAATATCCAGAATAGATTTTGAAATTTGCCTTTCAACGGCAGAGATCCAATTGAAATTTAACGGCAGATCATTAACGAAGTTTTCAAATTTGGTTTCACTATGAATATGAGGAATATCGAGTCGTTCCGATTGCTCGGCTGCGCCAGTAACAATAAGTTTACTCTTGCTTAAATTAACATTGTAATTGGTGTATCGACTTATGAGTGGATAAAAATCTGTAACACCGAGTTCTGTACATTTTTCCATTAAAAACTTTGTTTTATCGGGTTTTATCACACAGAAGGCCAATGCCAATTTTTCACGTTCAAGGCTAATGGCTCTCAGTAATTCGAGTCTTTTTGCTAGCAATTTGCCTTTCTCTACTGATACGACTGTGCACAGCCACTCTCCAACCTCCTCATTAAATGCTATAAACTTCTCATTTTTTTGCACCTTTAGGACTGAAACAAGATGGATTAGTTGAGATTCTACAATGTAAAAAAACTCACCAAATAGCTGTGGACAGTAAATTCTTGCAATATGTTTTGCCAAAATTATTTCTTTTTGTCGTACTTAACGTCATCTATAAAGAAAGTTGCCACTATACCAGTCAGCATGGCGACTATAACGCACAAAAATGCACTACGATAAGCTGTTAGATTGTAAATTGGAGCCCCATCGGCGGTAACCAAGCCATTTCGGAAAAAATCGAGCAGTTTGCCTAAAAGTGGCTGAAATAAAATACCACTTGCCATAATCAGGGTATTTATAAATCCAGCGGAAGTTCCACAAAATTTTTCCGGTACAATGTAGTAGCCTATTGTAAAACACAGTGTATTTGCTCCTGCGCACGTTCCACCAATAAACAGCAGGAAAAGGCAAGTATAAAAATCTATCGAATCATTGTATAGTGCCAACCAAAAGGAAAAAATAACGCAAAATGATGAAACTATTATCGTCTTTTTACAGCTGTTTACTTTTTCGGCTATCCATGCGGTAATTGCACTTCCAAAACCAAAACTAATGAAAAGAACGATGGATGCTGCTGTTGCCATCTCAGTCGTTACATCAAAACGTCTCTCCATAAATGGAACAACCCAAAGTTCCGCCAAGGCACTTAGCGGCAAGTATGTTGTTGCTCCGTAAAATCCCAAGAGCCATGCTCTAGGGTTTTTGGAAATAATCTTCAATCCTTCGAGTAATTTAGGATCAGACTTAGTCGGACTTTTCGTACTATTCCGCATCAAGAAAACTGCGGCAATAGTTATAACGACCCCTAAAATCGCTATTGCAAATGTAGCATTTCTCCAACCAAGTGAGGCAATCAGAAACGCTGTAGGAGCGCTTCCTGCAACACCACCTATACCCCCCATACACATTGCCACTCCCATTAACATTGCGTATTTTCTCTTATCAAAAAAATCTGCAGCAATCTTTCCACAGCATAAAAATGCAGCGGCCGTAGCTAACCCAATCAAAAATCTTCCAATTTCAAGCTGAATTATTGATGAGGCTAAGCCGAAGATGAAAACTCCGAGACTGCAAATCGCCGCGCTAATAGATACCACGACCTTTGTCCCCAATTTATCCGCTATGATTCCACATGGAATTTGAAGAATCACGTATGGAATGTAAACTATTGACACAACGAGGCCAAAAATCGATGACGTCATGCCAAACTCAGTCATTAGTTCATCAGCCAAAACACTCGGCTCAACCTTAACAATATAGCCGTATAAATAAAATATCCAACAAATCAATATCGAAGGAATTGCCGCACTGTTCTTTATCGTCTTGGTCATCGTTCATTCCACACCAACGGAACCACTGACGATCTTAGCATAAACATAACCTTCTGGTTAGTACTTTTTGTTGTAATATTTTTTATACAAAATTATTCAAGTATGTGATCAATCGCACCATCAGAGAGAATTATCCATGTTTAAAAGCTACTTTTGCTCTAAGTATGGCTATGCCTTTCGCATGCAGCAACGAGATATATGCTCTACGTAAAGGTGGTTATAATACCGAAACTTGTGTAAGCAATCATCAACAAAATATCGGCTACAATACGTTAATGAAGTGGAATTTGTCTCACTGAGATGTTAGAATAACGCATAAAATTGGTTTTTCCATTCATATGCCTAGAATTATAGTTTTCGGTAACCAAAAGGGAGGAACTGGGAAGTCCACCCTCGCTATGCATCTAGTCGTTAGTTTATTATTGAGGGGAGATAAAGTTGCGACTGTGGATGTTGATGCAAGACAGGGGACTTTTTCGAGATATATAGAAAACAGAGAAAAAACAAAAAAAGAATATAAAAACATTGCAACTCCGTTCCATACACCTTTGTTTGATAGTAAAACAGATTTAATTTCTTCAATGGAAAAAGAAAATTATCTCGCTTTTTCCGAACTTGTCAGTACGTTGAAGAATTACGATTACATAGTTGTTGATACCCCCGGAAATGATAGCAACCTGTCTCAGATAGCTCATTCCTTCGCTGATGTGATAATAACTCCAATGAATGAAAGCTTTATAGATCTTGATCTTCTCGTTAGGATAGATGAATCGAGTACGAACAATCTTAAACCGAGTTCATACGCAGCGATGGTGTGGAATCAAAAGAAAGAGCGCGCGATGAGGGACAAAGGCACGATTGATTGGATAGTCCTTGTCAATAGAATGTCGAACATAATCTCAAAAAATCGACAAGAGTTTGACAAAATTCTCGCAGCTTTGTCAAAGCGAATTGGATTTAGGTTGGCGCGTGGTTTTAAGGAGCGCGTCATTTTCAGGGAACTTTTCACTTCTGGTCTTACACTCCTAGACAAAGATGTCGCAGTTGCGCAAATGAGCTTGTCCCATATTGCCGCTCGACAGGAACTAAATGATTTGTTGAAAACACTAAATATCACAAACTCAGATGATTAGTATTTCAAAAGACGCAGAGATTTGTATAAAATCCGCCATTTCACGTAATCCAAGCAAAATGCCGAGAATCGTCCTTGTAGCAGGAGGGTGTGCAGGAAAAATACTTCATTTGACGCTCGATACCTCACAAGAAAATGATATTTTCGTGGAAATCAACGATGTAAAGTTTGCCATATCACACGATGCACAACATTTTATTGGAGACATAGAAGTTTGTTTAAAAGACAACTTATGCTCCGAAATTATCATAAAAAACAATGGCGCAACTACATGTAGGTGTGGGAAATCTTTCAAGGCATGAGAATAGCCACCTGGAATGTAAATTCAATAAGGGTACGCGTTGACCAGTTGGCAACGTTACTGCAACGGTACCACATCGATACAGTTTTACTACAAGAATTGAAGTGTGCGAATGAAGTTTTCCCGCGTGAAATGCTGGAAGATCTCGGCTACAACTGTGCTGTTTTTGGACAAAAGAGCTACAATGGTGTTGCTATCTTGTCGAAACATTTAATCGAAGATGTAACGTTTGGATGCGATATATTTCGAGGAGATTCACAGGCTAGATACGTAGAGGCATTGGTCAATGGGTTCAAGGTGGCGTCCGTATACGTCCCGAATGGACAGGACGTACATTTTCCTGCGTATATGTACAAGCTAAAATTTCTCGAAATTTTATTAAATCATTTGAGTAAAACAATAAAGATTGAGAAATATATAATAGGTGGAGATTTCAACATTGCGAGAAGCGATTTAGATGTCTATGATCCGCAAGCTTGGAACGGAAAAGTTTGTTGCACGGAACGTGAACGTAATGCGTTTGAAGAACTGTTGAAAATTGGACTAGTTGATTGCCAAAGGGTAATTTCTGAAAATGATAGAATTTATACGTGGTGGGACTACAGATCTGGACATTTCGCGCAAAATAAAGGATTGCGACTTGATTATATCCTCACAACAAAGGATGTTTTAGTCAAGTGTGGCTACGTTGACACGAAGACACGGACAAACATCAGACCATCAGATCATGCACCAGTGATTGTGGATGTAGAGTGATACTGGATTCAATCTTGAAACCTACTGATGTAAAAAAACTGTCAATTGACAAACTAACAACATTATGCTCCGAATTACGATCAGAAATAGTCAGAATAACTTCAAAAAATGGAGGGCATTTGGGATCAAATTTAGGAATTATCGAGATCAGCGTAGCGGCTCACTACGTCTTCAACTGTGGAGATGATAAATTTATATTTGACGTTGGCCATCAGTCATATGCACATAAATTGCTGACTGGACGGAGGAATTTGATGGAAAATTTGAGAGTGCCTGGTGGTGCATCAGGCTTTCCAGATCCTAAAGAAAGTCAATATGACCACTTTATATCTGGACATGCTTCAACTTCGATGAGCTCTGCTCTCGGAATTGCAAAGGCCCGCGACTTAAATGGTGAAAAGTTCAAAGTTTTATCAATCCTTGGAGATGGATCTTTGAGCGGAGGAATGATCTATGAAGCAATGAACAATGTTGCTGGCACAAAGGATTTCATAGTAATACTGAATGACAATCAAATGTCCATTTCGAAATCTGTTGGAACAATGAGGGGATATTTGTCAAAGCTTTTGGCAACGAAGAGGTGCCTTTCATTCAGAAAAAAATTCAGTAATTTTTTGAATTTGCTACCACAAAATTTGGCACGACGAGTCGAATTATTCATTAAAAATCACTTTCCCGCTCTCAAGGGACACAATATATTCGAGGAGTTCGGTTTTCAGTACATAGGGCCTGTTGATGGACATGACCTTAAGCAGTTAATAAAGGTATTTGAAAATGTAAAGAATGTGGCAAACTACAAACCTGTCATAATTCATTGCATTACAAAAAAAGGAAAAGGAAACCAAATTGCAGAGCAAGATGCAACAAACCTTCACGGTCTCGATAACTTGAGGGAAAAGTGCTATACTTCCGTGTTTGGGGAAAAGATAGTTAAAATAGCAGAGCATGATGATAAAATAGTTTGTATTACAGCGGCAATGAAGAATGGATGTGGCCTATCTGAGTTTGCTAATAAATTTTCCGATAGATTCTTTGATGTTGGAATAGCTGAAGAGCATGCAGTTACCTTCGCTGCAGGACTCGCAACACGGGGAGTTAAGCCATTTGTTTGCATATATTCAACATTTTTGCAGAGAGCATTCGATCAAATTTATCACGATGTTGTCCTGCAAAATTTACCTGTGAGATTCATAATAGATAGAGCAGGTGTACCAGGTGAAGACGGTAAAACGCATTCAGGAATATATGATATTGCCTTGTTGCAGAATTTTCCCAATGTCACGATAATGGCCCCATCGTCCAGTGGAGAGTTGGAACAAATGCTTGAATTTGCCGCTGGAAACATTCAGGAACCGCTCGCTATTAGATTTCCAAAGTCAAAAGTTATCAACGGATGTTGTGGAGATTTTCGAATTGCTAGCAAAGTAGTCATGGAAGGCCATATAACATTGATAATTTCAACTGGAAACTTGCTCGCAACCGTTATTGAAACTGTGAACATACTAAAAATTACTCCGACAATCATTGATGCCAGATTAATTGCACCATTTGATTTTGCAACATTTCACAAATACGCGAAGAATCATTCGAAAATAATTATTTTAGAGGAAGGAGTTTTTGGTGGCCTTTCCGGCATAATTCTCGAAAAGCTAGTCACATTAGGACAATTCGATATAATTTCAAAAATGTATTTTGTAAACTTAAGCAAGATCCCAGTTGAACACTCTTCCAGGACAAAGCAACTAGACGACTGTGGATTGTCAGTTCAAAAATTTGTGAAAATAATTCGCCAGGCCTTAAAATTACCCAGTTCTGAAGATATATAAAAATGCGTGTAATAATTTTTACAGAATTTGAATGGCATAATTCACACGTTTTATTTTGACATGTACAATGTTGAAACGTCGTAATCTAATATTTGTTGTGTGAAAACACTCTGTTTGTAATTTCTAATCAAATTGCAAAAGTCACCCTGCTTACAGTAGTACATTTTGTAATTTCTCGATAAAATAATAATTTTTACAAAGATCTTAACCATTTTTTTACCTTTTTATCATAGTCTGAATTCAATTTGAACGGAAATGAGAATTTCATTCATGCGTGGTAAGAAGCTCAGCTTTTTTGTGGTGACTATTTTTTTAATTGGTGGAGTAGCAATCTACTTCGCAAAACATAAGGAAGGTATACCTGATACAGAAACCAATACCAACGGGGACATTGTTTCAAAACACGTTCATGCGTCAAAGTTGCACTCGGATATCTTGAATTTGATAGCGACCGAGACTGAATCGGTATGTGGCGTGTCTCCTGTGGAAGCACAAAATGAAATCGACGCGAGGGCTGGTAATGCCGCAGCGGCTGATTCGAATATAACCGATGTCAAAGAGTTGCCGTTTGGCATACTTCGTTTAATAGCTAAATCACCAGCTTCTATCGCGGGAATCGGTCCAAAATCTGCTATGAATGAAATTGTTAAACGATATATAAATGTAGATTTAACGGATTCAGATGACATGAATGCATCAATTTTGCTGGAAGCTCTGCAACGTCAAGAAGAAGAAAACATCAATAAATGGGCTGATAACGAGGACATTGAAGCAATTGAAGCCTTTATGCGAGAGGAGGCAGATAGAGATACCTCCTCCATCGCGAATTTTATATATGGTCTAAGACACATCAATGACGATCGTATAAGTGCTAAGACGTATTTGGAAAGATATGCTGAACATCCGCACGGTGATGCGTTTGATACGCAGAATGAAGAAGAAAGTTATGATACTCTCGCAAAAACCATTAAAAACCTGAAATAAATTACAACTGCTTTAACGTCATTACATTTGAATTTGTCACTCCACTATTGTCGAATGTACACCTATCTGAATAGGTCTATCGATGATAGCTTACAGACCTTACGTTTAGTGTTATTCAATAAACCTTTTTTCAAGAGTTAGTAAACAAGGGAAACTCTGAGAAAAATCGCCAAAAGGAAATAAAAATGAAGCAAAAAAAGCTTTGTTTGACGAAGAGCCTTACCATTTAACTAACCTAGAAAAAAAGTTTTAAACGAAGCAAAAGAGCAGAAACCTCCAATTGGAGACAACATTCTAACAAGGTTTTCGTAGAAGCAACACTTTGGATGACATTAGAATACGTCAGAGAGCGCGGCCTCTATTTTCATATAAATCAAAGTTATGGAATAAGTTGAAGCTACTTTTATGAAACAATTCGGTGCGTAGAGACGCTAAAAGCGAGTCGTTTAGCAAAAGACTACGAAGTAATTTTAGTAGATGCTATTGGGCCTCCAATCCAATATTCTAGTAAAAACACTATTACTTAATGGAAAAAAACAACACCAACACGCCGCAAATTTTGATAATTGGAAACATCATGATTTTCAGTTGTCTAAAGAATCATAATGTGAAATTTCAATGGAATACAAAAGTGCTAGCAAACACATGATATCATTGAATATACAAAGTTCGTCAAACAACAAAACTTTCAAAAAAAAAATCATCAAGCACAGTTAACAAACAAGAAAATCACTATCTCTCAAGCAGTTAAAAGGGTTTATTGTCGGAGGTAAATACATAGATAAACGAAAAAGATTTGAATTTACTCTGAAAGACGTAAGATGGAAAATGTATTGCTGGAGAGGAACAAATGTAAAAGGAAATAATAAGGCGTTGTGAGAATAATGCTCCTTTAGTAGCGGGGTTTCAATATATTGTTTTATGAATGTGAGCCTGTGCCAATTCAAATACCAAATTGGATTGCTTTAATTTCGGCAGATTGTTAAACTCCATGAGTTGCCGGTGTTTGTTCGGTAGATCCAGTTGGTGAGGAAAAGGACTAGCGCCAATCGCAAAGTCAGAAAAAAAAGGTCATTTTTAAGGATATTTTTTAGATATTGTGTCTATCTGATATTTTGTGGGCTTATTTCCGCCATCGTGGTTTTTCTCTACTTTTCGAGTGGACTTCCTGATTTAAAAAATTTACAGACTGCCGTGAGAAATCCCGCTGTTACAATTCAAACATATGACGGAAAAATAATAGGATCGTACGGAGATCTCTATGAAGATATGGTGAAGGTACCTGAGCTACCAAAATACGTTCCTGTAGCGTTCGTAGCAATCGAGGATAAAAGGTTTTTTTACCATTTTGGAGTGGATTTCATAGGGCTTGTTAGAGCGATATACCAAAATTATGTTGCACACAAGGTTGTACAAGGTGGTTCCACGATCACTCAACAACTAGCGAAAAATATTTTGATTGCAGAGGGACTTGTATCATATCGCGACAGATCGATCTCCAGAAAGATAAGGGAACTGCTTTTGGCATTTTGGCTTGAATATAGATTTTCAAAATCCGACATTATGATGATGTATTTGAATAGAGCTTACTTTGGAGCGGGTACATATGGAATAGACGCTGCTTCGAGAAAATATTTTAACAAGCCAGCTAAAGAGCTAACAATTTTCGAGGCGGCCATATTGGCGGGATTACTGAAGGCGCCAACAAAGTTTAATCCATCGAGTCACCCAAATTACGCACACGAGAGGGCTATGGTTGTTTTAAATGCTATGGAAGAGCAAAACTATATTAAAAGCGCGTTAGAAATAGAGAAAAAACAAGCCCAATTGATTTTTCATGAAAATACAAATTCAAGACAAAATTGTTTGTATTTTTGCGATTATGCCTACGAACAGGCAAGAAAAATTCTTGGAGAAATTGAGGACGATATCGTAGTTGTCACAACGTTTGATGAACAAAAGCAAATTGCTGCGGAGGAATCCGTGAATTTTTATGTTAAAACGGAGGGGAAAAACTACGGGTTTTCACAGGCTTCATTCATTTGTATGGACAGAAATGGTGCGATACAAGCTATGGTCGGTGGAAATGGGTATTCTACGACGCAATTCAACAGAGCAACACAAGCGAATAGATTGCCGGGTTCAGCGTTTAAAATTTTCATATACGGAGCTGCTTTGGAATATGGGTATCAACTTGATGATATGATATCTGATGAACCAATTACGATAGCTGGTTGGCAACCTAGAAACTATAAGTGGCGAACAAGAGGAAAGATTTCCATACTTGACGGATTCAAATATTCTGTCAATTCTATTAGTGTTCGACTTGCACAATCGATTGGACTAAAAAGAGTAGCTGAATTTGCTCGGAAATGCGGAATTTACGATGTTTCTAGGCATGATATGAGTGTCGCTCTTGGCACAACTCCTGTTACACTCAAGGACTTAACAGCTGCTTATACATCCTTTATGGATGGGAAACCAATTTGGGCATATTGTGTTACGGAAATTAGAACAAAATCTGGAAAAGTGCTATATCAGAAGGAGCGAGAAAAAACGAGTTCAATTATAGATGACGAAATTTTGGCTCTATGTCGAAAATTGCTTAGGGCCGTTATTAGTGATGGTAGTGGTCGTGCGGCCAATGTAAATCAGTCCATTCATGGCAAAACCGGAACAAATGGTGATTCTGATGCATGGTTTATGGGATTTTATGATCCACGTGATGTCCCAGAAGCGGGCATTGCATTCGGTGTTTGGATAGGCAATGACTTCAGTAAAAAAAGGATGACATCTAATTCTACCGGTGGCCGTATTCCAGCGAGAATTATAAAAATGTTCATTGAAAAAATCTTGCGAAACGCAAATGAGTCGAGTGTACTGGATGGCAAAACACAAAAATCCACCAAGATAAGGGGAAAGATAAAATGTCTAGGATCGTTACTAAACGACTGAACCCTCTTAATTCGACATAAAATGCAACTTTCACTTACTGTTTCCTCATGTATCGAGTCAAAATGCATTTTCGTCAATCTAAATGCAAAGGTTTTTTTTTCGTAGGGGCGGTACAATTTTATTTTGTGAAGTTGTTGTTGAAATTCTTCATAATTTTAAGATAGATTTTTTCAAGTTTTGTAATGTCATCGTTTGTAATGTATTCATTTGATATGTGAGCTCCAATCACTGATGAACCAATTTCGACAACGTCAGTTATCTCTTTTAGGAAAATTGCATCTGATGCTCCACCAAGGGTACCAATCGTTGAGGTAACTTTAATGGCCTCGCTAATGCATTCAGCGAGAAATGAAATAAATTTTTGCGATGCGCCAATAAAGGGGAGCGAAAATCTTTCGAAGGAAGCCTTTATGTTGTCCGGCAATATGCTTAGTAGGTACCTTTCTAATCCTTCAAAATCCCAATTGTCATTGAATCTTATATTCAGTTTTGCTGTTGCAAGTGGAGGAATTACGTTACGTACGTTGTTATCGACATCTATCGATGTCAACTCGATGGTAGATTGTGGAAATACAGCGCTAATCTTGCTATCAAGAGACTCTCTCGTCAAAGTTGTGAGAATTTTAACGAAGTTATGCAGATGATTTCCAATTTCACGACCGTTGACGACGTGACACTGAATGCCGTTTGAAGTTAGATTAACATTAAGGCTCCCACGACAGCCAATCTTGATGTATTCACCTGCTAATCCGGGTGAACAACTTTCGCATAATACACAACAATCGATCTTTTCGTCGGTACTTTTCAGGTACTCAACAACGCTCTTTGTACCGTTACTTCCCATTATTTCCTCATCACTCGTCAAGAGTACACTAATCGAAATATGTGGAGAATTATTCGAAATGAAATCGTAGATCGCAGATAAACAGGCAGCCAATGGCCCCTTCATGTCATTCGTTCCGCGCCCATACAATTTTCCGTTTTTTTGAATCAGTGTGAAGGGATTTGTGTCCCAGTCACCAATTGGTGGCACTACATCCACATGTCCGGCAAAACATAAATTCTCACTGAATTGGCCGAACTTTGCGTACAAATTGCACACTCTCTCGAATTTTAATTTTTTGCAAACAAATCCAAGTTTTTTCAAAAAACTCGAACAGTAATCAATGGCGTCTTCCCCAACTGGAGTAATTGTTTTGAAACTTACTAAATCTGATAGTAACTTCAATGATAACTCTGTCATTGTTGATTTCAACCCAGATCTCCCGTGGCTATGTACATTGTAGCACCTCATACAGATAAAAACACTGATTTGGTTGATGTGTGCGTTACAAATTTAAAGGCTATTTGAAATTTTTTTTTGCCAGACAAAGGGTTTTTACTTTTTTCGATACATGGCGAAAATCATCACTCTATGGATTTTCTCATTGAAATATTTTAAAACTTCTACATCATAGCTTTTCCGTTACCTTTTTAAAGCATGCGCCATTGCTTGGTTCACTCGTGTTTAAAGCATGCGCCATTGCTTGGTTCACTCGTGCTCTCAATATAGTATTTTCACTTCTTAACTACATTCTCTGATTTTTTACCATCCTTTCGTATGCACGTTCTCAAATGTATTGAAAGTTTCGATAAACCGGTACTAAAAACCGGTGAGATCATAAAAGCTGTAAGCATCACATCTCTACACATCGGAGAGCTAGCATGCTGAAGTAATTACGTGGTGGTAAACTTCGCTACATAAGAACAAAAATTTACTGATTTTACGGATTTTCGAAGCATCTTGTTGCGATTTAAGTTAAAATACGAATGATGCGATAAATTGATGCCACTTCAGGATGGTTTACGATAATTTTTCATTTATATTTGAGAATTACGATTCATGTCTTGTTGATGTATACGGGGTTTTATATGACGGGCGAGATTTTTATCGCGGAGTTCTCGAACTCCTGAAAAAAATAAAAAATAATGGAAAGAAAGTAATAATTTTGTCAAACATAACGCTGAGTGGCGAAGTTTGCAAAGAAAAGTACTCTAAGAAGGGATTGTTGAGTGAAATTCATTACGATGAATTTATAAGTTCCGGTGAGGCTTTTAAAAATATGCTTCACGATTTGTTGCCAAGCGCGGAGTCATACGCTCAAATATTCAACCGAAATAATGTCGTACTTGCAAATTGTAATCTACGAGAGTCCACATCGATTACGTCAGTGGATTTTGTTTACTGTGGTTCAATTAGCGGAAACGGCGGGTTTTATACGATTGATAATTTAAAAACGAAATCTGGAATACCTATTGCAATTGAAGAGTTAACATCGATTCCATGTGATACGATCCAAGGATTTGATGAAATTGCTAATGTGTTGAGTGAATGTTTAAAACACAATAAGCCACTAGTTGTAACGAACCCAGATATATTTACCCTTGAATTTGTCGGAAACACCAGTAGACCAATTTTGTGTCAGGGAGCAATTGGTGAGTTCTACGAGCAGATGGGAGGAAGGGTTTTGTACTTTGGAAAGCCGTATCCCCTAATTTATGAATTTGCAAAGAAATTTTTAGCAGATGACGAAAAAACGATAATGGTTGGAGATACATTGTGGACCGACATATTAGGTGGAAACATCGCAAAATTCGATACTGCCCTGGCACTTACTGGTGTGACAGGCGAGTTCATAAAATCGATAGACAATAAATTAACAATAAGCGAAAAAATAGTCAAATTGAAGGGAGACATTGCGAAAAAAATGACACATAAAAGTCTTGTAAAATACTCTCAAGATCCAACATACATAATTGAGAGCTTTGCAGCATGAAGTGGAAATCAATTTTTTTCGTTGCATTGTTTTTATCTAGTTGTACCACTGGTGCAAAGTTGGAGAAGGTGCGTCATCCAAAACTACTACTCACATTTGATGATTTCCCAGGCCAGCTCGAGGGAAACCCGAATATTCAAAGGGATATAAATGAAAAAATTATAGAAATTTTAAAACAACACGATGCAAAGGCCATGGTTTTTGCAAATACCGGCCGTATTATGAATGATATTACGAAGGGAAAGGCTACATTAAGATTGTGGTTACGCAACGGTCATAAAGTTGGAAATCACACTTATACCCACCCAGTGTTGAGCAATGTTTCTCCATTTGAATATAAGCTTGACATTATCAATGGGGAGCCGATTTTGAAAGATGTTTTGTACGAATTTGATCAAAAATTGACGTATTTTAGGTATCCATATCTTGATTACGGAAAAGGAGAAGTGAAAGACGACATAGCTAGTTTTCTTGAATTAAGGGGGTATGAAGTGATTGGAATAACCGTTGATTCAATGGATTGGAGGTACAACTCAAAGATGTATAAGGGGGACTTGAAAGCGCGCCGTAATTATATCGAATATGCAAAGGCGCAACTAGATAAAACCTTTGGAAATAATAAAAAAGATATCATGCTTTTTCACGTAAACTCCATAAACACAATGTGTTTGGACGAAATTTTGACCTATGCCAAGAGCATTGGATACAGTTTCAGTACCAGTCCAGGAGAAGGAAGTAAAAGCCACCTTCAATCCACTAAAAAAGTGGGACTTTCATGATTGAGTTTAACACCAATTATTTATGTTTTTTAGTGTGATTGCAAAAGTTCTCTATCCAATTGGTGTTATACGATAATTCACAAACAGCTTATAGTAACTTTTTCAGAAACGTTTACTCTGAACATGTGAAGTATCAGGTATTTGAGTAGCATCTCGCAGTAAGTATGGACATCGTGAGATTCAACGGATTGAGCGAACAAAAGCAAAACAAAATTGTGCTTTGCTGAAGTATTTGATCATTATTCAAACAGCAATTGCTACTTGTGTAAGTGTCATAGCACCATTAATGCTCACTTCAATGGCTAATTTTCGGTTATACCCTAAATGTTTCGCCGAGATATTGTTTTCTTGTATTTTCGTCATTTACGATGTCTTGCGGTGTTCCATGTATCAATATCTTCCCATTCACAAGAATGTATCCTTGATCCATGATTCGCAGCGTTTCTCTGACATTATGATCTGTAATTATGATTCCAATTCCAGAGTCTTTTAGATTTCTAACTATTGCCATAATTTCACTTACGGATATCGGGTCGATTCCCGAAAACGGTTCATCTAGCATTAGAAACATTGGGGATGTTGCTAAAGCTCTTGCTATTTCAACCTTTCGTCGTTCTCCTCCGGAAAGAAGTGTCGCCTTCGTTGTGCGCAGATGTGAAAGTGAAAATGCTTCAAGCAGGTCATCAAGCGTGGACTTGACCTTATTTTTCGAAAAATATGTTATTTCTAGGATTGCTCTAATATTATCTTCAACTGACAACCCTCTGAAAATCGAGGCATCCTGTGGCAGATAGACAATTCCAGCCTTAGATCGTCGATGAACCTTAAGGTTCGTTATATCTTTGCCATTTAACTCGATTGTCCCTGAATCCGCCTGAGATATTCCGGCTAAAATAGAAAAAAGAGTTGTTTTTCCAGCGCCGTTTGGCCCTAAAATTCCAACGATCTGCCCAACTGGAAAAAATGCTGTGATACGATTTAAAACTATGCGGTCTTTAAACGCCTTTGTTATATTTTTGACTTTTAACACTATTTCCCTTTTTGCCTGCTAAAAGCCTTCTCCCGCTCTTGATCCAGAAGCAATTTTACTTTTTTAGATGCCGTAATGTCCACCTCTTTTGTTGCGATGTTGTATACTGCCTTGTCGGCATTAATCACCCCAATTTCATCGCTATTTAAAATCACCTCTTCGGTGAAAGTTACAAACTGCATGTCGCTTTCGCAATACTTTGATGTCACATGTAATCCCTTTTCATTATATGAAACGTTGCCAACCGCCGTTATTTTGGTTGGCGTCTTTTCTTCTTCTTTCTTATAAATAACTATGGTGTCAGCTTTGAATTCCTTTTCATCCCATATTGCAACTGCATTTCCATTCAACGTATAAACATGTTTTTCTGGATCCATCAATATTTCATCAGCAGTTGTCTCGAGCGAATACGCTGGGAAATTGATCAGAAATAAAAAGAGTAAACCAACTTTGCTTAACTCGTGAAAAATATTTTCAAACAAAATTTTGCAGAAAAATGATATTTTCATTGTTTTTTATTTTTTACAATCTTAGCTTTATTCAATTTGATTTTTCCGTCATCTTTCATCGAAAAACCTTTTGAAGTAAATTTTGTGCCAGACTGTACGCCATGCATTCTCGATTTTCCTGAAATCGAATTTTCAACAAAATTTACGATTGCTGAGTCTGTATAACAAACCGCATTATTTGTTTTAATACACACATTTCCTTTTAGGTAGGCCTTTTGTTTCTTCTGTCTTAAATCACAATCTTTGCAACGTATTGTAATTATTTTTTTGTTTTTTTCAAATGTTGCGGTGACATCGGTCAGTAGGATTTTGCCTTCAATGCCAACATCTGCGCTTCTTGCAACCAATGTCAGTATTCCCCCATTCAGACGTTTCCTGTATTTTATCCTCTTTGCAGCATTTTTAATATGCTTTTCAGCATTCGGTATTACGGAAGTATTTTGATTACGTACTACACAATATGCCAATATTCCGGTCATCAAAGAGAATATGATGCACTTTAAAATCTTGATTAACATCCAGTAGTTACAACGGTTAGCAAAACGACTTTATGCTAGAACATACGAATTTAAATAGCAAGAACACCCACCTTATGATATGCAAAGCTTCAAATACTACGGCCACTTGAAGCTGTTTGTATTTTCAACGGAATGTACCTATGGCTATTGTTGTCAATGTTTTGGAGATTAGGTGCGATGCATCATGTGATTGAAGCAGGTATATAAAATGCAAATTTAATATCCGGCAAATTTAATATTCGGCACATTGAAACCCAGAGAGGTGTTTTTATGCTGCGGAAGTGTTTAGTGGTTTGTTGTGCGACTGTGAATGTGTTTCACTCGATGGGTGATGCTGGGTTACTGCGTCCAAAAATCGGACTGGAATCTTCGGACAAGATCTGGTAGAAAGCCACACAGTTGCAGGTTAAACCGCTAACAGTCGAGGCTCTAGTGAAAAGATGTGGAGATGGATACCGCATTTTTTGCCAAAAAACTGCACGAACCACAATGCGTAGTTTTAATTTCTCAAATACAAACGAAATGTCTGCCAATTTCAAGTGTTCACATTGCGACGAAACACTCTTTGTTAAAAGTGTATTTTCTTACGAATTAAGATGCAGAGATACAATATTGAAAATGAGGCGGCGAAGATACCGACAAAAAAAGGCCCAGCAGATTCCTGTAGGCCGGCGAGTTGCGCAATCTTTGATGATTGTCCCGCGAGGTTATTGGAGAAAAATAAGAGGACCCCCTCAATGCAATAGAAAAATGCAAAGGCGGTACCAATCAAGTGTTTTGGGGCCATTTTTGCAACAATTGATCCCAATATTCCATGTGTTGCACCGAGATGCATTCCAGCAAAAAGGTATACGGCTATTACTGCTAATGCGTTGTTAGCAATGATTCCGAAAATATCGGCAATAAATAGGCATGATAACCCGAATAGCAAGACTTTTCTCACGTCAAACTTATCTGACAGCCTTCCCGCTGGAATTGCGATTAAAATTGCACATACTTCGTAAACTGACATGAATAGTGGAAAATATGTGATATCTTGCGGAAGAACCTCTTTTGCACGTAGTGTGATAAATCCTTCACTAAACCTATTGAACATCAAAAAAGAAACAATCACGATAAAATGCCAATATTCACGCGACATCAGTTTAATATCCTTTATCTTCCATTTGTGTAACTCACGAACATTGAACGTTACATCACCATTATATTTAACTTTGGTTTTCAGGATATAGATTGCGATAAGGGTTGGAACTACAGATACAGAGAAAATTAATCTGAAATTTTGACCACTAAAATGCATTATTATCGAAATTATTATAGAGCCTGTGAAGAATCCTGAAATGTTCATCATGTGGCGAAAAGAATAGGTAAACCCCTTTTTAATAGCCAATTCTGCCAAGATAGCATCTGATGGCGCCTGGCGAAGTCCCTTTGCGAATTTATCTATGGACTTTGCCACAAAAACAATGAACATATTCGGTGCACAGGCAAAAAGCAGTTTTCCAATTGCAGTTAAAATGGCTCCAACTTTAAAGATCGGCAACTTCTTTTTGAAGATATCCATTATGAATCCAGTACAACATTTCGTCATAAAAGAGAGGAAGACGACGGATCCCTCAAGAAGCCCGAATGACTTGCTGTTTCCACCAAGCTCATTGACTATAAATATTGGTAGTAGTGAAAAAATCATTGATGATGCGATTCCCCAAATGAAATGCATCCAGCAAATCCACATTACCGTGAGATTATCCTCTTTTGTTGCCGCTGCAGAAAAGAAATTACTAAAATTCACTATGGAATTGATTTTGCTACCATCAACACAAGTCTACATTAAAAACAAAATTTTTACTTTTTAATTTTGATAAATTCTGTACGTGCTACGGGATGTAGGTTGTTTTTAAAGGAATTACACAATGAAAAAATTTTTGATAATACACACTGAACATTATACTACCGATTGTTTGTCACAATTGCAGATATTACTAAGTAAAATGTGTCATTACTGTGACGCTGATGCACTGCGAAATACACGGCTATGAATAAATTATGAGCGTATGTAATATGGCTAAACCAAACGCAAGTTTACGGTAAAAGTGTGATTTTTCATAATTGAAAATAATCTCCAACTTTCATCAATATTTCTTCCTTCAAATATGGAGTTTCATTTTTTATTGACAAAATTTGAAAAACAGGACGGAATTTTCCGCTGTGCGTTTACCGACATTTTGCAATGCCTTGCCGAATAATCAGAAATTTTTTATACAATTCACACGGTTCTTTGACTTATAGAACTACACTTTGTAGAAAGCCCTGTGCACATGATCATATTCACTAGGATCAACAAACCATTGCGCTTTCCGGCCATCTGGATGTATGCCAATATTGAAACAATTAGCATACATTTCATCTTTAATAACCAAAATACATAAAGTCTTCTACACCGTTTTCCTCCATCTCTTGCCATGACATCTACAAATATCAAAAAGTGTTACGCTTTACTTCAACAATCCTTTGAGTGGCCATCAGCAAAGCATAATCTTGTTTTTCTTCTATATCAAAGTGCTCAAATGAGCAAATTTTTCACAACTTTCCGCCTATTTCTAGAAACGTTCCTCAGTAACCCATATCTTTCCTGCGATGTGGATGGTGGATGGTCTTTACTTTTCGTAAGAAAGTGTGTAGGCTATGGCTGTATCGTGGTTTTATTCATGTAGTGTGAAGATGTTCCCAAGTTTGGAGATTGTAGTGCGAAAAACTTCCGGGAAACGGGAGACAAGAAGGTTGCGCCATCGTGGTTTGGTTCCTGGAGTGATCTATGGAGAGGGTAAAATTCCAGTTCCGGTTTCTGTTGGCGAAAAGGAACTTTCAGCAGTGTGCTATACAGCTTCTTTCCTTGGATACGTTATAGAAACAAAAATTGGGTCATCCATTGAGCGACTATTACCGAAAGAGGTTGTTTTTCATCCTGTAACAGAGAAACCACTCCATATCGATTTTCAAAGGATATCCAAGGATTCAAAAGTTAAGATTGGTATAGCCATCGAGTTCGTCAATGAAGACAAGTGTCCTGGTATAAAGAAAGGTGGAGTGATAAACGTAGTTGTGCACAAGCTCAATTGTTTCTGTTCACCATTGGCCATTCCAGAAAAGATAATTGTTGATATGACAGGTAAGGAGGTTGGTGACAGTTTCCTGTTAGAATCCATAAAACTGCCAGATGGTGTCGTTGCGGTTAGCCCGGAAAAAGACTCGATTCTCGCGACGCTCGTAGCTGCAAGAACTGCTCAAGCAGATGATGATAGCAAGGCAGTTGAAGCAACGGAAGACAATAAGGAAAAATCGGAAGAAGCATCTTCGTAACCAATGTTTCTACTCGTTGGCCTTGGAAATCCAGGATTAAGTTATGCGTATACGAGGCATAATGTCGGGTTTATGCTTGCTGACTATTTGTCACATTGTTTTAGTTTTTCAGCGTTCGTATCGAGGTTCGATTCCTTGTATTGCAGTAAGGTATTCGATTGCAGACAGAAGGTGTTTATTCAAAAGCCACAGACATACATGAACTTATCTGGGAAAGCTGTCTCCCAGATGGTATCTTTTTTTCAAATCTCTACACAAAATGTATTTGTAATCCACGACGATATCGACTTAGAGCCATTCGACGTCAAAATTAAAATTTCTGGAAGTTCTGGTGGGCACAATGGAATTCGCAGTATAGACAACACTATTGGAAAAGAATATTGGCGCATTAAAATAGGAGTCGGTCGCCCGACCTCAAAAGACAAAGTTGCAGATTATGTTTTATCACCATTTTATACCGATGAACTAGTCCAAATGCAGGAACGCATTTTTTCCGTAATTTCAAATTTTATTTTAGAGCTGTTATTTTCTGAAAATAAAGTGCAAGTGATCGGCAAAATAAGGAGTAACATCAAATTATGATGATAAAATTAATTTGGGTTTCAATGGTGTTTTTGGTCATTATTGGAGCATTGTTTTTCGCATCATTTGGAATTAATATCCCAGTCTTCTATCGTGAGAAAACGGAAGTAATACATCCAATTTTTAACTAAAAATGGTCCCATTTTCCATGATTGACACGTATACAAACGGTTATCATGGTGTAAATAAACATTTATTTGCTTCACAGCCGTGTATTCAATACATGTAATATTTTTTCCAAAGGTTATGTACAAAAAATTTGTTCTCTCATAATGAGAGTTTTTTGTTGAAAAAATTCTTTTTTAACAAAATTTGGTTGCGTAACTATGAAATGTGGTGGCTTTTTCAACATGCACAAGGTGTTATGATAGCAATCATATTGTCACAAAATGGATGCTACATGACAATTTTGTTTAAACTTGCCTTTTTTTATA
>JAITDA010000011.1 GCA_031282805.1 Holosporales bacterium
CGATTCTTTATCCACCAAGAAACAACGATTTCCTGTGCAGTTAGGCGACCAATAAAATGTATCCGAAAAATTCATTTAACACCTCCTAAACCAAAAAATTACAAAAATAATAAAATCAAATTACAATTCAATATCTGAAAATCTTTTAAAGGCACATTCACCACCAACTTGTGTCAAAGATAATCGAAAAAATTCACGATCACAATCTATAAACACACGATCTTCCCATTGAAGAATACTTTCTCTACTTCCAATCACATGCAAATAGATAATAAAGGAATATTTATCGCCTATACATATTCCGCTTTCTTCCATCAACACAGCATTCACTAACGCTACATCATCAGGTATCTCGAACTCTTGACGCATCTCGTTCAACGGCACTGATACGTTACTGCCAATTTTAAGCCGTCGATATTCAAGTCTGATAAATTTACTTTTATCGCTATTACTTGACACATATTCATTACTCGACATAGTACACTTACAGTTCATTAAAAAGAATGAAAAACACCAACAGGATAATAACCGAAATTTTTATAACGAATGTCAGACTGCCTGAAATCTCCAGCCTTAATCGAATCTTGGCGTCCGCTTCTTTTATGCAGCAACTCCAAACAAGTGTCATCCTTAGTGAAAGTTACACTGTACTCGTCTGGAATGTCCAAATAGCCAATGCATTCAACAGACTCTATCTGCAAGGGGTGTGTTAAGGTTACACCAACGCGAAAAACATAAAGAGTATGATCTGTATCCACGCCATCAAAGCCGTTAACTTCATAAACTGGCAATTTTTGCATTTTTCTATAAAAGGGTTAATTTTTGTAAAAGGTTTTGTTCCTTACATCTATACTATACCACCAAAAATAAAGAAAACAAAAAATTTATTCCTAATTATTTAGAGAGGTAAAAAACTATTCTCCGCAACCTAAAAATCTCTTTTTTACGAAACTATGAAAATCGTCATAGTTCATAGAAGCATCTTCACAACGACCTGTTCCCGACACAATGCCCATGCCGACAGTTTTTGAATCGGGACTTTTGCGCATCTCGAATTCTGTATGATTTAATACTTTGTGAACATCGATATACATTTCAAAACGCACTATGTCTATATTTTTATAATACCTAATGGCATCCAACATGAGTTTGATACCATTCTCATTGGCGGGAATGACAATTTCGGTATCGATTTTAATGAGCGTTGACCGAAACAACTTACCCATTACAAGCATGTCGATACTATCACAATGAACGTCATTAGTAACGTAACGTCCAATAACAAATTTTTCATTTACTATAAGCATAAATCAAAATCAAACATTGTCTTGTGCATAGTCTCACACTGTTTCAGATCCGCCTTAAAACCAATCTCATCTGAAACGCCTTTTAAGAAAATCGAAACATTATATGTATCATTACTATTAGCTATTGATACACCACTAACAGCATCTCGATTTAACGTAATAGTTTGTTTGGTAGCGTCCTGCGCCCAAAGTAACACGAAACAAAAATAATCGCCATGTCTTTCAAATTTGAATAATCTCATAATTCTCCTCCGTTAAAATTAAATAATCGTACTACAATTTGCTCTTGTCAAGAGATAGTGCATACATGTGTTAAACACTTCACAGTCTTGTAAAACGACCTTACCTTCACTCTGAACGATTCAAACATCCAAATAGACACACCGGCAGGAAGAGGAATTCTTTTATTTGAAATATAAACACAAATAGAACCACCACTACCATTAGGAACATATTCAACATCATGTATTGGAAATCCAAGACAAACGTCATCTTTCCATACACCTAACTTCTTATTAACAAGTAATGCCGATTTTATTGCATTGAAATTATCTAATGTACGTTCTTCCTTATGTTCAATTCCAGATAATTTATAGGTGAAGTGTGATTTAAGTTCTAAATACGATTTGTTAAGCATAACAGACGTATCCTTTCTATATTACGAAATCTCTAAGTCAAAACTAACTTCATTCAAACAATCCAATGTGTGAATAATCTCATTCACTACACTATTATCTACACCATATAATTTTAACCATCGAAAAACCATCTTTAATATTTTCTTTTTCGTGATTTCCGCAAATCGAATATTCTCTGTATTTATTTGTTTCCAAAACCAATTCTCAAAATGAGATCGAACAAAATCAAATTCATCACTAATTTGACTGTTCAGAATAAAACAATATTTCTTTTTTAGCAATTTATTGATTACACGTCGTAATTGTTTCACCATCCCCAAAGAACGACCAACCACACACTCTAATTCATCATCACAACAATCCCACTGTAACCGCATTAAACTGTCCATGAGAGGTTGTAACTGTTGCGATGAATAAGGATTGATAGAACGTTTGTATCGTTTCAGTAACGATGGAAAATGTTTTATAAAAGAGTTCGGAGATTCAATTCTCCATATTTCTTGGTGGTGTAGAGTGTACCAGATAAAAACCGCGTGAATTTGAATAAAACCATAATCAGATGTATCGATAAACTTTTGGAGTTGTTCACCCCACACATTACGCTGTGGTCTGCGTCGTTTGTTCTTATCAGACGGCAACGATAACACAAATGTTACAAACTCGTCAGCAAAATGTAGAGCCGCCGATGATACTACTATTGGCGGCTTAGATTTTTTGACAACTTTCTTTTTTACAGGTTTTTTGTACGGTCTTTTCTTTTTTGCTTCCTGAACAAGAACAGGCAT
>JAITDA010000041.1 GCA_031282805.1 Holosporales bacterium
AACGAAGTCCAAAAAGACAAAGAGACAAACAGTAATAATGTTGAGGCTGTCTTTTCTTTGGCGTTGTGTATTCCATATGCCATTGCAAATCCCAGAAAGAGACATGCTGCAGTTGCCAATGTCGAAAGTTTAATGGAATTTACAAAGGCTTCCAGATAATACTGATTCCGTACAGCTGCAATATAATTTTTAAAATTGATCTTAATTTCCAATAGATAATCTGCAGTGCTAGAAAAAATTTCTGAAAAAGGCGGCATATTAAATATTGCCGTGGAAAAGCTTATTTTAAAAATAATCAGTACTGGGATTACAAAAAACATAATCATCCATAAAATTGGAATCAGCGCTAGGTATAATCCATGCTCTTTCTCCGTTACATCCTTTGATTTCAATAGGCTTCCTTTCCTTTTGGCAAACAGCCTATCGGAAAATACCCTTAATAATTTCATGAGGTTAAAACCAAGCTATTCTCGGAACGCCAAAACAAGTATATTGTGTCATCCCATTGAAAATTTCTTTCGGACAATCTAAGTAGATTTGGAAGCGTTGCCATCACGATTTTGCCAGATGCTAGTTGAACGTAGTAAATTGATATGTCGCCTAAATAAGCTATTTCCTTTATGATCCCAATGGTCCAGTTCTTTTCATGTGTTGGCTTTAACGTTGATACCATAATTTTTTCTGGTCTTATGGCCAATGTCACATTTGCCCCAGCTGGAATAGCCCCGGTGTGTGTAGCGTGGCAGATACAATCTATTTCCTGAGATTTGATTAAAACGTGATCAAGCTCCTGTTCAACAACGACCCCTTCAAATAGATTTATGCTTCCGATAAACTTTGCGACGTACTTCGAGTTTGGAAATTCATAGATATCGTGAGGAGCTCCAATTTGTCGAATCTTTCCTTCATCCATAACGGCTATACGAGTAGACATCGTCATGGCTTCTTCCTGGTCATGCGTAACGAGAATAAACGTGATTCCTACTTTTTCTTGGATATTGACCAACTCAAATTGAGTTTGTTCACGAAGTGTTTTGTCAAGAGCGGCAAGAGGTTCATCCAAAAGTAATAATTTTGGTCTCTTGGCCAAACTCCGCGCCAACGCAACACGTTGTCTTTGTCCGCCAGAAAGTTGATCAGGTCGTCTTTCCTCATATCCATCGAGCTGAACCAAACTCAACGCTTCCTTTACTTTATCGTTTATTTCAGCTTTGCTAAATCCATTTTGCTTCAATCCAAACGCAATGTTTTGAAAAACGGTCATGTGCGGAAAAAGTGCGTAAGATTGAAACATCATGTTGATTGGCCTCTTATAAACAGGCCAGTTTGTAACATCTATTCCATCAATCAGTACTCTCCCTGATGTTGGGTTCTCAAACCCTGCCAACATTCGTAACAATGTTGTCTTGCCACAGCCAGATCTCCCAAGAAGTGAAAAGAACTCCCCTTGGTAAATCGATAAGGAGATATCCCTCAATGGTACAACGTTACCGTATGACTTCGTGATATTTTCAACTTGGATGTAAGGTTTTGCATTAACGTCCTGCCATACCTCAACACTTTTCTTTGCAAGCGGAGACACACGTATCATTTTCGTAAATATCCGAACAGCACCTTACAATTCTACCACGAAACTTCAGTATCACACAACGAACAATGGAGTTTGAATTTGCCATAAGCATATGGTGTAACAGTGATAATGTGTACATCGATATATGAAAAGGAGAAAGATGCAGTGTTTTGAGGTTAGCTTCTTAGTTCAAGAGTGATTTTATAAATGGGAAGCAGAAGTATTTGTGCACGTTACGGGGAATCAAACTGAAGGAGATCGTAGTACCAAATGTTATGACTCTCCAAAAAACATGGAAATTTCGGAAAAAACAAAATATTCCAACTATTAACTCAATTACTTAACTCACCAGAGTTCAACTTACGTTTAAGTATCGGATGACGTTTACAAAAAAAGTAAACAATCAGTAAAAGCAAAAGGATATACATTATTGCATTTGTCTCCGTATAATTCTGATTTTAATTCAATAGAATGTTTGTTGAGATGGATAAAAATGAGGTTTAGTGGTATCACCAGCGATTTTGCTTTTCAGATAAAATATTAAAATACTTAGCTAGTATGGGGGCTGAGTGTAACAAAAGGTATTTTTTTTAGGTCAGGCGAGTGCGCCTTCTAATAATGATGTGGGCTAAACAGAACGATGTCAGAAATAGGAACTGCGACTATTGGTAATGGTGTATGGCATCAGAAGATATCTGAATTGCATTTAGACAGTGCTAGATAGAAGACTCGTTAAATTTTGCCCAAACACATCAACTCGCAATGTATACAATATGCCTCGATTACACCATCCGAAATACTTAAGAACATATTGCGAGGAATAAAAAAGGAATTTATAGCAATACTTCGAAAGAATCAAAAATGCGATAGCATAGCGGCTAAACCTTGTCAAACTGTTGCTCTAGGAAATAAGTTGGATGCTTTTGAAGATCGATATGACTAACTAAAACAGCAATACAGAAAGTATTTTGAGCACTAAAAAAAGAAGTGATACGAGATACAAAATGAGATAGAGGTACTGAAGAAAAAATCTGCAGAACTAAGGAACAAAATTGCCAAAAACTTCAAGATCACCATACAATAGTGTTTACCAATATCGTGGCAACCGCTCATAAGAAGTTACTTGTGCTTAACGAAGACGCTCATGAAAATTGTGACAAGTCACGCTCATTTGACGATAGTGGATGATGAGCTCATAAATAAGTGGACCATCGAGGTAGTCATCATATCTTTATTTCATTTTCAAGTCTATTGATAATCGAGTTTGCCTGCGCTCCACTTTTCTTGGAGACATGTGGCCGTGATCCAACATTGTGATGAACAGATAAGTGAACTAGCTAAAGTATAAGCTTTCCCGTTTCATCTCTTCGACCATTGGAAGTAACGAAGGAGACATACAAGCTCCTCCTGATTGTAACATATAGGAATCCGTATAGTGTGCCCGGTGCGTGTATCCGTTATCAGAAGGCCTTAAGGCTCTTTTGGAATTTTCAAAAATACGCGTAAAGTACCGTGAAAGAATTTTTTCAATTTCATTAAGAAATTTTGTAATTCAGAGGATTTTCTTTTTTCCGCCAATTTTCTCACTGCGATTGTTTGCCTATGCCAATTGGTGACATTGATAGCGGGAGTTCCGGCAACCTTACCTTTTAACGGAATGTTTTGCATAATGCCTGACTGTGCAGCGATATTGACATCATCACCGATCAATATATGGCCGGCAATTCCCACTTGCCCGCCCAAAAAACATCTATTGCCTATTTTCGTACTCCCAGCAATACCAGTTTGTGCAGCAATCACGCAATAATCGCCAATTTCAACATTATGAGCAATGTGTATTAAATTATCTAATCTAACGTTATTTCCAATTCTTGTGTCACCGATGCTCCCCCTATCTATTGTGCAATTAGCACCAATCTGGACATCGTCTCCAATGATCACTCTTCCGACCTGTAACACATCAGTAATTCCAGCTTCTCCGACGTGAAAACCAAATCCCTGTTGGCCAATTTTTGCTCCGGATTTGATGTAAACAGATTTTCCAACTAAAGCAAAACCAATTGTGACATGTGATTCAATATACGAATTTTCTCCAATTTGAACGCCATTCAGTACGGTTACATGTTCGCCAATAAACGTCCCCCCACGAATAACCACATCATCAGAAATAACAGAGAAATCGGAAACGTGACAACCATCTTCAATTATAGCGGTTTTGGCAATAGAAGCTTTTTTCGATATAGAGTGACGGATATTAGTGTTCTTTATAAAATAAAACTCCTTGAGTAGAATGGCATATGAGAGATATGGATCACGCACAATTAACGGAATTGTTGCCTTTGGAACAGAATTAACGTGTTTTTCGGATATAAGACAGGCAAATGCATTTGTTCCTTCAAGACCTTTAATGTATTTCGCATTGTGAAAAAAAGTTATATCGTTTGCAGAGGCATCGTTCATTCTCGCTATATTTGATATTTTTTTCGTCGGAGGACAATGTCTTGGTACTTCGATCTTCAAAATCTCACAGATCCTTTTCATTGTTATGGAGCTTTTTTTACCAAAAAATCTACCGTCAATCATCTTTTATTCCACCTATATCCACACTTGGTACTTCTTTGTTCAACCTACAGATAACTAAATCAGTTATATCGATGTCTTTAGAATTATGAAAAACTAAGATAATATCGCGATTTCCTTTGTTTACCACAACATCTAATTTTGCCGACCGTGTAATCGCATCTATGATACTGGTAAGCTTCCTCTGTATGTGCTCCGAAAGCAGTAAATCCTTATTACGAATGGATTGTATTTCAGCATTATATCTCGTGAAAACTGTATTCCATTTTGCTTCTATTTTTGCAGTTTCGCTAAGTTTTTGCTCTTGTGTCAACTTCTTACTACTCTTTATTTTTTCATATTCTTCTTTTATCTGTGATTCCGACTCTTTGACCTTTGACAAAACATCCGCAACCATTTGAGCTATCTTCTCATGTGACTTGAAGCAGATCGCCTCAGCCTTCAGTCTTTCACCATCTAGTACTGCCAATCTCAATCCATCAAAATTTTTCTTCACAGAGGCCGTATCACTTCGCAAAAAATTAACGCACAAAACTAGTGTGACAAGCAAAAGTAATACGCAAATCGAAGTAAGTACGTATTTCCTGGAATTAAAACGGTACATTTTACGGTACCAGAACCGGACAAATCATAGCGAAGATATTACAATTAATCCGTAAAATAGTACAGCAATTACTATTTGAAGTGGCTGGCTGAAACTACACCATTGTGAGCACCATTTTAAATTCAAATTGAAAATATTTCAGTAACTGGCAAACTCCAGGACTACCACTATCCTTAATCAATTTTATTTGCAAGGAAAATCTCAATAATTCAGCACTCTGTAATAAATAACGGAGAGCGAACATCATTATTTGAAAAATCTGCCAGAGGATGACATTAATCTCTAGTAACAACTGAGTTAGATGACACGAGGATTAGTTGATCTCGCTATAGAGAGTAATGCGATACTTTTACAACTTCTATTCATCAAATTGATTTATAGGTGTAACTTCAGTTTGTCCAATATAACTTATACAAAATTAGGTTCTGCACTCTCTAATCTATTCTCATGTTTCAAAGGTGCATATTCTGTGGAAACCTTATTTGGATGATTACAATGGAGTGTTTATGCTCTCTTGCTTCGTTTGAAATCCTTGCCATATCTTCAAATGTTTGTTGCCATTTATGTAGGGAAACTTTCAATCAGATAAGGTTTTTGTTATTTCTTACTGCATTTTATATTTCTTTTGGCT
>JAITDA010000086.1 GCA_031282805.1 Holosporales bacterium
TCAAACATTTCCTGCCTTGTTGATGAGTCTAAATCATATGCCGAGATGTGATCCGATCCTCCAATTTTATATTTGCTCTCGAAATCGTAAAATTTATTTTTGGCGATTATTTCAAGAGCCCCGATTACTTCTCCATCGACAACCAAAACAGTAAATTCACGACCGCCAATATATTTCTCTACGATAACCTCATGGCCAAAGTTCCATTCTGTATTCTTTAAATGCTTTAAATCAACATTATTAAAAATTAGAAATACTCCGATGCTTGAACCGTTAGTAGAGGGCTTTACAACAAACGGATACTCGATTGTGATGCCACCAATAGAGTTGATATGAGTTATTTCTTTGCTTGATATGTTTGATCCATCTATAATCCTAACACCAACCGAGTCAACGATTTTTTTGCATATAGCCTTGTTAAACGCGATTGCTGAACCCAACACTTCGCTATTGCTATACGGTACTCCGAATAACTCTAAAACTCCTTGAATGACACCGTCTTCTCCACCACATCCATGTAACATGTTGAAGACAAAATCAGGATTGAATTCGTATAATTTTTCAGTCATATATCGCAGGTCTTTTTTTACGTCAATTGCCTGAACTTCAAATCCAATCTTTTCGAGGGAGAGAATGACATTTTGTCCTGAATTAAGAGAAATTGTCCTCTCTGAAGACCAGCCTCCAACCAGTACTGCAATTTTTTTTACTAACACGTGTGCGCTTTCATTGCTGATAAGAATGGTGACAACCCTGCCGGCATTGTAACATGAACTCGAAGTAAATGTAAGGCATTCTATCAAAACCAATTGTGTAATAATACGTTTTGCCGACTACTGTCATAATAAAAGTAAAACATCTTTGTTGGTAAATATAAGTATTCACAATTTGGATATTTAAAAAGATTTTGAGGAACATTTTATCTTTACTGTGGAGTTCTGCAAATTAGTATCTTAGCCCCTTCAATCGAACAAAGTATAATTCCACGAAATACATCAGATTTTTCACCGAACAAAATCGATGCCTTCCCTTTCAAGTGGTAATGAATATACAACGTGCAGGTAATCAGGAGATGACTGTATCAAAGGATGTTCAGCAGTTTTTAAGTCCATTCCTTTTACAACGCTCGTCTTTGATCAGCAAGTTACCCCCCCCCTCCCCACTCAAAAAAAAAAAAAAAGATCATCAACACTCACCTTGGTTTTAACTCATACTGGCGATTAAGGTAAGCGCTTATATTTTTTCCAAAAATTAATAAAATTTTAACTTTTTGTTGATAGGGTTCAATCAGGTGTAACACAACGCGGATTATTCTCATGAATTTTTCAAAAAAGTTTTTAGTATGTTCAGCTGGGCTACTACTGGTAGAACTCAATTTCAGCCAATTAGAATGTATGGAAAATATTGATCAATCAATTTTCGATGGCGCTAGGAATGGAGACAGTATGTCAAGTGTCATTCCTGATGTTCCATTTGCTCCATCAGAAGAAGAAGATGGTGATGATGCCGGACTCCCAATTACTGTTGCGGGACAAGCATACGAGCTAAACGGCCCCGGTTCAGGCTCATTTCCACATGGAAAAAATCCTAGGACGCAACCAGCACCACCTTTGACAGCTACCAATGGCAAGTCGCTATTTTCTGAGCGTGAAAGCAATGCACTCTCACATGACTCTATACCGATTCTCAAATCCAATGTATCAGAAATGGTTTTCTGTGGTACGGAGGCAGAATCGGAATTGCTTGCTCTGCAACAGAAATCAGAGGCCGTCAATTTTTATGATTTGATAAATGGTGCGGAGGCAGAATTGCGTACTTGGCAACAAAAACTGGGAGTCGATTTTAATTTTGATGATTGATGGGGCAGTGATACTTGGGTCTTTGAAGCGTTATATGACATAGATCCAAGTAATACATTTTTCACTCCTGGTTAGTGCTCAATTTGGCACATTTGTTTGTGAAAATTAGTGTGTGGCCGTCTAATAGTCAGGATTAGCGCAATTCCGTGGAGTAAATAGTGGTAATTTGATTTTGAATTAACTCTATTTACTCGACGTAATCCTGTGGCCAGCGACGCTGATGAAATCAGCAACACAAGCGCTACTTGGTGAGTACATTTCATTTGGTATAACTAAATCCTCGCAACTTCACCATTTTTCAACTTACGAGTGAATTTTACAGAGCAATGGCAATTCGCAAGTCTAAACATTTTCGAATACGCATGTTCTGTATATTCCTGACATATCCTTTACAATTTCAACTAAACTCAATTGTGTTTGCAAGCGTGCTATTTTTTCTTTTTGATCAAATCCGATTTCAATGATCAATTTTCCATTTTTATTCAAGAACGCCGGAGCATTTGGCAAGATTTTTTCATATGACTCCATTCCGTCGTTTTTCGCGTATATGGAATTTTTCGGATCGAACAACGTTGCCCTATCGAGTTTAAATTTCATAGATACATACGGTGGATTTGAAATGATGACATCATAACATCCTTTAACATTGCTGAACCAATCGCTGATAGTGAATGCACACCGATCAAGTAGATTTAAATTTATTGCATTTTCATGTGTAATATTCAGCGCTTCCTCACTTATGTCAACAAATTCACAATTCGCATTTTTATAGATACTCAATACCGTGAGGCCGAGACAGCCAGTTCCGCTCCCGAGGTCAAGAATCGATAAATCACTCTCAAAATTTTTATAATATTTTTTGAATAGATCTATAATTAGTTCTGTTTCCGGACGGGGATCCATGGTGTGCCGATTCGTCTTATATTCAATGCCGTAAAATTCCTTCTTTTGCACGATCTTTGCTATTGGTTCCTCACCGCCACGTCGCTTCAGATATGACTTCCAGACTTCAAGATCTGCTTCTGAAAGATTGATGTATTGCTTGAAAAACAACGCATCATAAGTTTCTTTCAAAACTGCGGAAAGTAGTAAAAGGGCGTCTCTGGTGGATACTCCGTATCGTAACGATAAGCTATTTATATCGCCTTTTGTTAAAATCACCACGTCATGCACTTCACACATTTTAAGGTAATTCTACGATTTTTTCGAAAGTTTATTCTAAAAAATAAGAATATTCCAATCGACACAAAACATGCATTCAAAGCCAAATTTAAGTGAAAGAGATATGTTGTTGTTTCACGCCGGTAATAATTAGTTTCACTCACTCTCTCCGCATTTGAATGACTTTAAATCCACTATATCTAGTGATTTTAATTTTCTGTGAAGAGCTGATCTCTCCATACCGACAAACTTTGCAGTCAATGATATGTTGCCTGAAAACCTCTTCAACTGTTCCAAAAAATACTCTTTTTCAAAGGCTTCTCTTGCTTCTCTTATTGATAATTCCGAAACAGTTGATATAAATTGCATATTTTGTACCGTAGATTTCCCTTCTGTAATTTCCCTCGGTAAATCGCTTAACGTCACGATGTTGCCTTCTTCACTTTCGGAAATGGCAACAGTTAAAATCCAATCAACCATGTTTTTCATTTGCATGACGTCCCCTGGCCATGGGTAGGAGTTCAAAACCCCAAGTGCATCACTGGAAAATTTTTTTGGTTGCATGTTAAGCGCCTTTGCGGCTTTTTCCATAAAGTAGTCCAACAGGTAGGCTATATCTTCTCTCCGTGCCTTTAAAGGGGAAACCTTTATCACGTTCGCGTTTAGCCTACAATACAATTCATCACTGAATTTTCCTGCTTTAGTGAGTTTGTTTATATCCTGTGAAAATCCGGCAATTACCCTAATATTCACATCGATTTTTTCTTTTGAGCCAATCCTAACAAAATAATCATCCTTCAAAATTTTGAGGAATTTTTGTTGAAATTCAAGTGAAGTTGAAGACAAATCTTCAATAAATAACGTTCCTCCATTAATTTTTTCTAATAATCCACGCTTTATCAGGGTTGTACTTTCAGTTAACACTTCGGTACCGAATAATTCTTCCTCAAGTTGGCGTACTCCATACGATCTGCAACTAAGTGTCCCAAATGCATTTTTAGCTCTAGCTGATAATCTATGTATTTCTTTTGCAATTATCTCTTTATCGGATCCAACTGCCCCAATTATTATGCACCTTCCCCCAAGGGGCGCTATTTTTTCGATTGCTTGTCTTATATTTATGACATTTTGAGACCTACCCAAGATTTCACTTGGAATTTTGGCCTTAATTTTTAATTCATCATTTTCCATTTGCAATTTCGAATTTTCTATCGCTTTTTCAACAGAAGTTAGTAGTCTATTTGAATTGAATGGCTTTTCCATAAAATCGTATGCACCATGCCTAATAGCCGAAACAGCCGTTTCAATCGTTCCGTGCCCGCTCATCATAACAACAGGAACATAGTCATAATCTTTTTTTATAAATTCTAGCAGGCGGAGTCCATCTCTATCGCTATCTCCTAGCCAAACATCCAAAATTACTAAATTTGGCCTTTTTCTTTTGAGTGATTCAACAGCTTCAGTGTAATTTTTTGCAACATCAACGTCATATCCATTATCCTCTAAGATTCCAGATACGAGTTCCCTTATATCATTTTCATCATCAACCACAAGAATATTAAATCCCATGTTTACTCCTTATTTACACGATAAATAGACGGTACTGCGACGGAAACTTTAGCCCCACAAAGAACAGTAGATTTTTCAAGCATTATTTTTCCAAAATGCTCTGTCACTATCTTATGAACAATCGCTAAGCCTAAGCCAGTGCCATTTTCCCTTGTTGTATAATACGGATCAAGAGCTTTTTCAACGGCAATCTCCGAGAACCCTGGTCCATCATCCTCAACTGTTATATACATTTCCTCATCAATCACATTGAAAGTAACCAGTACATTTCCAACAACTCTTTTTGATCTACTCACCATGCTTTCTGCAAGCGAATTTACAGCATTTTGTAAAAGATTCATCAAAACCTGATTTATCTGAGCTGAGTCTATATCACAAAAATATTCATCTACTGCGTAGTTTTGGTGAAACTTTACATTACTATTAGCATTGACTTGTATAAGTACCGCTTCTTTTAGGAGCTTCACTATGTCCACTTTCCTGATATTTGGAGCAGGCATCCGCGCAAAATTCGAAAACTCATTTACCAAATTTCCGATACAATTCACCTGCCTTATAATGGTATCTATATACGTATCGAATACAGCCGGGTTTGTGCTAATTTCATCACGAAACTTACTTTTTAAGCGTTCAGCCGAAAGTTGAATCGGTGTCAACGGATTTTTGATTTCATGCGCAATCTTCCTAGCAATGTCTCTCCAAGCATTTTGTTTGTTGGAGATGATTAATTGCTGTTTCTGCTGCTTTAATTTTGACATCATATCATTAAATGTCACTATCAAGACATCCCACTCATTTTTAAAGTTCCAATTCTTTATCGGAGTATCGTAATTTCCCGATGTAACATTCTTGGTCGCGATAATCAGCTTATTAATCGGCTTCAATATCCAATTTGCAAAAAGAATTCCGATGAAAATTGAAGTGAGAAACAGAAATGCTGTTATCGCTGAAAAAAGCGTCATAAACGAAAATTTCAAGCCACTTCGCTGAGTTGATAAATTAGCGTACTCCATAATGGCCGTTTTGATGTTACGTTTATGATCCATAATGATTTTATCCACCGTTATCGATGCCATCAGATATATACCTAGGTCACTACTTATCACCGCCATTGATAAAATAGAATCGCCAGATTCCCACGAAATAACCTCATCGACGTCAAGACATGTGATGTCCCTCGGTAATTCCTCAAATTGTAGCGATAATGAAAACGGATTTCGCGCGATTATACTAATATTGTTTCTATCGATTACCTGAAAGACCATAGCATCAACTTTTAACGTCGAAGTTTCATCTTCAAGAATTTTACTCATTCCAATGGCGTCAATTGAAACACCATTTATACATTCCTTGATTGGTTCTTTTATCCCATTGACAAAACGCTTCATATTAAATGCCATGTCATCTACGTAGATGGAGGCTACTTGCTCGGCATTGTCAATCACATTCTTTATCGGGGTCTTAAACAAGTTTTCTATGCCTATATTAAAAAATAGTAATGCAAAAATGAAAACGCATACTGCTGGCAATACAGTCACGCAAGAAAACAGAATTATGACTTGCCTATGAAATCTACTGCTCTTACCGTTTTTACTCCTAAATTTTATTACCTTTTTTACTCGGCCAAATATAAAAAGGCAAATAAGTAATATTAAAATTACGTCGAAATATACTAGTGAAACAATTAGTCCCGAATTGAGAGACAACTTGTCACTGCAGTACAATAGGATACCTGTTACGAGGCAAAAAACGATTACCGCAAGCGTGTATATGTACGGCAAATATCGTTGCTCTCTGCCATTTAACAATCCGTGGCCATTACTCAGAAAATCCATTAAATAGATATTGCCTTCACACTTTAGATGAAATTGTAACATATTTGCCACATCCCATTAGAACTATTTTGAAAACAATACTTCGGTATACCAACTTTAATACCGTAACGACATTTGTGAGATAGCCATTGATTAAAGTGAAAGTTATGAACTAAGTTTAAAAAAAAACTCAGTGATGCAATTTATCGAATTGCTGAATGCATGTTGTATACTGCGTCGTAGATCACGACTTCAAAATGTTAGTAATGCGAATTACAGACGATATAGTAAGGGCTTCATTACAAATTGGCAGTGTTGTCTCTTTTAAAGCTGACAGAATTTCTATAGATTCGAGAAACATCAGTGGAGGAGAACTATTTATCGCCATAAAAAATGGAAACAATTTTGTGAATGATGCGATAAATAGAGGAGCCGTCGCCGCTATAGTAGATAATCCAAATTCACAAATCTCTGGAAAAACGATATTGGTCAACGACTCTCTTGCAGCTCTGAAATCAATAGGCCGATATATAAAAAATTGTGTATCACTGAAAAAGACAGTTGGCATAACAGGAAGCGTCGGAAAAACTACGACAAGGTTATGGCTTAGTACAATTTTGAATCATCAATTCAATTCGTTTGCTGGCATAAAAAACTATAATACTATTTACGGAATGCCAATATGTTTCTCAATGCTGGAGGATAATGTTGATTTCGGAATCTTTGAGCTCGGTTCTAGTAGTCCAGGCGAAGTCTCCGAACTGGCACATTATCTAAATCCTGATATTGGAATCATTACGAACATATATGAGTCACACATTGGCAAGTTTGGAGACCACGTAACTATAGCAAAAGAAAAAATGTCAATAATCGGTGGTATAAGGGATGGAGGAATATTGATATACGACGGAGATTCAAAATTCTCTCAAAATATTCTCGATATGACCAAAAGGTGCGGTATCAGAACAATTTCTGTCGGATTTGGGGCTCATTGCGATTTTTCAATATTAAAATATGACAAAAGAGTGCTACTTAAGACTCCTAAGGAGTCTTTGACGTATAACTTATCATTAAATGGTAAGCATTATGCATACATAAGTGCATGCATTGTTGCGGCAATACATGCAATTGGATTACATCCTCGAAAATTTTTACAGTATTTCGAAAAATTACAATTGCTTAATGGAAGAGGAGTGGTTCGGAATTTTAGTTTTAGAAACAAGACATTTTCTGTAGTCGACGATTCTTACAATGCAAGTCCAACTTCGGTCATCGCTGCCCTCGATATTCTAAGCTCAATGCCACACAAACTCAAGGTAGTTGTTATTGGGGAAATGAAGGAGCTCGGAGCGTATACCACGTACTACCATGAACTAATCGCAACAAAACTTTCTTCATTGAACATAGAACACATATTTTTTGTTGGAGATGTACAACTTTGGGAAGCAATGAACAAAGTTAAAAACATAATTTGTTTTGAAAAATTGGACATCTTTGCTATGGAAAAAGTGCTTGAAATAGTCCAGAATGGCTGCATCGTTTTACTGAAGGGTTCGAGAAGTGTCGAGCTCGATAAGTTTATAGAATATGTGCAATGTTCTACAGTGTAATTTATAAACTTCTGGGAGCAGAGTGCTCCTATTTAAATATTTTAAAATACGTCACCTTCCGTTCCATCTGCGCGTTTTTTACATCATTTTTTATCGTGTTACTAACTGGAAATAGGTTTATACTTCTCGCCAAAGAGCATCAAGGAGTCGGACAACCAATAAGGGACGACGGTCCTCAAAGTCATATTAAGGACAAAAAAGGTACCCCAACAATGGGGGGGATACTAATAATACTGTCCGTTATTGCCGGAACACTCCTGTTTTGTGATTTTACAAATACTAATTTATGGCTGTGTATAGCAGTTTTTTTCGGATTTGGAGTGATAGGAGCTGCGGATGACTATAAAAAAGTCACAAAACACGATTATCACGGCATTTCTGGAAAGAAAAAATTTTTGCTACAAACAGTAGTTGCAATAACTTGCTGCTATCTGTTTACTAAATTTTGTCAGTTTCCAAGCGCAACTTCAATTTTTTTACCAATTTTCAAAAACTGTCAAATAGAGTTATGGTACTTTTTCATAATTTGGGCCGCATTCATAGTTATAGGAAGCTCAAACGCCGTTAATTTGACAGACGGCTTGGATGGACTTGCGATGGGCCCAGTGATTATGTCATCTATTTGTTTTGCCGTCATCAGTTACCTCGTTGGTAATACTATCTTCGCAAAATACCTTCAGGTCCAATACGTTCCTGGCATGTCTGAGGTTTGCATTTTTTTAAGTGCATTAGTTG
>JAITDA010000046.1 GCA_031282805.1 Holosporales bacterium
ACCAAGACCATTCACTAGGCCTTCCCTCTGAATGCTTTTAATCAATTTGTTAATCCGTTCAATAGTCTTTTTATTTTCCAATTGCCAAGAAACATATTCACTGAATCCCTCTTCGGTGAAAATTACTTTCACTTAGCCATGGCCTCCAATTCTTCCATAGTCTTCTCAATTATGTTTCCAGAAGCAAGTTGTTGCAATGATCTATCCAGCTTTTTTATATATTCCATGTTGTTTTGTGCCCTTTCGAGTTGATTATACTCTTTTTCACTCAACACAACTAAATTTTCATTATGAGGTCTTGCAACAATTATTTTTTCACCGGAAAAGACGAGAGCACAGATGCGTTTAAAATCATCTAGCATATCTGAGGTTTTTATAGTTATCATTAAAATCACTCCCATTACATGCGCATTCAGCAACTCAATTATATATAAACTAGATTTTAGAGGGTATCATATATATCTTTTCTATGCCCCACACAAACAGTAAGGATCAGCAGTCTATCATCGTATATCTTCACAATAAGCCGATAATTGCCGACGCGATAGCGCCACTTATCACTGTGATTAGCGGATACTTGTTTACCTTTTATTCTAGGGTTAGAACAACCTTTTAAATTTTTGTCTATCCATAAATATATCGTTTTTGCAATGCTTTTGTCCAACTTTTTGAAACACTTCTCGGTTTGATCAGAATACTCAATATGGTACTTCATCAAACAAGCCCCAATATTTCACCGATTTCTTCATGCGTATAAGTAATAGGATTTTTCTCGAATTCGGCCATAGCGTCGTCAAATGCTTTTAAATCGAGCTCATCTTCAATAGCTTCAAGTACGGCATTGCGGATCATGGTAGATACACTTAGTCTTTTGAATTTAGCGAACTTCTTGATTAATTCCTCGTCTTTAGGACTAACTCTAATGCTCAACATAGCTATCACACCTCCAAATATCAGTACACATATATATTGTACAGCATATATCATACAATGTCAAACAAAGTTAGACGAAAAAGGGGGGACTAAATGGGTGATATGCTAAAATGCGCATGCTTAATACTTAAAATCCTGGAACAGAAAGCATATCTGTGCGACGATAAAGGTTCAATACTTTCTCCTGCGGCCCTAGGTTGTGGACAGAAGCTGTGGTTGGCAACAATGAAAATGCTACTAGAGGATAGATTAATTAGAGGCATAAAAATTACGATGGACATATTAGGAGAGACCCATGTAGATATTGAAGAGATACGAATAACAGTCTCTGGCTTGACATTTCTGGAGAAGAATAGGCGCTTAACCGGAGCTTTTAATTTAACCAAAAACATCATAGATATTGTGAAATAGCGAGGTATGGAGATGAACGATTTTGTTATAACAACAGATAGTGGGACAAACTTGAATGAATATTTTGTAAACCAATATGATGCAAATATTATAAATTTCAAAGTGTATTTAGATGATGAATTATTTAAAGGTTCTCATTGTGAATTTTACAAAAGAATGAAAGCGGGAGAGACTGCATCAACAACGCTTATAAATATTGCAGAAGCGTCTGATTTCTTAGAAGTATTTTTGAAACGTAGGCTTGATATAATTCATTTATCACTTTCATCCGGATTGAGTGGAAGTTATAACAGTTTCTGTATTTCTAGAGATCTGTTAAAAGAACAGTACCCAAACTGTAAAATTTCGATTATTGATTCCTTAAATTCATCGTGCGGCCAGGAGTTATTATATATTAGTGCATTGGAAATGCAAAGGAGAGGAAAAACATTCGAAGAGATCGTCTCATGGCTTTTGCTGCACAGACAAGAGGCAAAGCTATATGGTACCGTAAACAACCTATTTTTTCTACATCGTACCGGTAGGATATCTAAAACTACCACTGTTTTGGGGACTGCACTGGGTGTAAAACCAATCCTCGCGTTCAATGGCAAGCCAGTTTTGCATTCAAAAGTTCGCGGAAGACGCAATTCACTGCACGTGCTCTCTACCTTAGTTTTTCAAAAAGAAGCAATTTTCCGAAAAGAAGCAATTTTCCGAAACAAGCCAATTTTAATCTCTCATGCAGATTGCCTTCCTGACGCAAAGTATTTGAGCTCGGTAATAGAGGAGCAGTATTTTAAATACAATTGTAGAGTATACATAAGTGAAATGCCACTTTGTGTCGCTTCTAGTAATGGCCCAGGAGCTTTGCATATTGGCTTTTTGACAGCAAAGATATATAGTATTTGATTATAGATGATAGTATGAATTGTAGCTTATTGAAAGGAATGGAAGTTTTAGGATGGAGAAAAAACGGCGAGTTTTAAAAAACAGCTAAAAAATATTCAGTTTTTCTTTGATGGCATCTTTTAGAAGTTGAGAAAAGTTTATACCTGATTGTTCTGCTTGAGTATTTAGCCAGCTGGGAATTGAAAGTGTTTTCTTAACTGCTTGATTACAATGTTTTTTACGATATTCATTCGTATCTGCACAAATATAGCTGCTAAACATTGGGCTTTTAACCGTTAATGATTCCGAAGGATGGGGGATTGGCTCAGACTTAAGCTCGGCATGCCATAACCACATTGCCGTCGCTTCCTCAGCCATAAAGATTGCATCTGCTAAATTTTTACCATAACTTCTACAACCTGGCAGATCGGGCACATGAACATTGTATCCTTCTTCGTTATTTGGAGAGAAAACCGCTAAATAAGCGTATTTCATAACTATGTCCTCCTTTTTAATTTTGCGTCATTTAATATTTCTTTTGCCGTATATTCATTAATCTCGCGATGACGAGGAATAGTTAGTTTGATTCCGGGCTTATTTGGATGAATTGCAAGATCATGTGTTCCACCGGGCATAATTTTCCATCCAGCTTTTTTCAATATCATGTCCAAATCTCGTCGCTCCACAGCACGCACCTCTTAGTCATATTTTAACACGTATCATTACGTGTGTCAAAACGAAAGGAATGGAAGTTTTAGGATGAAGGATAGAATACCAACCTACCCGGGGCGGGTAACGCTGACACAGGTAACGGAAAACACATATGATCTTGTAAGAGCGGACGCACCTACAGAGGCGGGAACGCCCCTCACTAAGGCTACATTATTGAGCGATGAAGCAGCCAATATTATCTGGAAGAAAGAGCGGCCGGAAGATCCGACTGTGAACGACGCTTTTAAGGAACTAGGGGGAAGAGAAAGTCACGAGATAGGAGATATTTTAACAACAGCAAGGAATCTAAACGAAAAAGACGAATGGCTTGAATGTGATGGAAGTGAAATAGATGCGGAAAAATATCCAGATTTAGCCAATTTATTCGGCGGTCCAGTAATACCTACGGAATGGGAAAAGAAGGCAGAATTAACGCAAACACTAAGTGGGAATTTAGATAGTAGAATAGAAATACTGGGTAATAAAATTATTGCATGTGAAAATGGGATAAATAGTGATATAATATGCCGTAGCTCAACAAACGGAGCAGCATTCACAAATATGGGGACTATATCAACAAATGGTGGAGGTACCCAGCATTTTACAACAGCGGGAAACGATCAATTTGTGATTTTAGGAACAAAAATTAACGGATTTGGCTCTGTGCCTAGAAGAACGGAGGCAACCTTTTGGTATGGTAATACTTCACTATCCTCAGCTTCATTACCGGTACCTTCATATTCAAATCAACAGGAAGACTACATTGCAGACTGTAGTTTTGGCAATGGATATTTTTTAGCATGCGGCTATACAAACGGTATTAATTCAACCTCAGCTTCGTTAATTTGGTATGGGACATTGCCAAATAGTATGACATACAAAGAAATGTACAGAGTTACATCAATCTCTGAAACTTTAGAATATATTCTGTCTGTAGCTGCAGGTAACAATCAATTCTGTTGTATTAAAAGTAATAATACAAACCAAACTGTAGCTGTGGGCTATTGTGATTCTCCGGGTGGAACGTACACCTTTTCAACATCTAACACATTTAGCGGGACTGATAGAAATTTAACAGGTAAAATACGATACCTTAATAATGCATGGGTATTGACTCAACAAAACAATTTTACAAAATTTTTGGTTAAAACAGATATAACGAGTGAAGATGCTTGGCAGACAATAGATCCACCTGTAACCGCTCAAGGTGCAACATTTAATAGTATAGAATACGCAGGGGGCACATATCTTTTAACAGGATTTTTGAATTGGGAACCATATTCATGGACTTGTACTGCATTAACAGAGGCTTGGTCTGCGGTAAAGTTAACGGGCCCAGGGACTCTTTCGTTATTGAGTAATGGTGTTTACGATGGTACAAGTTGGTGGACCATTTGTGGTTCTTTTACATCTGCATATTCATACAAAAAAACTAATAATACTCCACCTAATTTGCCACTTTTTAAACCATCTCAAGGTCTGAAGACATACATTAAGGCTTTAGAATAGCCCACAATATTGCAATGGAGTGAAAACATGGATAAAAGCAAATCCCTCAGTGATTTACAGAAGAAAAGCCTTATAATCGCTTGTACAATGACAATTGTGCAGTGTACCAAAAATTGGGGAATGATAAAATCAGTACCCACCCAGATATGGTCTTTTGTTATAACGTTACTTTTGGTTCTTCTTGTTTGGGTAGTACAGGAAATAAGCGGAGATGAGGACAGTGATGAAAAATATTGTGAAATGAACCTAGCAATATTTCTAAATTTATTGTTTGATGCAGTTTTATTATCATTTGCATCAAATGGTGCATACCTTGCCATGTATAAGCTGGGGTAGTTTTAAAGAAGGAGGAGAGGTTCTTATGTTTTATCAACAAACTTTATTT
>JAITDA010000005.1 GCA_031282805.1 Holosporales bacterium
AGAGAAAAATAATGTGAATAAAAGGAAGTTGGAGAGGAGACTTGTGTTAAGGAAAACGTCCTGGCTAGAGCGTGTTAGACAGTGGGTTGGGTAGGTGATTGGATAAACAGAAGGGACCCGTGTGTCTTAAATTTTCTGAAAATCATCTCGACATACCAACGGGTAATTTCTGTGGACATCGTCACTCTCCGTACACTTCCACGAGTACCTCACTAATCCAGCCAAGGTATTAACCTTCTCCACCCCCCCCTTTTTTCCACAGGTTTCTCTTCAGTTTTCACCTCATCTTTTCTCTCCGCCAATTTCTCTGCAGCAGCGAAACATTCCTTGTGAAACGCAACAGACTCTTTGAATGTAGCAACATATCGCTCATCGTAATGTTTCTTGAAATGTGACTCCATAATTCCAATGTGTTCATCTCCAGGCATATAAAACCAAGGCAATATGAGTAAATTAAAATACTCCCAAAGACATTTACGTTGGCCCTTCTCAAGCTTAACTGCTCCAATATTTGGTAAATCATAACTAGGAATTAATTTTTTTCCCCTTATAGTCCCTAGCAAGGTGCAGTTTGTTGAAACTATTGGATATCCGAACTTTGTTTGAACTTGAAGAGAAGCTGCATCAGTAATACCAAAATAAGCCTGAATAAATTTTTTACACATTGCTCTAAGATACTCTGCATGTTTATGGTCTAAACCGCCAACAAGATGTTGTAACATTACATCATGAATGACTATTACCGCTCCTTCTTTCAAATAAGGAAGCATCATGAGAAAATCCAGAAACTCTCCTGGATTCATGTGCATAGTATCGAGAAAAACAAAATCTATTCCATCACCTATCTCATCCAAATACTTTGCGGCAATGTTACCTTTGAATAACTTCCACTTACCAGTCTTTGCTAATTCAGGAAAGCTGGCTTGAACGACACGTCCAACCCATTCTTCACCATTTATATCGATGGAGTACAACTTCGCTTCTTCGTCATCTTTGATTGAATTCAATATAACAGCTGAACTTCCACCGAAACAAACGCCAACTTCAAGTATTTTTTTAGGTTTGTACCTTCTTATCAAGCCACTCAGAAACTTAACTTCCTGTTGCACCATAAGAATCTCCAACTTAGATCCATCAAGCTCATCAGAGTTACTGTCTAACTTTTCAACGTCTACGTACTCAACTCCCGCCTCTTCTTCATGGCTGGAAATACTACCAAACCCAACTACCACGAACAGAACTGCAATTAACGCAGAAATCCTCTTAAAAACAGACATACCACACGAAAAAAAAACTTCCCATTTCTAACACATTTCGCACGTATTTGCAAAGGGAAAAATGGATGTTATTTCGATTGAACTTGTTGAGCATAAGTCGAACTTTGGTGAATAAGTAATAGGGTTGATAATTTGAGAGTTGTGTTTTTTATTGGATTCAGTTCTCTTTTGATTTCATGTAACTTGCACGAGTACCTCTACTTTCATCTTATAAACTTACTTTTGTTGGAGATTCAAATTCAAAAATATCATTTTATCTTCTTCACGCGGCTAGGTACGCACGGTAAATCTACACCTTTGTTATTATTCACTAGATCTCAACAAGACTATGGTAATGGAAAAACTTATGCATGCACAAATAACGATAAATTAAAAATTTCGAAAAACACATATTCACCACTGGTGATATAATATTCTGGTAATGACCATTAAATGCAGCTTCAAGATAAGTGAAAAAGCAAGTACGCAATCGAAAGTTGAAGCAATCATCAAAAAATTGGATACGACGACAAATTAATGATCCATACGTAATTAAAGCAAAAAATGAGGGCTACAGATCTCGAGCGGCATTTAAACTCATCGAAATACAAAACAAATTTAACATCATAAAAAGGGATTCAATCGTCGTTGACTTAGGGGCATCTCCAGGTAGTTGGTCTCAAGTCGCCATTGAAATATGCGGTAACGTAATGGCAATTGATTTGCTGGATATGCGGCCAATTTCTGGGGTGTCATTCATAAAAGTGGATTTCCTTGAAGAAGGAAGTTTTCAGAAAATGGCTGAGATGTTACGTAATCGAAGGGCAGATGTAATCCTGAGCGACATGGCCCCAAATACATGCGGAATTACAAAAATCGATCACATTAAAATCGTGAATTTGGTGGAAAAGGTATATGAATTTTGTGAGGTATTTCTAAACGTCGGTGGAAATTTGGTTACAAAGGTTTTTCATGGTGGAACAGAATCGACATTACTAAACGAGTTAAAAAAACAATTTACAAAAGTGAAACACTTTAAACCACGGTCAAGCAGAAAAGAATCATCTGAAATTTACTTAGTTGCCACAATGTATCGTCCTGCTGGAAGAAACGTGTAGATTTGCTGAAAATTTGAGGGATAACGTTTTGACAATGTAGGTATGTTAATATTTTAGCCTCTACTGGCACTATGTCCCCAATATTGATAGATTTACTTCACGCACGCCAAGGCATTAATACTAGCTGAAATGTAGCGGGTAGGCGTAATATTCTCTGGTTATCGTTGTCTTGTCTTCCACGTAATCAAAATTTTCTGTCAAACGTATAATTTAAGGAGCATGTTGTCGTATGACAAAAAGATATTTGATTTGGCAAAATGCGATAACTTACCAAAAGTTTGACGAGCTGCATTTTCTCTAATAGTGAATCTAATACTAAATGCGAAAGTCGTACTAGATAGAACAGTTGCACGATTAATTTCACAATGGATAAGTTATTTAGTTGCTCACACGCGTCAACTACACGCGTGTAATCTCCTTCCACTCTCTTCTTGGTTTCGTTACTACAACAACAGGCGTCTGTTTTTCTCTGACATGGCATTCGCGCACCCCACATCGTTATACCTTCTTCCATTGTCATTTTTTTTGTTCGTAGAGATACATAAGCGTCAACATGGCGGAATACGACATCGTACACTACTTGCCATATTGTACGCCACAATATGGCGAGAAAAACTCATTAAAGGAATACTAGTACGCTTCAAGTAATCGTTGCGTAGCTACACGTAAGAATTGGTTGAAGAAACATTAAATTACTGGAATCCAATAACCGGTATTCTGCTTTGGAAATTCGCATTTTCGATTAAATCATGTCAGGCATGTCCCAACCGGATTACAGTTTTGATATGGCGGCCTCTAAAAATACGTCAATATCACCATCTAATACGGCCATCGCATTTCCACATTCAACCCCAGTTCTCGTGTCTTTTACCATTTGGTATGGTTGTAAAACATAGGATCTTATTTGATTTCCCCAAGCTATATCCGTCTTATTTTGTGATGACGAAGTAATTTCTTGTTGCTCTCGCAGTTTTTTGGCATACAACTTCGATCTCAACATATTCATTGCAATTTCCTTATTGCGATGTTGTGATCTATCCACCTGAGATTGCGTAACTATTCCACTTGGTATATGGGTAATTCTGACGGCGCTCTCAGTTTTGTTGACGTGTTGTCCACCGGCTCCAGACGCCCTATAGACGTCAATTCTCAAATCTGCGTCGTTTATTTCAATTTGTATGTCCTGGTTAATCTCCGGAGAAATCGCTACGGATGCAAAACTCGTATGACGTCTGGCATTTGAATCAAACGGCGATATCCTAACCAAGCGGTGTACTCCGGATTCCTTCTTTAGCCATCCATACGCTTTATTTCCCTTTATATATAACGTTATCGATTTAACGCCTGCCTCATCTCCATCATTTTTGTCGGTTATTTCAGTTTGATATTTCCTTTTTTCTGCCCACCTTGCATACATGCGGGCCAGCATTTCCGCCCAATCTTGGGCCTCAGTGCCACCAGCTCCAGCATTTATTTCCACAAAACAACTTGCGTAGTCATGCTCGTTTGACAAGATCGCATCAATTTGCATGGTAACCGACTTGTTGGCAAGTTCTTCTAGGGATTTGCTCAGCTCCGCAATTAAGGTTTCATCTCTTTCTGCTTCGGCCAGTTCAATTAAATTGGCGATATCGGAGAGGTTGCTTTCAAGGAAGATGACTGGCTCAATTAAATTTAATATTCTGTCTTTTTCCTTCATGACCACTATCGCATTTTCAGAATTATCCCAAAACCCCGAAGCTTCGATTTCATTTTTGAGTTTTTCCAGGGTAGCGATCGTTTCGTCGAAACTAATGAAATCTTTAATAAGATTTATAGAATTTTTGACTACTTCCACGCTCTTTTGGTCCTGCGGAGTCACCGTTACTTGCGTCCTATACTTATTAAACTTTAAATTCAACAAACTTGCATGACAGCTCTACAATAGCCGTCAACTATATGGATAGTAAAAGATTAAAAGCGTTTTTGCAAGTGGTAAGACGATAGCTGGACATCGAAGTGATGCGGTGGAAAAGAAAGAGCCGGGAAGAGCTCGACGTACCAAAAAGAGCTCCAGTGAATAATTTTTCGAGGTAAAAGCGGGAAAAAACGAATCAAGTGACGTATACAACATGATGAGCAACGAAGTATGACTAAAAACATAGGCATATTCAATTAAACACAGAAATTGCCAATTGAAATTAATGCAATTACAGTGGTGGTGAGTTGTATTGTGTCCTATAGTGATAAAATTTTGATTGTTTACAGTCTTGCGTTGAATTCTCCCGTGAGTGGTATCACAAACCGTTGCCATGGATCATCGCCTTTTCCCACTTTGATCATGAAGGTTTCTCCAGCTGCGTATATTATCAGTACTTCGTCATGGCATTCAAGGCAGGCAGCTAGTGCCATCGCACTAAAACACTTCATTTATAGATTTACGGCTATCTCTCTATTTTCAAGGTACCATCCTCCACAATGCACGAAGGCTATAGCCTGCTCAAAAATTTATTGCAAACATCATGACATTGAGTATTTTCCACGATAGCTCCGATTCATAATTACGACTTTTGACTTTCACCCCGCTAATATCAGCTATTTCCACAAAAATGATTAAGAAGAACGTACAGATGATGAAGACAAAAATCTCAATATTCTATTTTATGGAATTATCCCTTCCAAGGCTTGCTTTTGATGTTTTATTAATTCTTCCTTTCCCTTTTTTGCGTAGCTCAACAGCAAGGCAAATTCATCCTCCGAAAATGGCCTTCTTTCGCCACATGATTGAATTTCCACAATTCCGGAATTCGACATTATGAAATTCGCATCAACCTCAGCTCTCGAATCTTCCAAATAATCTAAATCGAGTAACGGTGTACCTGCAACTATCCCACATGAAATTGCGACCACATGACTCTTTATAGGATTTTCGGATACGGAACCACGCTTCAACAATTTATGGATAGCCAGATACATTGCAACAAAAGAGCCGTTTATACTTGCTGTTCTCGTTCCACCATCTGCCTGTATGACATCACAATCGATTTTGATTTGCCGTTCGCCTAGAAGCGATAAGTCTACGATGGATCTCAGTGATCTGCCTATTAATCTCTGTATTTCCAGTGTTCTTCCAGATTGTTTTCCTTTAACAGCTTCTCTGTCCGTTCTGTCCTGGCATGAGCACGGGAGCATTCCATATTCGGCCGCAATCCATCCAGTTTTTGTATTTTTCAAAAAGAGCGGAACCTTTTCTTCAATCGTTGCTGCACATATAACATGTGTCTTTCCAAATTTAACGAAGCAAGAACCGTCACAATATTGATAATAATTTGGAATCAACGCTATTTGACGAAGTTCGTCACATTTTCTTGAGCAAGCTCTTTTTATCATATAAACACAGTGTAATTGTGTCACAAACCAACGGCAGTCTACCATCTTTGCGATAATCTCTGAATAAAAATTTACATTTTATAAAACAGCAATACTTACAAGAGTTTTGCCGTGCCTGATATTGTACACTGCATTAAACCCACTTAAATGTATCTTTTGATTCGATTCAATTACAAACACAGCGGCTTTTCCAGTAAACAATTTTTGCAACCTTAACACCTGCTCTATTAGGCAGTCTGTCTTACCATATGGAGGATCAAAGAAAATCAATACGCTACCAGCAGTTTTTGTAAAATCAAAAATAAATTTATCAGGAACTAACTCTGCGTTTTCACATACGATACTTGCAAAAGTTTCTATCTTTAGTGTCATCAAATTACCTTTAATACACTCGGTAGCAATTTTGCTTGAATCAACAAAAAGGACATTTTTGCTACCAACCGATATCGATTCAATTCCAAGTGCTCCGAATCCAGCGAATAAATCAATAACTGAAGAATTATTAAAATCATAATACAATTTATGCTGTAAAACGTTGAAAATAGCCTCTTTTAAAATATTAGAAGTTGGTCTTGTTACGTTTGCAGGTGGACTTTGTATAAATCTGTGTTTTAGAAATCCACACCTTATGTAGCATTTATGCATCGTTTTTATTGGAATTTTTGAACTTTACTTTAATTACAAGGTCTTCAAGACCAAAACTCCGCCTTAAGCTGTTGATCACATAGCGTTTCTGATCAGAGCGCATGTTTTCTTTTTTCGTTGTAAAAATCAAAAACGTTGGAGGACAGCTTTCAATTTGTGTTACGTATTTTAGTTTAAATTTTACAGAATTATTCTGTAGTGGTGTACTGTCATTCAAAAGAGCAAGCCAGGCATTTAATTTTGAAGTTTTAATCCTCATCTTTTGCTTTGAGTAAATCGACAGAATTAATTGCAGCATTTCGGATACATTGTAGCCATTTATGGCTGAAATAAACAAAAATGGAACTGCTTTTAATTGTGATAAGCTTTTTTCAAAGTTACGTCGCAAGGTACGTATTGCTTTATCTTGAGAAAGTAACATCTTGTCACACTTGTTGAAAACAATGACAAGAGGTTTGTTGTTTTTTATGATTTCTGCTGCCAATATTAAGTTATATCGATCTATTTCTCCTTCATCGAGGATTGAAGCGTCTGCAACGAGAACAACGACATCGCAATTGATATATGCCTTTTTTGAAAAGCCTGAAGAAATGTACTCCAAATCTCCGCAAATGCGGGACTTACGGCGAAGCCCAGGGGTATCCACTATTTGGAATTGTTTACCATTGAATTCAAATGTAAATTCGGCACTTTCCCGCGTTAAACCATCGAAATCTGCAACTAGACGCTTTTCTTCACCTAGGATTTTATTGACAATAGTGGATTTGCCAACGTTTGGTTTGCCAATTATTGATAATTTGATTTTTTCTTTCTCATCTACTTGATTTACACCTTGTTTTCCATCTGGCAAATATTTGTATATTGAATCGAGTAGTTTATCAATACCGAGGCCATGTTCTGCCGACACCCTCACGACCTGTTTGAAGCCAAGTTCCATGGCTTCGAAGTGAGTTGTGCTGGAACGTTCACTCTCACTTTTGTTCACTACAACCACTGTATTCTTGTCACGTTTTCTCAGAACACTAGCTATTTCTTTATCGTTTGTATTGATACCAGTTATACCATCCAATACAAATATGATCAAATTGGCCGATTTCACCACATCATTTATTTTTGTATTTATTATATTCGATAATTTGGTGGCTTTTTCTATACCATCAAACATTCCTGGTGTGTCGATTAACTCCGCTTCTTTATCAAAGATTTCTATACTTAATTCCCTTATGTCGCGAGTTACTCCAGGATAATCAAACACAAGAGCATCTCGAGTTCTCGAAATCCTATTGAACAATGTCGATTTTCCGACGTTTGTTCTTCCAACGAGAACAACGCGAAACCTACCCAAATGCATAAATTTCAGCTCGCGATGTGACCGCAAACATTTTTTCGTTTACTACAAGCGGCGTCCTTGTAATGGCAGCGTCCTTGATTAGATCGTGTTTTTTAAGCTTACCAGTTGAGGCATCGATCCTAATGAGGTCGCCAGCATCACTGAATACGATTATGTCACTATTTATTATAAGTGGTCCCCGCCAATTTAGTGAGGATGGTTTTACGTCTTTACGATTGTATACTGCAGAAAGCTCACACTTCCAGTTTATAGAACCATTCTCAAGCGACATACAAAACACACTGTTGTCAGACAAAACAAAAATTACACCACCATTGATAACAGGTGGTGTTAGCGTTCCTATATCTTGTTCCCATATTCTGATACCAGAAGCTGCATCCAACAATGACATTTTAGATTCAGATGTTGCCGCCAGAACTGAATCACCGTATACAACAGGGGAAGCAGCTATATGGGAAATCACGACACCGCTTTCATTTACATTTGATGAAAGTAAAACGTCATTCCAATTGTCGTTTCCATCTTGAAGTCCTAGTGAAAAAATATCTCCTGAACTGTAAGCACAAATCACGGAATCTCCGAACACTCCTGGTGTACCAGCCTCCGCCATTACAGTTTGCTCTTTATTTGCGGTTTTTGTCCATAATATATCACCAGTTTTTGCATCCACGGCAAATGTTTGGTTTTCGATTGAAGTTATAATGAGCTTTTCATCGATATATAGCGGAGCTCCCCTAATCGGGTATTTCAAAGATTTTGTCCAGAGCATCTCCTGTGTTTTTGAATCAATAGCAATGACGTTACCAGTATTGGTGCTTACGTAAATTGTCGAGTCATTAGCCGTAAGCCCCCCAGAAAACACTCCGTCTCTTGGCTGTGGTGCGATACTCTTCTTCCAAATCTTTTGGCCATCTTTTTGTGATACGCAAAACAATGTTCCATGGGCATCAATAACGTAAATGTTATCATCAAACGCAATGATATCGGAACTAATTGGCCCTACTCCAAAAGATGTCTTCCAAAGAACTTTCGCATTTGGATTCATTTTATAATTTATGGAATTATGCTCCTTGTTCCCAGCTATATATAAACTTGACGCGATACTGGATGGCCGTGTTAACGCTACCTTAGCAAGGTTGGGGGTTAAAACATCCCGACTATTATCAGCAGCAATCCCAGGAATTAACTCCCTCTTTCCAGGTAAAATCTCTTTTTTCTCACATGCCGTGAATAACACAGAAATAAGAATTGCGTACAGAAGGAGCTTTAATTTCATGACTCATCCTCCAGAGAATGGAGCAATGTTTTGGCTCTGTTTGCCATATTCACCGTAATTCCTGTTGTTTTTGCTAGAGTGGATAGAGCTTCCTTTGCCTGTTCATTTTCTCCTTTTTTTATATAGCAGAAAGCCAATGTTTCTTTAGCGAATAAATCCCAAGTTTTACCGAGATATCTTTCTTTTAAAGCCTCGATGAATCCGTCAATTGAGGCAATAAGTTCCTTCACCGGCATTAACTCAATTGCTGTGCTAACGTAAAATATATAGGCCAAATCTCTTAGTACTTTATCGATCTCTTTCTCATCGACAATTGATTTGTATTCATCAAGAGCAGCGATATTTTTTTGAGTTCTGAGCAGAGCAGCATATTCGAGTTTGGCGAGCGTAGCGTAATTTTTCTTTGATGTTTTTGAAAGTTCCTTGAGTTCAGCCAACACAGTATGTCCATTACCTGACATTATCGCATTTTGGACAAGTGTAAATTTAGATGAAATGATTTCTTTTTCCGTTCCATCTTGCTTTCGCCAGACGCTATAAGCTCCAATCGAAATAATTATCACGCACGAAATGCATGCTAAAATTTTTCCGTACTTACTCCAAAATCTCTGCAAATTCTCAACACGGATCTCATCTTCTATACTATCCACAAAACTGTCTAGATTTTTATCTTCGTCAATCACTACACTCTACTTGAAGCTTGAACATGTACTCATTTTACAACAAGTCTTTTATAAATGAAACGATTTCATATTGAGTTCACAGCAACAAAATTACTGACTAAATCAGTTGCTGTTCTGTTTTATCTTCCCTGAATTTTTGACATAATTTGTAATAATTTAAAATTTGTAGTTTTTGGCGCTCATTGGTAGCATACGACGATGTATGGTATTCGATACGCGAAATTTAATGCTCTTTGACCATCAATTAGCTTGGTCTGATGAAAAAATTTACGAAGAAATATACAAAAATTCTTTGAAAGATTTGAATGCGTTTTGGCTACACCACGCCACTGACATCGACTGGCAATGTGCACCACAAAGCGCATTCGATAACAGAAGAAAAAATTGGTTAGATGGTGGGATTTCAAACATTTGTTACAACTGTGTCGATAGGCACGTCGTAAAAACTCCTCATAAAAATGCAATTGTTTGGTACGGAGACGAACCTGGAGAACGCAGAATTTTGACGTATTTCGAACTTCATCGAATTGCCATCAAAATAGCAGCTATCTTGGTACAAAATGGCGTGAGTAAAGGTGATGTCGTAGGAATTTATATGCCAATGATTCCGGAGGCCATTGCAGCGATGTTGGCCTGTGCGAGAATAGGGGCAATACATCTTGTTATTTTTGCTGGATTTGCACCAGAAGCCATGGCATATAGACTTGAGTCGTCAAATGCGAAATTGGTGTTAACAGTAAGTTTTATGAAGCGCGGAGGGCGACGGTTCAACCTCTTGGAAAAAGTGCAGACAGCAATATCTAAGATGACGTATGTTCCTAATATTTGCGTTTTAGATGACATTGACTCATTTGAAACACAAATTGACGACAAAATAGAATGGGTCAACAATGAGGACAATCTTTTCATTCTGTATACTTCCGGCTCTTCCGGCAAACCAAAAGGAATAGTGCATTCAACTCTTTCATATATGTTATATGTTGCTACAACTTTCAAAATTATTTTTGGAGCAAACTCAAATGATGTTTATTTTTGTACGTCTGACATTGGTTGGATAACAGGACATAGTTACATATCATACGCTCCATTGTTTCATGGATTAACTGTTGTAATTTTCGGTGGAAGCCCGACATATCCAATAGCAGATAGGTATTGGGATATAGTTGAAAAAGAAAAAGTAACGATCTTTTATTCTTCTCCAACGGCGATTCGTTCACTACAAATGTTCGGCGAAAGTTTCGTTACGAAATTCAATTTATCTTCACTGAAAGTTCTTGGATCAGTTGGAGAACCAATTGGAACATCTGCATGGAATTGGTATTTCGATGTTATTGGCAAAAAGAAGTGTCCAATAATTGATACTTGGTGGCAAACTGAATCTGGAGGAATCGTTTTGGCTCCGTTAAGAAATCTAAATCAGAAACCATCAACTACAGGAAAACCATTTTTTGGTGTTTCAATTGGGCTAATCAATCGAAAAGATAACAAACCGATAAATTCAGCTCAATTACAAGGAGAGTTGGTTGTACAGAATCAATGGCCTGGTAGGTGTAGAATGATGACGTTCGAATGTGCATATTCTAAGCACGCAGGAAATTCCAAAATGTTTTGCAAAAATATCTTTGCAAAAGAATATTTTAATGAACAAGAAATGTTCATGACAGGAGATTGGGCAGTTTACGATAAGGATTTTGATATTAGAGTAATAGGTAGGCTTGACGATGTAATCAATGTTTCTGGTCATCGACTAAGTACGGCTGAATTTGAAGATGCAATAAATAAAGTTGACGGAATTAAAGAGTGCGCTGTAGTAGCCGTTGCTCACGAAATCAAAGGGCAGACAGCTTTTGTTTATGCGGTTACAGACTTACCAGATGGTGTTGAATCAATTGCAAAAAAAATTATCGAGTCTACAAGGAAGAGCATAGGACCTATTGCCAAGCCAGATTTCGTTGCCATAGTGACTGAATTGCCAAAAACCAGATCTGGAAAAATAATGAGACACTTGCTGCGCGACATTGCGCAAAATAAGGATTGTGATCAAAGCGACATTTCATCGATAATCAATCCGATAGCAGTAGATATCGCCAAACAAGCAGTTCAAAAAGCCTTAGTTTGCCCTGATCTTTGTGTTTTGAATAAAACGTAATTTTACGAATAAAACATGATAGTGAAAAATAACCTTGACGTGCAAAGCGGAGTATTAAACTGCAGTAAGTTGGAATTGCAAAAAATTCTAATCGAAAATGGTTTTCCAAAATTTAAGGCGGATCAAATATTCATTTGGCTTTATAGATTCGGAAAGACTTCATTTTTCGATATGTCGAATATTGGAAAAAACGATCAAAACACGCTGGAAAAACTGTTTTATATTTACAGACCAAGGATAGTTGACACGAAACATTCAGCGGATGGAACGATCAAATTTCTGCTTGAGCTAAGTGATCAAAACACGATTGAAACGGTATTTATACCTGATACAAAAAGAAATACCATTTGTATTTCATCTCAAGTTGGATGCTGCGTTGGTTGTAAGTTTTGCAATACCGGCAAAGCTGGCTTTGTCAGAAATTTATATACTGAAGAGATAGTCTCACAATTCTTAATCGTAAAGGACTACTTGAATCTTTGGCAAAGTGATGAGAGGTTATCAAATATTGTTTTCATGGGAATGGGAGAGCCACTCTTCAATCATCAAAACGTACTAAGGGCCATTGAAAATTTAATGACAGACGAGAAAGAGGGAATTTCCAGACGTAAAATAACATTATCAACGTCGGGAGTTACTGACGTTTTAAGTCAAATAATAGAAAAATTACAATGCCGATTGGCAATTTCACTTCATGCTCCCAATAATGAAATTAGGAGAAAAATCATGCCAATTAATAACGTTCATAAAATTGAGGATATAATATCAGTATGTAAAGCATATACCAAATATCATGAATACATGAAAATTACTTTTGAATACCTACTATTGAGTGGGATTAACGATTCGAAGAAGGATGCCGAGGGGCTCGTTGAACTTTTAAGTGGAATAAATGGAAAAGTCAATTTACTGCAATTCAATGCATGGGACGGATGTGACTTTGAAGCATCTCCAGAAAAAACGGTTTTACAGTTTGCGCAAGTTTTGAAAAACAAAGGGATTACGGTTTCTATCAGGGCTAAACGTGGAGAGGATATCATGGCTGCCTGCGGACAACTTAGTTCTGGCATAGCTCAAAGGACAGTGATATAATACAGCCGTTTGTTTTTATACATTTTTTAAAGATGGATATCGCAAGAAAATTGTCTATCCTCTCAGTAATATTAACGTGCTCGTTGCAAGCTGAATTTGAAGCAAGGGCGCCGGTAGATTATAAGGAAGAAGCGAAGAACTCTTTCGGTTCTCTGATAAAAGGAAATGGAAAAAAGATTATATTCGGAGAAAGTTCTAGCGGAGCGATTGATGAAAAGTCGTTTGGCGAAGATATTAAGGCAAAGAAAGCGACACAGCATCTCTCCGAAAAGGATAAAATTTGGAGTGCAACACTCGTTGTATTGAAAGACTTTCCGATAAGTTTTATGGACAAAAAAACTGGTAAAGTCGAAACAGAGAAGGTTCAGGTGGAACAATTTGACGGCACTGGGACGTGTTTTTACAAGATTATCGTGATCGTTTCAAGCAATGGAACTGTGACTGTTACCGTTCTTTCAGACGAAGATTCTCGAGCTCGTTTAGAATCGCATGGAGAAGCAATTAAAAGTAAGATACTAGCAAAATCCGACAGTACTGCTCCATAACGGTTTTTGTTGATTAATGTATTACTAATCATTGTTTTTTCGGTTGATTCTCAGAGTTGGCATTGAAAACATGGTGGAGTATGTGTTGCGCACCTTAGCCAGGTTTATACATAATTTCTCAGCCAAATCTCTAAGTTGTTTATAATTGTAAATCTAAGTCTAAATCTAAATCATCAAGGCTTGTTTTTTGTTTAATAGTTAAACATTGTTCACTTAGGGGTATACCTAATTCACTCGCCAACCATTTAGGCAATAGGGGTGGTGGTCCTTCTGAAAGGAATTCATCAAATAGTTCATATAGTAAATTTAAATCATCCAGACTTATTCGTAATATCCTGGCAAATATAGCAAGTAATGGGACAGCTGGTTTTTTGTCAGAAGATTCCGAGAATAGTTCATATAGTTCGTAGGATGCACCTTCAGCAAGTGGATACCCTAGCTTTTCGCATATCACGAAGAAACGTTGATGAAATTTAAATAATGGACTTGCTGTGCGCGTTTGCGCATGTGAGAGTATTTCACGTATTTGTAATAAAGACCAATATTGATTTGGGCTTAATTCGTTAGCATCCGACTGGTTATCAAACAGCGGTGACACTCCAAACAATTTTTCAAAATCTCCTGGTTGTAAGTCTGATGGATACAGACAGTATGTTGAACCATCGCTTCTTTCTATCCGAGTTTCGTAACTTTTTCTAAATATAAACCCATCAGATGCTATAGAAAAAGTTGTCATTAATGCGAGTACAGTGATTACGGCTACAGCTTGAAATGTATTCATA
>JAITDA010000042.1 GCA_031282805.1 Holosporales bacterium
ATGTATAGTAAGATTGAGCGAGGAGATCGCCGGGCAAAACGAGAACAAATTTCACTACTTGCAAAAGAGTTGCAAGCTGACCCTGAAGAACTACTCATACTTTGGCTTGCAGACCAAGTAGTCGCAGTAGTAGGAGGTGATAAAGAACTTGTAGATAAAGTGTTGGATGTTACGAAGAAGAATATAAAGGTATAAAAAAATGGAACAGCAGGTAAACTCCTATTATTCTAAAGTAATTCAGTCAATCAAGAGTGCCATACTCAAAAGCCGTTATCGTGCGGCAGCGTTGGCGAATCGAGAACTATTATCTCTTTATTACGGAATAGGGAAATATATATCCGAAAATAGCCGCAACCATTTTTGGGGTACTAATGCTATTGAAACCATTTCGATACAGTTGCAGCAGGAATTGCCCGGATTGAGAGGGTTTTCGAAGAGTAATATCAAAAATATGCGACAGTTTTATGAGGCATGGGAACAGATTATTGTAAATTGCCAGCCAACAACTGGCGAAAATCGTCTGTTAATAACGGACGAAATAGAAACAGATATTTTAACTTCAAATCGCCAATTGGTAACTGGCGATTTGAAAAATTCTAATATAGACAGCTTATTGTCAATAGGTTTTACGCACCATTGCGAGATATTGGCAAAAACCGATTCCTTAGAAGAACGATTGTTTTATATACAACATTGTGCCACCGAATTTTGGAGTGTTGAAAAACTCAAGTACAACCTCAAAAGCAATTTATATACAAAACAGGGAAAACTGCCCAACAATTTCAAAACAACGATTTCAGATATAGACCTGCAACGAAAAGCCTTGTTGTCATTCAAGGATGAGTATTTATTAGACTATATCAATATCGAATCACCCGATGACGAACCGGACGAACGTGTACTGGAAAGTGCGATAGTGAGTAACATTCGAAAGTTTATCATGTCACTCGGCAGAGATTTTTCTTTTATCGGGAATCAACATCGGGTAATTGTAGAGGAGCGGGAGTACTTTATTGACTTACTCTTTTTCAATCGTCAACTGCAGTGTTTGATCGCCATTGAATTGAAGCGGGGTGATTTCAAACCCGAATATTTGGGCAAAATGAATTTTTACCTTTCTGCTTTAGACGACTTGGTACGCTTGCCACACGAAAACCGTTCCATTGGTATTATCCTTTGTAAATCGCAAAGACAAAAGACCGTAGAATACGCTTTTCGCGATATGACAAAGCCTATGGGGGTTGCGACTTACACTACTGGTATGGAACTTCCCGATGAGTATAAGAATATTCTGCCCGATGCGGAGGAATTGAAACAATTATTATAGTAACTGCACATGAATAAAGAAGCCCAAATAGAAAGCAGGTTGATTGATAAATTAACGGAACTCAAATACACCTACCGTCCGGATATTCGCGATCGAGATGCACTTGAACTCAACTTTAGGAAAAAATTTGAATCGTTGAACCGTGTCCATTTAACAGATTCGGAATTTTACCGTTTATTGGACGAGATTATTAGTCCGGATGTATTTATGTCTTCTAAAAGGTTGCGTGAAGTTAATTCCTTTCAGCGCGAAGATGGTACTCCACTAAACTACACTCTGGTAAATATCAAAGACTGGTGTAAAAATGACTACGAAGTCGTTAATCAACTCAGAATTAACACAAAAAATAGTAATCAGAGATATGATGTGATTTTGCTTATTAACGGTATTCCTGTTACTCAAATAGAGTTAAAAGCATTAGATGTTAGTCCCCGGCGTGCTATGCAACAAATCGTTGATTATAAAAATGATTCGGGCAATGGCTATAACAATACTCTGCTGTGTTTTATGCAAATTTTTATCGTCAGCAATCAAATTAGCACATACTACTTTGCCAATAATAACAATCCTCATTTCGCATTTAATGCAGATGAACAGTTCTTGCCTGTATATAAATTAGCCGATGAAGATAATAAGAAGATAGATCATTTAGATAAATTTGCCGAGAAATTTCTAACCAAATGTACACTTGGCGAAATGATTAACCGTTATATGGTATTGGTCGCAAGCGAACAAAAGCTATTGGTAATGCGTCCCTATCAAATATATGCTGTAAAGACTATCGTTGACTGTATTTATCAAAACAGAGGAAATGGATATATTTGGCATACCACCGGTAGTGGGAAGACCCTTACCTCGTTTAAGGCATCTACACTACTCAAAGACAATCTTGATATTGAAAAATGTCTATTTGTCGTTGACCGTAAGGATTTGGACAGGCAAACCCGAGAAGAATTTAATAAATTTCAGGAAGGTTGTGTTGAGCAGAACACCAATACAGATGTACTTGTTCAACGAATGTTATCTACAGATTACTCTGATAAAGTAATTGTAACCACTATCCAAAAACTTGGTTTGGCATTAGATCCCAATCATAAGAAAAATTACAAAGAGCGTTTACAACCGTTGAGTGACAAACGAGTAGTGTTTATCTTTGATGAATGTCACCGGTCGCAGTTTGGCGATAATCACAAAGCGATTAAAGAGTTTTTTCCGAATGCTCAACTATTTGGATTTACCGGAACACCTATTTTTGAAGATAATGCTACCTACACAAAAATAGATGGGCAGCAGGCTTCTTACCAAACAACAAAGGATATTTTTCAAAAGCAACTACACGCCTATACCATTACGCATGCCATTGACGATCGGAATGTACTACGTTTTCATATAGACTATTTCAAACCGGAAGGCAATTATAAACCCAAAGCAGGAGAACCTCTTGCCAAAGGGGCTATAGTAGATGCCATATTAAATAAACACGATTCGGCGACCAGTTTCCGTCGGTTCAATGCTTTGTTTGCTACGGCATCGATCAATGATGCCATTGATTACTATAATCTTTTCAAAGAAATACAGATAAAACGACAGGCAGAAAATGAAAGTTTCCATCCATTAAACATTACCTGTGTGTTTTCACCCCCTGCTAACGGAAACGATGATGTAAAACAAATACAGGAAGACCTTCCACAAGAAAGAATCGACAATCAACAAGAACCTGAAAAAAAGAGAGAGGCACTCAAAACCATTATTGCCGATTACAATATGCAGTATGGAACCAATCATAACATTAATGAGTTCGACCTGTATTATCAAGATGTACAAAAACGTATTAAAGACCATAAATTTTCCAATGCTGATTACCCGCATACTAATAAAATTGACGTGGTAATTGTAGTCGATATGTTGCTAACAGGCTTTGATTCCAAATACCTCAACACGTTGTATGTAGATAAGAATCTGAAATACCATGGATTGATTCAGGCATTCTCTCGCACAAACCGTATTTTGAATGATACCAAGCCATACGGCAATATTCTTGATTTTCGTGGACAACAAACTGAAGTGGACAATGCTATTGCCTTATTTTCGGGTGAAGAAGCTGCCGAACGTGCTAAAGAAATATGGCTGGTTGACCCGGCACCGAAAGTCATGGAGAAATTTGAAAAAGCAGTGGCGGATTTGGATAAATTCATGCACTCACACGGATTGGAATGTGTACCGGAAGAAGTGAACAACCTCAAAGGAGATGTAGCTCGTGCCGAATTTATCAATCGTTTTAAGGAAGTACAACGTTACAAAACTCAGCTTGACCAGTACACTGACCTCAAGACAGAAGAGAACATCAAAATAGAAACGCTTTTCCCGGAAGATCGGTTGCGTGCCTTCCGTGGAGCTTATATTGATACGGCAAAACGCCTGAAAGAGCAGCAAGATAAAAAAGGGAATGAAGCACCTGCCGAAGTTCAACAACTGGATTTTGAGTTTGTACTTTTTGCTTCTGCAGTGGTTGATTACGACTATATAATGAGCCTGATTGCTAAATATACTCAGAAGGAACCCTCAAAGCAGAAAATGACTCGCGACCAGTTGATTAACCTGCTTAGTGCCACTGCCAACTTGATGGATGAACGCGATGATATTGCGGAATATATTGGTACTTTAGAGGTTGGAACAGGACTGGATGAAAAAGAGATAAAGGAGGGGTATCAACATTTTAAAACCGACAAATTTGCGAAAATTTTAGCGGAAACTGCACATAAGTATGACTTGAACACAGCTTCGTTACATGACTTTGTGGAAAATATTATGAACCGCATGATATTTGATGGTGAACAATTGGCAGACCTGTTGGCACCATTGGAATTAGGTTGGAAAGCTCGCACTCAAAAAGAATTGGCATTGATGGAAGATTTAGTGCCGTTGTTAAAAAAGTTAGCCTCAGGGCGTGAAATTTCAGGATTATCGGCGTATGAAGAATAAGGAAACAAAAAATACAATAG
>JAITDA010000055.1 GCA_031282805.1 Holosporales bacterium
TTTCTTTTGGCGATTTTCTTTTTAAAAGCTCACGTTTTTTGTAAGATTTGGGAAGAAACCTAAAATTAAATAATCAAAAATAAAAACAGTGTTACTTGATGTGGGGAATTTTGTTGATAATTTAGAGTAAATTTCTGATATGTTATTTCAGCAATTCAAAAAAGAATAAAATTTCTTGTCTGATTTGCAATTGATGGTGTACGCTGCTTATTAATGCGTTTATTCATTGGTGCAAAATGAACATACTGAAAAAGATAATTTTCTTGGTTGCAACGTTGATTTTAGGCATTTATTCCGTTTTTGCATCTGGTCCAATTCCAAAGGAGTGCACCAGTGACATAGGAGAAAAATTATCTCTGGAAGCTTCACTATCATCACTATCCGTGCCACCTCCAGGCACCGGTGCCGCTGCATCAGAGACTTGGGGTGCACAAATTGCCGCTATTGGATCACAATCCACGAGGAGATTACGGTGGCTTGTACCATGGTGTCAACAAGAGTTTAGGTTCTCCGTAGAACAGACAGAGCGCCTTTACGAAGAAGTACAAGAAGCATTAGCTCCGTTAAGAAGAGGTGATTGCTTTGAGATTTTCTTCGGAAATTTTGGATTAACTTTGCGGCTTGTAGGTAATACTATACATGGGAATGTGGTATGGCCAGTACCAGAACCAGACAGACCACGCTCGTTGCCACTTACATTCTTCAGTGGTAATGATTACGAGAGTGCGGCAGCGCTTTTGTTAGGCGGTTATGCCAGACAATCAGCGGATGTATTTGCCAGTGAGGTTGCCAAATTTATTCCTTCTTTTGAGATCTATCCACAAGTTCTAGTTCCTTCTGATGTTGCAAATTTGGAGAGCCGTGTCAGCGATACAAATGAGGTTTTACAAAATGTATTTTTATTACTTGCTTCAATGTTTGCTGGTAAGAGTTCATTATTAGCTGCATTAGCAAAAAAGGCAAAATTTTTGGGCAGACAAGTGTTGATATTAACATCTAAATTAAATAAAGAGTGTGGAAATGGCTGGATTAATTCGAGATCAGGTCTCCTAGTGGAAGCTGGGAATTTTGAGGAAGAAGCGACAATATTATGGGTGCTAAAGTTCCTGCAAAGGAATCATGGCGGTATGATTATAGTTGATGAAGCGCAATTTTTACCTCTTAAACTTGTTTACGCTTTATTAGCGTTCGCGCGTGACTATCCAGACGCGAGATTTTATTTTGGCGGATTGGATTTCACGTTTACACGACAGTGGTGGGCTTCCACATTCGTTATTTTTCGCCACAGTGGGGCGGTATTCAGTATACGAGCCGATTGTTCGGGTTGTGGTAAGAAAAATGCGACTCTAACTTTACGTAGTGACAGAGTTTTCGAGGGAGAAGCTTTATGTCCAGACGCACAATTTTATCCAATATGTCCACTGTGTTACGAAGCATCTTGCGGGAATAAAAGATGGAGGCAGCTTGCATCACAAAAAAATGGATTCGAGCTAGTCAGACTTGGTCTACGGAGATTGTATTCTCCAGACGGTTCATTTGTTTTGCCATCTTCTCCTACACCAGCCTTTGAGTCAGTTGACCAGGATGATGAACTATCCGTTTTTCCAGTTGTTCATAGTAGCGCGTCTTTAGAAGATAGATTTTTCCGGAGGCCTGCTGGTGTATCAACCTCATCTGTCGTTAGATTTGTTGTGCCATCCGTGCAAAGAGATACATTATTTCAGCTGTTGGCGAATTTACTCGGTGATACTCCTCCAGACGGCTCTCCTACACCAGCCTTAACGTGGCAAAGAGAGTGGGCAGATGAGTCAAATGACCAGGATGGTGAACTATCCGGTTTTCTATTTGCTCATAGTGGCGCGGCTCTACAAGATAGATTATTCCGGAGGCCTGCTGCTGTACTAACCCAATCCGTCGTGGATAGTAGATTCGCTTTTCCAGACAGTTCATTTGTTTTGTCATCTTCTCCTACACCAGCCTTAACGTGGCAAAGAGAGTGGGCAGATGAGTCAAATGACCAGGATGGTGAACTATCCGTTTTTCCAGTTGTTCATAGTAGCGCGTCTTTACAAGATAGATTGTTCCGGAGGCCTGCTGCTGTACTAACCCAATCCGTCGTGGATAGTAGATTCGCTTTTCCAGACGGTTCATTTGTTTTGCCATCTTCTCGTCTTGCTACAGTAGCCACATTTGTAGCGCGTAACAGATCTGCCTTAATTTCACCTTTAATGCCACCTTTAATGCCACCTGTAACAATAGACGTATTATTCCGCTTCCTTGCGAGATTGCTTGGTGTTACTTCTCCAGACGACTCTCCCCCATTGACATTGACGTGGCAAGGAGAGTGGGCAGATGAGTCAAATGACCAGGATGGTGAACTATCCGTTTTTCCAGTTGTTCATAGTGGCGCGTCTCTACAAAATAGATTGTTCCAGCGCCTACCGGATGGCCAGCCTGAGAGGCCACATACACCGCCAAAACAACCTGAGGGATGGCTAGCTGCGCACTTAGGACTTTAAGGATAGCTGATATTCAGCAGTTTTGTAATCCGATTGACAGTTTCGTTTTAGTAACTCTCATCGTTGTAAAAGAAACTTGAAATAGTAATCATGGCTTATTTATTTTAACTATGATTACTATTTTTGTTAAAGATCAAGGACATTTGACTCGAATATTAATAACTTTTTAATCGTTTTTTTGTAGAATTGGCCTATACGGTGTATTAGTGCATAGCTTTGGGGAGCCGTCGTGTTAAATTTTAGTTCTGCGATTGTGATTTTTGTTGCGATTTTGCAGTGCGCCAATGCTGCTGGTTCTTCGAAATTTGCAAGAATGGGAAACGATAAAGGCGGCATAGTTGACACATCAGCGAGCGGCGAGGATTTATCTGAGCTGAAAAAGGAATTGAGAGAACTTAGGCAAAATGTCGAATTAATGAGAAGAAACTTGGATAGAAACACATCGCAGCCTGGCGATGTGGCACAAACGGCGGAATCACACAAACTCACACCATCAGATTTTCACGGCAAAATACCTCAAGATTTGTCTCAAAAAGTTGATTTTTCTCCCCAACTCGACATCATTGGAGGTCGGGCACCGGATCATACACCAGATTTAAAACCAGGATCAGCAAATCCAGGAACAGATCGAGCGGAGCGCATTGAGCCGCTTCCTGATTTATCCGCAAGAATGTGGCCTCCGCGACAATCAGGTAAGGTTGAAGAACAAAATGGTACGTTATCAGATTTTCCTGCTGCACTACCTCGATATCAACGTGCAATAGGAGAATCTTTGCAACGACCTGACATAGTTGAAGTACAACCTGAAATTCGCGTTACAGAGCTACCAAAATCTGGATTGGACGCTCCGCCATTGCCTGAAGTTGCCGCTCAAGTAGCAAAGACGCCTGATGCATTGAGCATGTCGCCTCCGCAACACCACGATGATACTAGCGGACCAAATATGGAGGCGCAAATTGCAGAAATTAAATTAATGATTAAGAATTTGGAGACTGCAATAATGAAAAGCTCTACAGCTAGCCGTGAGCAAGACACGTCAAAAACTACTGAGTCCGACGAGAAAGGAACAGCTGCAACTGCCGTAGACTCAGAACCAATAGATCAAAATTTTGCAAGTATTACAGAATTTCAAGACAAGGTATCTAACAAAGTGGATGGCCTCACAATGTCATCGTTTCATGCCACACAGAATGTAGATTGTATCGAGGCTTTTCTTCGAAGTTGCATAAAAATTTGGCCGAACAAAAAAATTGCCGAAAGTCTGCTTGATAAATGTAGCGAACTGCAGGAGACATCTTCGTTGCTGAATACAGACATGCAGCATGTTGTCGTATTACTTGGAATTATCAGTATAATTGCTGATACGCACAATGGCGTATTTGAGGACCTAAAGAAGATGCCGCACAACATCCCATTGTCTGGGACACAAATGCAAAAAACAATCGGTGACAAACTCGATGTTTTGGAAAAAATCATGCCAGAATGTAAAAAATTAACATATGACATTGTTTCCATAATTGGAAAATCATCGTTCGATGGTAAGCCAAATATTCCAAGTTACGGGGCTTTTTGCTGCCTCGATGTCGTGAAAAAATTATTACAGGAGAACAGCGATAAAGCGAAATCGCATTGTAAAGAGTTTTCAAGAAATTTTGAAGATCTCGTAAGGCTCTCGATGGAACTCATAAAAGATCTGCAAGTAGCTGAAAAATCGGATAGTACGGCTCCAAATACCATACCATTCTTGAATGGAATAGTTCAATTTCTCCAAAATCGTACAGAAAATGCAAAGTTATTGTTCAAAGATTTCACTGCAAATGGATCAGAAATTTTGTTGCTCTCAGAGTGGCTTGTAAAGCAAATAGAGGAGGTATTAGCACAAAAAAAAGATGAAAGTATTTTTGCCCACGTAAGTAGAAATTAACAAAATTTTAACCGCATTTTTGTAAAATCTTGTCAATTCCATTGTTTTGATTTTTAAAATGAAGCAATGCCTATTTTTGTTTTGCTTGCTAGCCTGTACTTTCTCTTGTCAATGTGCGGATTTTGATGTTGACGATATTAAGGTCGGTTGTGATTGCAATAGTGAAACACAAAATGGTTGGCAAGTGGAAAAAATAGACGAAAATTGGATGGAAAAACTTAAAATTCCTCCACCTGAAATGATTGCCCAAGAACAAGTTGAAGAGTGAATATTCACAATAGGTACCTGAAGAGGAAACGTCTGTTAATAGTTTTAGTAAGACAGTTTTATGTGCAACGATTAAAAATTATCTTCAATTTACGAAAAAGTCGATATTTCGCGATTGAAAGCTATGTTACCTCCAGCATTTACACAACTTCAAACATAAATACAATAAGGCAATTGCGCTCTCATTAAACGATATTCCGCTAAGAAAAAGTGTTGCGTGAGATTGAATTAAAAATGTACAATCCCGATATAAATGGATGGTTTTTCGTGAGAATGATGAGTGTCGACAAAAGCAAGGCATTAGACGCAGCCTTACAACAAATTGAACGTGTTTTTGGGCGCGGCTCTGTGATGAAACTTGGGCAAAGAGATGTCATTGAGATAGAAACCATATCTACAGGCTCTCTCGGGTTGGACATAGCTCTTGGAGTTGGCGGTTTGCCAAAAGGACGAATCATTGAAATTTATGGGCCAGAATCTTCTGGTAAAACTACACTTGCACTCCACGTAATAGCGAACGCCCAAAAGCAAGGGGGGAACTGCGCTTTTATAGATGCTGAACACGCCCTTGATTCGGGATATGCAAAAAAGCTTCATATTGATATCGATAACCTGATTATATCTCAACCTGACACCGGAGAACAAGCTCTTGAAATAGCGGATACATTGGTACGCAGTGGAGCGGTCGACGTGTTAGTTGTTGACAGTGTTGCTGCCCTTGTTCCGAAGGCCGAGCTCGAAGGGGATATGGGTGACTCACACATGGGGCTCCAGGCACGTCTGATGAGTCAGGCCTTAAGAAAGCTCACTGGGTCAATATCCCGTACGAATTGCATGGTAATCTTCATCAATCAAATACGTCAGAAAATTGGAATTATGTTCGGTAATCCAGAAACCACAACTGGTGGAAACGCCTTGAAATTTTACGCCTCTGTGAGGCTTGACATTAGACGAATCGGTAGCATAAAGGACAAAGAGGAAACTCTCGGGAATCAAACGAGGGTGAAAATTGTCAAAAACAAATTGGCCCCACCTTTCAAAACAATTGAGTTTGACGTCATATACAACGAGGGGATATCGAAATCGGGTGAGTTGATTGATCTCGGTGTGCGGGCCGGTGTCGTGGAAAAAGCTGGTTCTTGGTACTCTTATAAGGAAACAAAACTTGGACAGGGTAAAGAGGCAGCAAGAGTTTTTCTCAAGGAAAATTGTAAGATCGCTGAGGAAATAGAGCGCTTGGTAAAGGCAAATGCCGGTATGGTTGCCGACACAATGACTGGTGAGGATGTCGGAGATAAATCTGAAGCGAAAGAAATCGAAATTATTGATAATGGACAATAAGAGCACAATTGCTGTAATTGCTGGTAGTGGGAATCTTCCGATTCGAATCATTGAAAAACTGAGTGAACTTAAGCGGGAATTCGTAGTCTTGTCAATATCTGGTTTTGGACCTTCGTGTTATCCTCAATTTAAAATCGGTGAAGTAGGTAGAATTTTAGATTTCATAAGATCATTTAACGCAAGTGATGTGTTGTTTTGTGGTGCAGTAAAACGTCCAAGTCTGCTTTCCCTCAAGCTTGATGCAGTTGGATTGAAATGGCTAAAATTGCTCGGAGTTCGAGCGTTTCTGGGGGATGATGCTTTGCTCAAAGGAATAAAAAAGTTGCTGTTGAAGGAAAAAATTAACATTGTTGGACCACATAGCATACTGAATACTCTGTTAACTCCGAAGGGCCTTTTGACTACAATGAGCCCGTCAGAGGGTGATTTAAACGACATTGCGAGGGGAATATTTGTTTTAAATGCTCTAGCAAGGGCCGATGTTGGTCAGGCAGTGATAGTTCAAGAAGGTGTAGTCCTTGGAATAGAGGCCGCTGAAGGGACTAAATGCTTGATTGAGCGATGCCTGGCATTAAAGCTCTCAAGTCAAAGAGGTGGTGTACTCGTCAAAATTTCAAAAACAAATCAAGAGCAGTTGGTTGATTTACCAACAATAGGGCCCAACACAATCGCTGAAGTCGAATTTTCTAAACTATCAGGCATTGCGCTAGAATCTGGGAAATCACAAATCGTTGATTACGACGAAACAATAACTCTCGCCAACAAAAATGGGGTTTTCATAATTGGAATCTAGGCGTGTTGCAGTGTAAATTTAGATACAGGTAAAAGATAAATAAGCGTATTACGGCTATCTACTTACGAGGGTATATTAGAGAGACAATATGGTGGAGGGGGTGGGAGGTGCTGAGCCGTAGTCACCAACAAAAGTGAATTTTGGAGACAGAAATATGCAGGCTGTATCGTAGAGTTTGGCGTATTCCTCATGTATCGTGCTTCTTTAAATACTTCTTACAGCCACAACGATACGCTCTAACTTTCCCAAAAAATATCATTGAATATCCCTAATAATCATGGTACCAGGTATACCATTCCTTTCTTGACTGTATAAATTGCTGTATTTTGATGGTATTACTAATTATATAAATGTATATCATTAACTCTTTATTAACCTTTTTTTTTATAAAGGTAGTAGTGGTAGATGAATAAATATAGTTATTTGGAGAGTATATAATAGATAGCACGATCAGTTAATATTTAATGAGGAGGAATGATAATGAGTTTAATGAAGAATGTGCACAGTGACGTAAAAAAATTGATGCTGTGTATCTTGGTGATGACAGTATGTACCGAAGCTGGAGAAAATCCACAGGACGGGACAAGTGTCGTTGAAGAAATATACAGTCATGTGAGACCTACGATACTCCTGGAAAATGAGGGAGTACAGGCTTCTCCTAGGGTGCTATTTGGAAACTCTTTTGAAGGAGCAAACATAGTGATTAAACGTGGTGTATTTCGGAACTACCGACTACTGGTATGACTATACAATCCGATGCGGAAATGTTATTCGAGGGCGCTGTTAGATTGGGTGTCTCAGCGCCAACGAGTTTGCAAAATATCATGGGGATCAATGAGAATGGAATACTCTACAGAAGAGTTGAATCCTCCGGCCCTACGGGAGGTACTATTGAGGAAATAGTTGCTCTGTTAGATTCAGGTAGCGAAGAAATGCAATTCGGTGAAGACCGCAGAGTTGTTCTCAAGGATGGAATCGATGCGATGACCTCGGAAATTATAAACTATGGCAGGATAGTATTGTCTTCACCGAATGTAACTACCCTTAGGTGCTGGAGGACGTTGATAAGCAGCATCAAAATGGAGAACAGTTCTGTGGAGCCGATTCCGCATGTGCAAGTATACGGGCACATCTATTCAGGTACTGTTGATGAACCTTTGTATGGATATAGAATGAAGGGAGGCAATTTTTACATACCTGGAAAATTATTATGGTCAACCAGCCCTAATTTATCGTTACTGAGAGACGCTGCTGATACAGATACTATTGTATATTCAAAAGAAAATGGGGAATTGATACACGTACAATTGGTCGAAACTAGTTCTAACTGGAGAGACGAATTCTATGGGACTTTGGTAGAACCACTCGGAAAAAACATGCCATCATCTGTTGTGATACTTAGCTCCATTAGAGTATCCGAGACACTGTCAGATGCCGAAGTTGTAGTGGATGATGCGGTTCAAGAGCAGCTTATATTGACGAGTGAACATACAATTCCAAAAGAGAATTGTCGGAGAATTGGGTTTGCCACATCATTAAATATTGATGACGATATAATGCGAGCATTACCGGACATTAGAAGAGGTGATAAGACGCTAGAAGGCATATTAAATACTGAGTACACCGATACACAAGTAGCTGGTGA
>JAITDA010000084.1 GCA_031282805.1 Holosporales bacterium
TGACCAAGAAATCATTATTTATCCAGCTTGATGTACTTAACAACCTTGAGGTTTTGCTGGTCAGCATTCATCGTTCTTCCATCATGAAGAATTGGAATAATTTTCTTGAGCACATTCTTCGCGGTTGGTGCAACGTTCCAGCCAGCAGTTGCATAGCCAAAAGTTTCTGATGTTGATTTTGGATTATCAATAGAGATTAACAGCATGTACTGCGGGTGATCCTTTGGAAAACCACCAATAAAAGTTGTAATCCTTTTGCGATTCCCGTCATTTCCATAGCCATAACCAGTTGTTTTATAAGCTGTTCCTGTTTTACCGAAGACATCAATTCCATCAACCGCTGATTTTTTGGCAGTCCCAAAACAGACAACAGCTCTCATCAATTCGCGTACACTCGTTGATGTTTCACTCGAAACTATCCTGGGTTGCTCGGATCTTCTAGGCCGCCTGCCATAGATTAACGTTGGTGAAATCTTGATTCCATCATTAACGATAGAAGCTACTGTTGTTAGCAATTGCAAAGGACTCACAGCTATACCGTATCCATACGAAACGGACATACAAGTTGCTTCAGTCCAATTTCGAGGGACAATAGGGGCTCCTAGCTCAGGAACTTCGATCATTAGTTTATCAAACATCCCAAATTTCCGCATATATTCCTTCTGAATTTCGGCTCCGAAAGATAAAGCGACTTTGGCTGAAGCTATATTTGATGAAAAAACAAAAGCTTCGGCCAGTGTCAGTGGTCTTCCCTTTCCCTTAAAATCTTTTATTGAAAAACGGCCTATTTTGATCGGTGTCGATGCATCAAAAACAGATCCTAAGCTTGCGGCACCAGAATCCAGTGCAATGGCAACATTTAAAATTTTTAATATTGACCCCTGTTCAAAGACACCGAGCGTATTCTTATTAAATAATGTTTCTATTCGGCAATTTTTTAAATTATTTGAATCAAAATCCGGAAGAGATACGATTGACAAAATCTCCCCATTCATCGACATTAGTATAGCATTACCACCGTCTGCTCTGAATTTTTCGATGGCCATTTGCAACTCTTCATGAACGATCGCCTGTATCCTCAGATCTAGACTCGTTACTAATTTTTTGTTTGCTGAGTTATCAACGACTAATTTTTCGGAAAAACTTCTCTCGAGGCCGCATACTCCGCACCCGTCCACATCACAACACCCTATTACGTGAGAAAACAAATTTCCATGAATGTAAATCCTTTTATAATCTTTTTGAAAAAATATTCCCGGTAATCCAAGATCCATCACTTGTTCTTGTATCTTAGGGGTAATATGCCTCGCAATCCAAACAAAATGTTTTCCTTTATCGCTTAATTTCACTCTTATTTTCTTTGGATTTGGCATTCCGGGAATTTGCGATAATTTACTTACGGTCTCGTCTATGTTGAATATCACTGAGGGATCTGCGTAACATGAGGCTGTGGCAATGCTCGTTGCCAGCAGCTCCCCATTTCGGTCGACTATATCAGCCTTACGAATCGTGCTTTCACGACAGAAACATCTTATCTCTTTGCGATTAAATCGACTCACAACCATCGTGTCGGCCAGCCTGTACGTAATGAATGCAAAAATTAAAACTCCACAGATCCCGGAAAACACGGCTCTACCACGCAACATTTCCATTAGTTGTGTGTGATTTTTAGAATCACGCCACGAAGCAAAACCATTAAACATCGAACTAAAAATAGATTTGAGTAGCAAAATCAGCAATGTTTAAGTCCTCCCAGCCCTACTCTCTTCACTCAACATCTTGTCTAAAAACGTACCCAATGCGTTATCTCGCTTGGCAGTAGAGCTGTTGCTATCGTTACTACAATCGCTCTCCTCAATGAGCTCACTATTTACAATTTTTTGATAACTAATCACCTGATGAGGCTCCATCGGAACCATAGTTGGAAAGTATTTTTTACATAGCATCTTCAATCTTTCTGGCTTGTTGAGATAACTCCACTCTGCTTGAAAAACACTTAAGTCATCTATGCTTTTTTCTATCTCATCATTGACACTTTGCAGGTCTGCTCGCAAAGAAACAACTTTATACTTTATTCGTGAAACACCACCCCCAACGAAGACTAAACATACCATGGCAAATAAAATGAGCTTATTCAACTTCATTTACATCTCCTTGTTTTACGAAAGATTTTCATAATCCCCGGTCCTTAGTATAGACAAATCCACGCAAAATTGCAGATCTGGACCTTGGATTTCTCAATATCTCGTCATTATAAGGCTTGATAACAGATTTGTTTATTGGTAACACGCAATCTTTTCTTGACTTCGCCCAATTTTTGACAATTTTATCCTCTAGAGAATGAAAAGATATCGTTGCTATCCTCGCATTGTTGTTCAAAATTTCAGGAAGCTGGTTTAGCGCTTCGCTTATTTCATTCAGCTCATCGTTTACAAATATCCTAATAGCTTGAAATGTTTTAGTTGCAACATCAATTTTTGAGTGCTTCTTGTTAATGCTTTCAAATTGATATACTTTCCTCACTATATCCCTAAGTTGTGTTGTAGTTTCAATACGAGATTTGATGCGATGTTTAACAATCATTGATGCTATGCGCCGTGATTGTGGCTCTTCACCATATATCCAAAGTATGTCAGCAATATCTCCTTCAGAAAACGAGTTGAGTACGTCATATGCAGATGTTCCAGTTTTTGACATTCTCATATCAATTTTAGCTTCCCTGATAAACGAAAATCCCCTGGATGAATCTTCAATTTGAAATGATGAAATTCCGAAATCGAATACGACACCATCGAACCGACGCCCGCATTCAAAAACCTCAGCAATTTTGGAAAACCTTTCAAGTACAAAGTCAAACCTATCGTTGTATTTTTTCTTTACTTCATGTGCCCTTTGAATTGCATCCGGATCACGATCCAACCCACAAACGTAGCACCTACATGTTTCCAAAAGCACCTTGGTGTGCCCACCACCTCCAAACGTACAATCCAGCAAACTACTGTTATCACGTGGCGAGAGGATCCTCACGATCTCGCTAGACAAAACCGGAACATGCTCCATCAAAATACCTAACGCCAATAACCACGGCATTGTATATTAAAAGGGAGTTATATTCAAATAAAACGTTAAATATTTTACAAAAACTTTACGAAGCGGTTAATTCAATATGTTGTTACAAATGGTATAGTACAAATCAAATGTTATTTATCAAGTTGTGTCACAAATTTTCTTTATTCTAGGAATTTTGGCATATCGACTTATACTTTACGTATACATCAAATTTCGTGGAGTTGCAAATGTTTAGATACCAATGTCAATAACTCTTAACACTCCGCACTTTCTAAGAATCTTTCTAGTGTGCTCTCAATAAACACTTTTTCCGTTGGGTCAGTTGCAACCAGACCAACTTCTTGTAGCCGTTCCCGTACATTATTCAACGTGCGTCTGAAATTTGTGGCATGCTGCCGTGTCATTATCCAATTTAGCAAAAATATTGCATTTTCGGACACTGAAGTGGCGTCCTGGAATGCGCGGAATAGCGTGAATTTGAAAATGTCGAGCAACGGTACGTAATTAGCTATAAATACGTCGCATAATAGTTCGATCGGTGAAATGTCATTCAGCGGTATGTCGCCTGCACTCCATACGTGGGCTAGTACTCCTAACTGAGTACCATTTCTCGCCGCAAAGAATGAATTCGTCACTTCTAGACCATATTCTTCAAATGCAAAACGTAACAATGGTATTCCAGCCGAATTGTGCGAAGTGGTGCTTAAGATTGCGTACAGTACAACGTACTTCCCTAGCGTAGATCCGCGTATCGCCAAAGTTCTTATTGATAACGCAATTAACGTTGCGTTCCATCCTTCTGGCATTCCTTCTTCAATTTCATGTATTAACAATTGAAGCGGATTTCTAGGCAGATTTAAAGTAAGGGCTAGTAGTTCAACACTATTTGGATGTAGATCGAAAAGTGTTGACCAAGTTAATAGTGTTTCTACAGGAAACGTCACTTGTGGAGCGTCTCCACCAGTTTCATCACGTACATGTGGGAGTAACGTATCTTCATCAACTGCGTACGTTGATCCAGGAATCGTTAGCAATATAGTCACTACGATCCAAAGTAATTTTCTTAATTTCATTGTACTATCCTCTTTAATAAAAAACTAAAAAACACGCCTTTTGGCCATCAGATTGTATCAAATTTAGAAAGAAAAATATAAAATACAACCGTTTTGATTTTGGCTTTTGACAAGCAAAATCTATTATTGGGAAAAATTTTTGGCTATCAGAGGAGCCAAATTTTTCTCCCCTGTGATTAAAGCTAAACCACGCTCTTTCTGAGGTGTTACTCAAGCGCCTAGTGATATTGCTATTGGCTCGGTATGAGCAGCATTCAAAGCCGCTTATGCTTTTTGATTTTGTTAGTCAAGGGCCAAAAAATATTATTTGACATTTGCGCATCTTTAATGTAAATTAGCACTCGAGTAAGTTAATTGCTAATATTTAAGGAGACAAAATGAGATTTAAACCTTTATATGATAGGGTGCTAGTTGAACGTACAGAAACCGAGTCAAAAACAAGTGGGGGAATCATAATTCCGGACACGGCAAAGGAGAAACCCATGGAGGGAGTCGTAATTGCAGTTGGAGTAGGAGCAAAATCTGAAAAGGGCGATTTGCTTC
>JAITDA010000091.1 GCA_031282805.1 Holosporales bacterium
CTACTAGGACAAAGTAAAAAGTGTTAATCCTGTCTATTGTTTTGAACATGATCATAGGACTTATGAACTTTTTTGAATATGTTCTTATCGGATACATCATCCTCGGTTGGTTTCTTTTCTTCGGCGCGATAAAGAATCGCGATGGCATTTTTTTTAAGATCTACGTATTTCTTGCCAGCAAAATTGAACCTATCTTCTTGATTATCAGGAAATTCATCCCTCCTATCGCTGGTTTTGACTTCTCTCCTTTAGTTATTTTTCTATGTTTGCACTTCGCGAAAGCGATAATTTTCAAGCTATTCTTTGCATTAGCGTATGGATAACGATTCAGGACTCACGATTGCACAATTAGTAAAAAAATATGGACTTTTAAATGACAAGAAGCGTTCAAAGTCACTCGGACAACACTTTCTATGCGACGAATCATTATTAAGGCGTATTGTCGCATGCGCATTACCGCTTGGTGACAACGACATCGTAGAGGTAGGACCTGGTCCGTGCGGATTGACGAGGGCAATAATGGATGTAGCTGGAGATAGACATATATTCTGTATAGAAAAAGACCCATTACTGAGACAATTTCACGAAAATATATTCAGCAAATCTGCACCTAATATCAATTTTATATACGAGGATGCGTTACACATAAAACCACAGAGTCTAACGAATCGAGATGTAACAATAATCTCAAATCTACCTTACAACGTTGGTACAAAGATACTGCTCAACTGGCTGTTAGATCTTAATAAAATAAACAAAATGGTACTTATGTTTCAAAAAGAAGTGGCAGATCGCATTTGCGCAAAGGTCGGAACGAAGGAGTACGGAAGATTGAGCATCATTTCACAACTTTTGTGTAAAACAGAAAAAATGTTCAACGTATCAAATTCAGCTTTTTACCCGCATCCTCAGGTAACATCAACAGTTGTGAAGCTAATACCAAAAATGGTTACAATAAAAGACATCAAAGCCCTTGAAAGGTTCACTGCCATTTGTTTTTCTCAGAGACGTAAAACAATATATTCAATTTTAAAAACACACTACAAGTACAATGTAGAAGAAACGTTAAATTCGTGCGACATACAAAAGATGTCGAGACCAGAAAATATCACTCCTGAAAAATTTTTAGAACTATCCCAAAGGTTCCATTATGCCAACTTTTGAAATAGAAAATCTTTATCCAAACGACATTGTTTGCGGAATCGATGAAGCTGGTCTCGGTGCAATTGCTGGCCCAATCGTTGTAGCCTCGTGTCTAATCAAAAATCAAAATCTCTTTGATGCCCTACTAATCCACATTGACGATTCAAAAAAATTAACAAGGAAAATGAGGGAATATTTGTTCGAAATCATGATTAATAACACTGATATTGATTACGGAATTTCAATTGTCGGTAACGATGTAATTGATAGAGATGGATTATCAGCAGCCTGGAAACAAGGTGTTATCGAATCTGTAAAGGAACAAAGCGCAACACTGTGCTTAATTGATGGAATAAGAGATGTCGTCATTCCAAATTGCAATACAGTGTCAGTTGTCAAGGGAGATCAACGGAGTTATTCCATAGCAGCAGCGTCGATTATCGCCAAAGTAACAAGAGACAGGATAATGAATCAAATTCACGCTAAACACCCAGAATATGGATTTGATAAGCATGTTGGCTATGGCACAAGGCTTCATCTCAACAATCTCACAAAATTTGGTCCATGTGACTTTCACAGGAACAGCTACGCTCCTGTGAAAAACGTAGGGAAGAACAAGCTTCAGACGAAACAATTGAGTTTCACATCAGTATAATGGTTTAGGAAAGGGCTACGGTAGGAAGTTAAAAGTTAAAACAATTAAGCCACACAGAACCATCAACAAATTACGAAAATTTCTACGGACTAAACTTTTTCGACGCACTTTTCCAAACAAACACCTGTCGCCAGTTTTACAACACCGATAAGTGCAAATTGCATTGTAAATTTAAAATTTGATAACAGATATACGGCCGATGAAGTGCCACTTGACATTAAAAGTACAGCGAATATTGTGAGCCCAAACACGCAATCCATACCAATTTTTGCATTCAATTTCCAACCATCTGAAAGACTAAAGATTGATAATGGCGCGGAAAGCCCAATTATTGCCCCATATGCAATAGCCATATACGTACGAATGGTTCCCTCAATGCCGTATAAAATAAGCAAAAACGCAGTTGCACTCCAAATAACAATAGAGATTGTCTTTCTCGCCCCCAACTTTCGATATGCACATTTATACAGCACTATTGAAAATATCGAAAACGGAACCGCTAGTATTACATCAATATGGTAGTGATACCCAGCAAGAACAAGTGAGATGATTGACGTAATCCATAATACAACCACGACAAATCTTAAAATGAAATTTTTATTCACTACTACAATCCATACGTAGAACACAGTCATAAAATTCGTATGCCCACTTGGAAATCCGTAACCATGCCCTGGGCAAGTTTCCGGCAGTGGCCACTTGAACATGTGTTTCAAGATCGCATTGTATAGCATCGTCAAAAACAACAAATACATCAGCCCATCGTATTTGCCAGTTTTCGTAAATACAAAGAGTAATATCGCTGCTCCGCAAATTTCCGGAACATCAACTACTTGCAAAAATTGTCTAGCAAGCAGTCCTATCAGAGACACACTTCACCTTTTGTTAAATCAAAAAAGACAGGTGTAATTATAAGCTTCAAATATATAAATTTCAAATTCGAGCAATTGACAATCTAGTTCAAGGTATGCTAGCATCGCACTGAGTTTTGGTTTTTTGGACCGCATGTGAGTACCTCATTTATAAAGTCCGTTGATGTCAACAGGAAGTGGATACTTATAGACGCTGAAGATGCGATTCTTGGGAGAATGGCTGTTATCATAGCCAACATTCTTCGTGGGAAAAACAAGCCGTATTTTACTCCAAATGCAGACTGCGGAGACAATGTTATAGTCATAAACGCAGATAAGGTCGCATTAACGGGCAACAAATTGAACGATAAATTGTTTTACTGGCATACTGGATATCCTGGAGGCATTAAGCATCGAACAATGAAACAGCTCATGGATGAACCACGTCGTGACAGAATGGTGACAAACGCTGTCAGAAGAATGATGTCCAAGGGACCGTTGAGTCGTTCAATAATGGCAAAATTGAAGGTATATAAAGGTGCCGAGCATCCGCATACTGCGCAAAAACCTGAAATTTTGGATATAGCGAAATTGAGCGTTAAAAACAGTCGAAGAGGTGAGTCGTGATCGAAAATACTAACGGAGATGAACCAATTGTAACGGTAAAAAGAGAGCAAAGGTTAGATCAATATGGGAGGGCGTATGCTACCGGAAAAAGAAAAAATTCAATATCAAGGGTTTGGATAAAAACTGGCTCTGGGAGAATACTTGTCAACGGCAAAAGTCAGGATGTCTATTTTTCGAGGGCCGTTCTCCGTATGTTGATCGCTCAGCCATTCTCTGTCACCACAAGGGATGGACAGTATGATGTTTTCTGCACAGTAAAGGGAGGTGGCTTGTCCGGACAAGCAGGAGCGATACGCCACGGAATAAGCAAGGCGCTTGATGCATTCGAGCCAGATTTGCATGTTGTTCTGAAAAAAGCTGGTTTCCTTACAAGAGATCCACGTATCGTAGAGAGAAAAAAATACGGATACCGCAAAGCACGTAGAAGTTTTCAATTTTCAAAGAGATAACTTTCAGATGGGATTTTTTGGTGTATTAAAAACACCTGTGATTTTCCCTGTAGCGTTAGTTGTTTCGGTGGTATTTGGCCCAATTATCCCATTTCAGTTGAAGGCGCTACTATATACGGTTAGCCTCATAATTAAAGAACATCTAGTACTTTTGTTGCCATTTGTCGTTTTTTCTTTGATTTTCAGTTCGATTGTGAAATTTGGAACAAAAGCCTTGAAGTATGTAGCAATTATAATTCCATTAATATGCTTCTCTAACTTTACCAACACAATTTTGTCCTATTTCGCATCTTTGTGCGTGAAAGTTAAAACTCCCAATATTATTAATGAATGCCATAAGCTGTCTCCGCTGTTCAATCCAGACATCCCAAAAATTATTTCGAATGACACCGCTCTTGTCTGTGGTGTTTTACTCGGACTTATTTTAAGTTTTCTTAACAAAGATTTTGCATCTAAGCTTTCCACAAAATTGGAAAAATTCACAGGATTCTTTTTTAAAATACTTGTGCCAATGATGCCATTGTTTATCATCGGCACGATTTTAAAATTGCAACACGATAAAATTTTGAGCTCAATTTACAAGCAATATTTACCAGTCCTGCTCATGTTCGTTGCTGTTGCGTTTGGACTCGTTTTTACACAACTTTTATTACTTGCAAATTTTAAAATTACAAAGGCGTTGTCATACTTAAAAAACATTTTTCCAGCACTAATCACAGCGTTTGGATCAATGTCAAGCGCAGCAGCACTGCCACTTTCGATAAAGGCCGCAGAGAAAAATATTGAAGAAAAAACAAATGCTGGAATAATAATTCCAGCTACCGTTAACATCCACCTCGTCGGTGATTGCTTTTTTATACCAATGATTGCAATTGCGGCAATGGGCTCTTTCGGAATGGAATTACCAACAATTTGCCAGTATACGGTCTTTGCTCTCCATTTCGTTTTGACGAAGTTTGCGGTAGCAGCAATTCCAGGTGGAGGAATTCTAGTGATGTTACCCGTAATGCAAAAATACTTGGGCGTGTCATCCGATATGCTTGCATTGGTCACAGCGATTTACATTCTTTTTGATCCGTTGATAACAGCATGTAACGTCTGCGGCAACAGCGCCATGGCAATAATCTTCGATAGAATTACCAAAACGTTCAAAAAAAAAATAATCTAACTAAACACACCTTCCATTCGAATTGGTATACATGCAACTCTACCGTAAGTAGAGTTTCCACTTTACAAGTGCCGTCTGCAAACCTTCAACAAGCACCGTGATGGTTAACCTTCATGAAGGTTAACACAAACACATGGTAATATTTCATAGAATTAATGTCTAGCAAACGACGCTTGATAGTACGTCTCTTATGTAGCTATAGTAAGCGGTATTTTTGTATTTTTTGATGCCTTTTAATGTGTTTTCCAAAGAAATAAATCCCTGACGGTACGCAATTTCCTCCAAGCAAGCTATTTTTTGTCCGGTTTTCCTCTCTAAATCTTTGATTAGATTACTTGCTTCAAGCACTGCATCGTGGGTTCCGGTATCAAGCCACAAAATGTCATCGCTAAAAACCTTCACATCAAGCATTTCATTTTCTAGGTAAATTTTATTTAGATCAGTGATTTCAAGCTCTCCTCTATTCGAAGGAGATAATTGCTTGGCAAAATCGCAGACCTGCTTATCGTAAAAATATATACCTGTAACCGCATAATGAGACTTAGGATTTTGCGGTTTTTCTTCCAAAGACACGACTTTATTGAGTCCGTCAAATTCAACGACGCCGAAATGTTGTGGATCGTTCACTTTATATCCAAAAACAGTTGCACCACGATTTCCAACCATTGCGTCTTTTATCACTTTTTCCAAGTTAGTCCCTAAAAATATGTTATCACTCAATATTAGGGCCACCTCTTCGTTATTTATAAATTTTTCTCCTATTATCAATGCGTCTGCTATGCCATTTTGCGTATATTGAATTTCATACTGTATATTTATGCCAAGATGCCTTCCATCAGCTAACAATTTTTTGAAAAGATGAGCGTCCACCTCGCTCGTTATCAGCAAAATATCTTTTATTCCAGATAGCATGAGTACTGATAATGGGTAGAATATCATCGGTTTGTCGTAAATTGGCAAAAGTGGTTTAGGAACGGAAAGTGAAGCCGGATACAACCTCGTTCCTGCTCCAGCTGCCAACAAAATCGCCTTCATGTTAAGTGATTAACTTCGATTCCACACGAAGTGTATTGTATCAAATATTCACTGAATTACCAAAAAAAATGAGCCTTTCGAATTAAAATAAAACTGAAATCTACAGGACGTAACCTACGTACTTTACAGATACCAAATTTTTGGCATATCTGTGTTTTCTATCTGTGCTGTCGAATACATCGTTTTGATAGGTTTATATTACGGTGAAACGTAGGTAACCACGCTCATATCCTGCTTCTCAATTCTTGTTTTTTTCGTAAATTTTACAATTAGCTACATGCGGTTTTTTTGTTTTTGAGGTAACAATGAACCGCTTGAGTTAACGAATAGCAATGAGTATTACCATAATGCTTTCGTACCAATATGCAACTTTGACAGATAATTCACCAGAGAGACCGCCAATACAGTACAGTTGGTACAACTCTGAAGTCACAAAAATAGTCCGTGCACTTATTGGCGCTGTACAATTCATACTGTAAACAACTACAACGTTAGCTGTATTCGTGGGGGCGCGACGTGGTAAAATTCGTGAGTATACCACGTCGCGCCCCCCGCAAAACCTTTCGGCCAAGTGAAACTTTCGACGTATCAGCGCAATCAATTACAGGTCAAACATCTTTTTTATAAAGTTTCACATCGATACTTCAATGAAATAATTATGCTGTAGGAAGGCTCTTCCATCGACCAATTACCTACATGTACTGATGCCCTCACTCTCAATTCATCACATGTTTACCAAACAGCTTCATAAACCGGCAATAACGGAGAAATGGACCACACTTCCTGCGTTGCAAAGCCGCTCAATGGAAGGGGATAACCTATCAAAAACGGTACGTGACTACGCGAAGAATTCTTTGATCTTTTTGAAAAATTCAAACGACTTAGGGCTATTTGATTTTTCGTCTCTCTCATCGGCAAATTCTTCCAAAATTTCTTTTTGTCTCTTTGACAAAGAAACTGGAGTTTCGACAATTATTTCAACAACCATATCCCCAACTCTTGAAGAGTTAACGACTGGCATTCCACTGTTTTTTACTCTAAAAATAGCACCCGATTGTGTGCCTTGCGGTATCTTTATCGTGCAATCGTTTCCATTCAAATCTGGTACTCCGATTTCTCCACCGAGTGTCGCCTTTACCATTGAGATTGGAACTACACAACGCAGATCATTGTCAACCCTCGTAAAAATTTTATGGGGTAACACATTTACAAAGATGTACAGATTACCTGCAGTAGATCCTTTAAATCCGGCTTCCCCCTCTCCAACTATTCTAATTTTGC
>JAITDA010000012.1 GCA_031282805.1 Holosporales bacterium
TAGTTGGCGCAAGCCTTGGATTTACTTGGTTTAACGCCCCTCCGGCAAAAATTTTCATGGGAGATACAGGGGCCCTTGCAATAGGGGGCTCTCTTGGTTTTATCGCGATAATGACGAAACACGAATTCGTATACGCTCTGATTGGCGGCGTCTTTGTTCTGGAAACAATATCGGTGATCATCCAGGTTTTATACTTCAAAATTTGCGGAAAGAGGGCTTTTTTAATGGCTCCAATTCACCATCATTTTGAAAAAAAAGGGTGGCCAGAATCTGTCGTTGTATTCAGATGCTGGATAATCTCCATCATTCTAGGGATCTTGGGCCTTGCAACACTAAAGATAAGATAGCCTGTAATTTTTCGCAGGCTTCGTCGCGGTAACAAACGCAAAATTGTTCTTATACAAAGTTACTATCTCTGTAGTTATCACGGATGAAGGAGATGTTACATTTTACATTATTGATTTTTGCAGTGAATCCAACGAACACAATCCTGTGTATATGTCATTGAATAACTTGCAACAAAATCTGAAATTCATCAGGTGGAATTTTTAATTTCAAAGTGAGGTACCGTTTTTCCCGATTTCTCATAAAAGCGTGATACTGATCTAGGTTTTGTCAAATGCTCAAACTTTCCATTCGCTCACACATCAATAATAAACTTAGCTCCTTTTTTTGTGTGGCTAAATTCTCTTTCAAACATTACGTCCACATAATGAAATTTTTCTATTAGTACTTGGTATAAGTAATTGGATATTTTTTGATTTTTATTCGGCCACTGCCGATAAATTATTAATAAGACACTCTAAGACTCGCAAAAGGAATTCTTTGGTTTGTGTTTCACCGCATATTCCTTCGTTCGCAATTCTTCGTTTGGCTTCCTCACGCACTATTTCCTTCCAAGCAGATACTTCATCAATTCGTGGTGAAGAAGGTAACGATAGCTCCATAATCTTGATCTTTGATGCTTCTAGCAGACATTTTGAGGCAAGGGGAGATAGTGTATAGCAAATTGGGATACTTGCTCCTCTATTTCTGAGAATTGTCAATACATGTGACGATGCACCCCCAGCTAAAGCATACGTAAGGATCCCTTTGATCTGGTATGGTGGAACTAGATTGCGTTGTTCATCAAATGCGAATAGCCCTAATTTGCAGCGATTATGGATTTGTTCATCCTGCTCAACCATTATTTCAAATGAATCCAATTCGTCAGCAGACACATAAGAAAGAACTACCAAAAGCATCCTTAATTGAGCAACATTTGGTTCATTATTAACTCCGTATGGTATCGGTGAACCTGATGTCAAAATCTCTTTGCTGCCAATTGCAGCCTGTAACAAATAGTTGCAGTTCCATAAAGGTGTTGGCCAAAAGCGCACACTTGCTCTCAACAAAAGATATGCAACAATTGGATCTGTTCCATTTACTAAGGCAGAATACAAGGCTACTTCAGGATACATTTCAAAACTCATGTATACAGCGAATGCCTCGGCCATTTCTGTAGGAACACCCAAAATGGAGCCCCATGTTATTTTGTCAACAACTCTACTACTTGGTGTCATCGGTCCACTCACATCGGCGCTAGAAGGTAAAATCACCGGGGCAAGAGTGGATTCTTTGCGAGAATCTACATCCTCTTTTGCTCTTTTAGACAATGGTAGTGGTAGTGGAATCGTGAATCTTGACGGATCCGGCTTCTTTGCAGGCGTAATAATCAGAGGAGTTACACGCAATGATGGTATAATTGATTGCATTCTATGTTGGGGCAATCGGCCAGTTCTGTTCCAAAAATTAGGTCTGTTCCTTTGAGGCACTTTGGAAAGCGAGGAAATATGTGAAAATTTGAACATTTTTTTGGTAGCACATGTACCAAGTCCACCACGCATGATGTGCTCGTTTGCACAATTAGCTATTTTAGGAGCTGTCAGCAACAGGGCAAATATCATAAAAGGTGGACTCTTCAATTTCTTCACACTAGTTTCTCATCTCTTGATTTTTAACAAGTACTAAACAAACGGGAATGCTCTAATATCTCATCTTATCAAGTCATTTTACGGAAACTTCCAAAAAAAACGATAAGTGTAACTTTATTGATAACAAAGCTAGAATATTTTGCTTTATCAAGTTTTATGCTAGACTTATCTTGCTTTTTTGACTCCAATTGAGTAAGGAATGAAGCCCCTCTATATTACAACGCCGATATACTACGTGAACGCAAAACCCCACATTGGGCATGCGTATACGACGATAGTGTGCGATGTTTTCGTTAGATTTCATAGAATGTTAGGGTATGATGTTAAATTTTCAACTGGAACTGATGAACACGGTAAAAAAATTGAGCAGAGTGCAAAGTATGCAGGTGTACAGGCACTCAAATTTGTTGACGATGTTTCGGGATTGTTCAAAGACCTCCTTCCGATAATTAATATCTCAAATGATGATTTCATAAGGACAACTGAGATTCGGCATAAGAGAACAGTAGATCATTTTTGGAAAACATTGAAAAATAACGGCTACATTTACATCGGTGAATATTCTGGTTGGTATGATATACAAAATGAGGCCTATTTTGCTGAAGATGAATTGGTAGACGGCAAGTCACCACTTGGTGGAAGCGTGCAATACATGACGGAGCCATGCTATTTTTTCAAGCTTTCGTCCTTTCATGACAGACTTTTAAAGTTTTACGATGAGAATCCAAACTTCGTGTATCCATTGCAAAGAATGAATGAGGTTACGAGTTTTGTAAAGCGTGGACTACAAGATTTGGCAATTTCAAGGACTACGTTCAACTGGGGAATTAGAGTACCGGATGATCCTGAACATATTGTTTACGTTTGGCTCGATGCACTGACGAATTACCTCACTGTAAATGGGTATCCAGACAATGAAGACCAGAGCAACGATAAATATTGGAAAAATGTAATTCACTTTGTTGGGAAAGAAATAGTCAGATTCCATGCCGTTTATTGGCCAGCATTTTTGATGGCCGCAGGAATAAGTTTGCCGAAGCAAATAGTTGTACATGGCTGGTGGATGAGTGAAGGAGCTAAAATGTCAAAATCACTCGGTAATGTCCAAGATCCTGTGCGGTACTGCGAGTTATTTGGCTCAGATGCCCTGCGTTATTTTGTATTACGGGAGCTTTCCTTTGGAAATGATGGCAATTTTTCTCTCAAAGGTTTCATAAATCGGTATAACTCAGTTTTGGCAAATTCTTACGGAAATTTGTGTAGCAGGGTGTTTTCTTTCATTGGAAAATATTGCAATGGAATTGTGATACGACCAGATTCCACTGAACAAGGA
>JAITDA010000072.1 GCA_031282805.1 Holosporales bacterium
TGAACGATATGAAATCACTTGGCATTGAGACGGAATTGGATGTATCGTCGTCGAATGAAGTTGAAGGAGTTTTTGACATAATCACGAGTGAGAGTGCGGCCGTAGCAAACTTGGCAATGCTTATTGGAGATCGCCGCGCAACTGCACGAATAAATGTTACTGCGAACAATAGAGTGGTTCATTACTCATTACACGATACTGCTAATGATCATCAGCAAATTACATTCGAATCGGCCATCGAAGAAGGGACTCCAACATTAACTTTTCAAGGAGATAACTCCTCATTAAGCGCGGCTTTTTTCAACGATGTTAAGCCTATAATTGAATCCTATGAAGGCATTCCAAATTTGACAATATGTGAATCAGGTATTATTGTGAAAAGGAATGCGGTAGTACGAAGCGGCAGTATATTGCAGATAATGGGAGGCAATTTAGATTTGCAGGGGGGAGTTACTCTTACAGTTAAAGGTATTCTAAATCTAAGGAGTGGTAAGTAAATTACACGCATTACCGCGGAGTATACAGCATCAATGTCAACGTTTTGTGCGACCGTTGTATAAGCTACTAGAAATAATAGATCACCACATATGCTCCGTTTTAATTCGTAGCCGAACACTATCCTGATTGCATATCCATGAAAGGCAATGTTACAATCCAGCAATGTTCTTGGTTTTCGAGTTTTTTCGTGGTACATTCGATTAAAAATCGGGATATTGTTTTCGTTTCGGATATGGATGGTACGTTGGTTCCATCCAGGCAAGCCATGCCACTCCATTTTGCGGAGAAGCTCGTAAAATTGGTGAATGGGTTCCATTTCTACGTAGCCACTGGATCCGATCTATGCAAGGTGAAAGAGCAAATTCCACGAGAAGTGATCGATAATATATCTGGAATTTATACCTCGATGGGTAATGAGTTTTACGTACATGGCGAAAGAATTTATAAAAATCGAATAACACCGGATGAAATTTTGTTGAATGATCTCTTGAATTATCGTAGTGATACGACTTATCCGCATGAGTTGTACGAAAATTTTATAGAGATCAGGAGTGGTATGATAAATTTTTCTGTCCTTGGAAGAGATTGTCCCTTTGAGGCAAGGGAGAAATACCAAATATGGGACGGCCTTAATAAAGAAAGGGAGAAGATAGTCTCGGAGTTATCAGTGAAATACCCGGCCTATAGATTTTTGATAGGGGGAGTAATTAGTATAGATATAGTACCAAATGGTTTCGGCAAGGATCAAATTGCAGATAAGGTGCGTACCCTGCACCCGCATGAACAAATAGTTTTCTTTGGTGATATGACTGAAGAAGGCGGGAATGACTACGATCTTGCTCAGAAATTGCTGAAATTTGGAAATACGGAGATTGTTACTATCAGGACCCCAGATGAGGTGTTAACGTATCTTTCCAACTTGACAGGTATGGAAGTAATGTAAGTTTGCTCCGTTCAACTTAAAATCCGGCATACATAATCCTACCTGTTGGCATAAATGTTGATATGTTTATCTCGTAAGTTTTTAAGAGAAAGTAATTAAGCTTTTACAAGCATTATGTTCAAATATATAATGCTGGCGAAAGAGTGATACTTAAACTTAGGGGCAAAACAATTGACGAATAAATTTGAAACGAGTTTCTTTGAACAAAGATTGAAGCACATAAAGAAAAACGAAAGAAGGTATACGGATGATGAAAACGACAGAGGAGAAACAGTAAAATTTTATATATCTCTCTTTAAAGGAACTGGATGTTAAAGAATAAGTGGAGTATAAAACTTCATTTAGTGATAAAGAAGTCGAGATGAAAGTCAGTGATGCCATAACGTTGTTTCGGTGAAAAATGTATACATGAAAGGTGATAAGGAACATGCAAAAAAAGATGGCATCAAATATAGTACCGTTTTCATATGAGGAATTTTGAATAAGCCACAAAGAACGGAGAAATCTGATACAAAGAAAGATAAAGAGAATTTTATATAGGTATTTGCTGGAGAAAATTGGAAGGCCGTTCTCAAAAACTGGTATATAATAGATAAATGTAGATAAGTTCATAAGTGATATATGGTGAGTGTATTCGATGGAAAGCCAGTGAGGATATTTTTTGATGTGGTAAAAAGAAATTTGTGGAGAGATGCCCACCATGAAGACCATGACTTGTTTGCGTATTACATAATCACTTTAATGTGCGTTTTACACATTTACGATGTGCCAGATACTTTTTGAGATAATTCATATTGTATAATGTTTGCGGAGTAAACATCAGACCGTAACGGGCGTGCCCTTAATTAACGATGGAAGGCTTGATAACTCTCCACAATTTTCTTGCCCAAGTGTTGTATTCATGATATACATTGAAGCAGTGATCCTTGGTAGCTCAGTCGGTAGAGCAAGTGGCTGTTAACCACTGGGTCGGCGGTTCGAGTCCGTCCCAAGGAGCCATTGCACTTCTGTGCGTTTGTTTGTGAAAAATGAAAAATAGCGGTTTATCTCTGAAGATTGGTTTTTGGCCTTTGGTGAGTCTCGTTATCAGTGCTCAGCTTGGTGCAAGTATATTTTTCATGCCAGCACAGATAGCTAAATTCAGGACACTTGGACTATTCGGTTGGGGAATTGGTGGGCTTGGAGCGGTCTTAATCACTTTTGTTTTTTCATTTCTGTGTACGAAAACCGCCAAGGTTGGTGGTCCACACATCTACGCAAAAATGTTTTTTGGAGAAAAGATCGGGTTTTTTGTTACGTGGATATATTGGTGTGGTGCATGGGCCTGTAATCCAATAATTATAGCTGTATCTATCAATTACTTGATGTCACTCACCGGGGATTTGTCAGCGTGTACAAAACTTGCGCTTGAAGTACTACTCGTCATCTCTCTGACGCTCGTCAACGTAATGGGACTCCGTACGACGAGCACCGTTGAAACAATACTCACAGTATTCAAGGTACTGCCCCTCATTATGATTCCAGTTTTAGCATTTCCAAATATTAATTTGGAGCATTTTAGCGAATTTACAGGACCAGGTATGTCAAGTGTAGATACACTAACTCAAGCAGCTATCTTCTCTTTTTGGGCGTTTGTAGGACTTGAAGGGGGAACATCACCAGCTGCAGTTGTAAAAAACCCTAAAAAAACAATTCCTCTTGCAATAGTGAGCGGAACTGCGACAGTTGCGTTGATAAGCATAATTAATACAATTGCAGCCTTCGGTATAGTAGAGCCATCTGGCCTAGAAAATGAAGGGGCACCTCTGGCAAAAATTCTGCTAGTCCTCTTTGATGGACGTTCATTTGATAAACTCATAGGGGGGATCACGTTCATCATGTGTTATGGCTCGTTGAATGCCTGGGTCTTTTTCAGCGGACAGATAGCCAAGTCAGCAGCTGTTGAACGTATATTTCCCGGTGTATTTGGTAAATTGAATAAGCGTGGTGTACCTGGCAATGCACTGTGGATCAGTGCCGCTGGAACAATCGTCATCCTATTCTTGCAAAAATCACCATGGTTCGCCGACAAGATTGAAAAATTCGTTGATATGTCGGTTGTTATTTACATATCAATGTATTTTATGGCGATTTGTGCGTACATTAAATTCATGCTGCAGACCAAATTGAAATTTGTATCACATATAATTATTACAATGTTGGCATTATTGTTCTGTAGCTTTGTGCTATTCAAGACAGAAATAATGAACTTTTCTGCATTAATAATCATGTTGCTAACTGGAATTCCTATATACATGTTCGTACGAAAAAATGCAAAATCCGGAAATTTGCCTGTTTGAACCTGAAATTGCTCAAAATACAGGGGCAATAGCGAGGCTTTGTGCATGCCTCGGCGTGAAGCTAAACATTGTGGAACCAGCTTCCTTTATTATCAATGACAGAAGGATCAAGAGAGTTGGAATGGACTATGTTGATCTTGTAGATGTGAAATTCTACGATTCATTTCATAATTTTAAAGAAAAATATGATGGGAGAATTATTTTACTCGATACTAAGGCACTGGTTCCATATTACGGTATAATGTATAGAGCTACTGATTGTATTATGTTGGGAAAGGAGAGCTCTGGAGTTCCTGATTATGTCTACGAAGTTTGTGATGAAAAGGTTGTTATACCCATGGTTCCTGGCCTCCGCTCCCTAAATATCGCAATGAGTGGAGCCATAGCTATTTCAGAGGCCTTAAGACAATTAAAGGCTGTATGACTTCAGCGGAAAGAAGTAGATTAAGTGCACAAAAAAGAATAAAACTACGCCTTGCTAAAGATCTAATTGCTGCTAAAACAGTAAGGATCGTAGGAGTAAATCATAGCATTGCCAATGTAGCCCTTAAGGTAATCACGCCTAATATTCTTAGACAATGTATTGTTTGTGGTAAAGAGCCTATGGAGTTTGAGTTTGATGAATTGTGGCGCTCATAAAGGAAGAATCAAGATGCATAGAACAGACGTAGTGGTTGTAAATTCGCCGCAATAGGCCTAATTTTGTCAAATTCATGATATTCTTAACACTTCCACAACATCTCTTTTCCAGTATTTCGAACCCTCGATACGCTATTAACGTATACTCGCTTTCCAGGCGGGCGCCTTCAGCCACTCGGCCACCTCTCCGTATCGCAATGCTAACATTTCTTCCTCGCTGCGTTCAAGGATGTTAACCAATGAAACCTGTCAAACATTTTACGTAGATATTTGAATTCCCATGTCCATTTATTGATATCATTCCTAAACACAATTTTTCCCCATTTAAATAAACTTGATTTTTCGCCACTAAAAAAAGCCAATAACATATTGTTTGGCAACCTTTTAATAAAATGCTACCATCTCGGAGTGGCTCCTGCTCTGTGAATCTCATAATGCTGAACGATGAAGAACTAGATAAGATTTGCAACCTCGCAAAAATAGAAATAGCTGATAGTAGGAGAGCGCAATTTCTCGATAAGCTGAACATGGTTTTTGATTGGATCGAGCAACTTTCCGCAATAAATGTGGATTCTATTGACATTAGTAATATTGAAACTGCGACTGAATCTCATGCAAGGAGTGATGTCAAATTTCTCGATAATACTCGTGATGAAATTCTTTCAAATGCAAAAATTAAGAAATTTGAAATGTTCTGCGTTCCAAGAGTTGTGGAGTAAAAAATGATTTCGGTATCACTTAATGATGGCCGTCAATTCGAGATTGATGATTGTTCGTCGGCGCATGATTTAGTGGGTAAAGCGAGTGAAAAAAATGTTCTTGCTGCCAGAGTCAATGGAGAACTTTGTGACTTATCCACGAGGCTCAAAAATGGAGATGTCGTTTCCTCAATTTCCATTAATGAACGTGATGGTTTGGCAATTCTACGTCACTCGGCTGCTCACGTTCTTGCCAAATCTATCCTCGAGCTTTTTCCTAAGGCAAAGCTCGCAATCGGTCCAGCAATTGAGAATGGTTTTTACTATGATTTAAACTGTAACGAGACACTTTCAAATGATGAGTTGGTACTAATTGAACAACGGATGAGAGATCTCGTCAAAAAGAACATACCGTTTGTCAGGACCGAGATACCAAAGTCTGAGGCAATTGAATATTTTAGGAAAAAGGAACAAAAGTATAAAGTCGAACTGGTGGAGTCAATTGAGGACACATCCGTTACTATGTATTTTCTTGATGACATCGGAGATCTCTGTCGTGGACCGCATATTCCAAGTACCGGATATATTCCACTGGATGCCTTTAAATTAACGAACGTTTCCGGCGCCTACTGGCGTGGCGATAGCAAAAATGATATGTTGCAGCGAGTCTATGGCGTTCTCTTTCCAACAAAGGAATCCTTGAACTCATATTTTGATATGATCCAGAAGGCTCAAGCACGTGATCACCGCAAGCTTGGAGTTGAACTAGGTCTCTTTCATATTGATGATGTTGCGCCAGGAAGTATTTTTTGGCTACAAAATGGAACGGTTCTATTCAATTTGCTCAAGGACTACATAACTGATGTAATCAAAAGGCACGGCTATTACTTAGTACAAACTCCGCAACTAATGAATCGCTCCCTCTGGGAAACATCAGGGCATTGGGAAAAATTTAGAGAGAACATGTTCGTCGTTGAAGATGGAGATACCACAATGGCAATTAAGCCGATGAACTGTCCTGGACACATCGTATGCTACCAGACCGGAGCCGTCAAGAGCTACCGTAATCTACCGATTCGCATCGCCGAGTTCGGTTTATGCCACAGAAACGAGCCATCTGGCTCTCATCACGGCATAATGAGACTACGCGCATTTGTACAAGACGATGGTCACATTTTCTGCTCACCAGAACAAATAGTAGCCGAAACATTAGATGTCTGTTCAATGATCAAGGAGATATACGAAAAATTCGGCTTCAGCGATGTTTCAGTGAAGTTCTCGAACAGACCAGCGAAGAGGGTTGGTTCTGAAGAAATTTGGGATCTCGCTGAAAAATCTCTTATGGAAGCTGCTGATGAGGCCGCTTTGTCATACACCATAAACGAAGGTGAAGGGGCCTTTTACGGGCCAAAATTGGAATTCGTCTTGAAAGATTGCCTTGGCAGAGAGTGGCAATGCGGAACATTGCAAGCAGATTTCAACCTTCCAGAGCGATTCAAAATGCACTACATTGACAGCAATGGTGATAAAAAGGTTCCTGTGATGTTACACAGGGCGCTTGTTGGTTCCATCGAACGCTTTGTCGGAATTCTCATAGAGCAATACGCAGGGAAATTTCCGTTTTGGTTGTCTCCAGTTCAAATTGTTGTAACGAGCGTAACCGATGAAAGCTCTCAATACGCCAAAGAAATTGCACAAACTCTGCAAAGTGCAAATTTCAGAGTTGTTCTGAATGTTGAAAACGAGAAGATTGGATACAAAATAAGATTTTATTCACTTCAAAAAGTTCCGGCAATTGTAATTGTTGGGAAAAAAGAAATGGAGCAAAGAACAGTAAGCGTTCGTTCTCTTGGTTCTGAAAAAACAGCAACCATAAACTTAGCGCAGATTGTTGCCTATTTTAACGATCAATGAATTTCATCAGAGGCTTTACTGTGACCTTATACATAATTTCATTAATATGCTGTTGGCGACGCTTCTCGAATTGGAGTACGGCTGCTATTGCACGGATAGCACCTTACAATTGCAAATTGGTGGCTATACCTTGCGCAATCCTACGATGTATAACAATATTTTTACGACATCATTTCCGGAGCAACTCTTGCAGTTCCGATGGCTCCTACTATTCAAAATTATTCAAACCATACTGTATGATCGATTATGGAGATTTTTTAAAATTGATATGTGCTAAAACGATTTTTTACCGTGAAGCCAATGTTTTGAAAAGCAAGATACATGTGAATGAAATCATCTATAAAACTGCAAGTAACGGACTTTTCTCGATATTTTCCCGTGCATTGCGTAATATTAAAGAATTATTTGATTTTAAAACGTTCTTGCTAAATTCAAGAAGCGTTTTCCAGTTCTCTGACACTAATTTGCCACGTGGAAGCACATACATGAAAACTTGCAACTACACATTAGTATCGACATCACTACATAGTGGCGTCGTCTATTCAACTCCCTATATTTCCAGTTACTTGAGGCCAATATTTAATTCGGAGGTGCCTGCATTGCAACCAGCGGTACATCAACATATATGTAATTTATTGCTTACGATTGTTAGTTATTTGTTATGTGTACACCAGATTTCCACATTACGTACGTCGTACCCAGCGGGGAGAACACAATGAAAATAGGCGGTGTTTTAAAATTTTCCACCCTGGATTATCCAGGAAAACTTTCTGCCATTGTTTTTTGCCAGGGGTGCCCAAATCGATGTATCTATTGTCACAATCCAGATTTTCTTGATACAACAGCCGCAGGCAATGTTGATTTACAGGACTTTCTTGAATTTTTGGAAACCCGCATCGAAAAATTAGAAGCCATCGTTTTTAGCGGTGGAGAACCATTGTTGCAACCCGATTTACCAGAAGTGATGAAGACAGTAAAGAAATTCGGATTTTTGATTGGCCTACACACTTCAGGAGTAGTTCCTGACATGTTACAAGATGTTTTAAACATAATTGATTGGGTTGGTTTTGACATAAAAACTAGTTTTCAAAATTACCATAAAGTTACTCGCCTTCCGTCTTCTGGAATCTTGGCTGAGAAAAGTTTGAACAAGTTGCTCAGTGCGAATGTTAACTTTGAGGTCAGAACGACTTTAGATCTGCGCAATATTGAGGAACAAGATTTGTATGAAGTAGCAAAATTTTTAAAGAACAAAGGCATCAAAAAATGGGTTTTGCAAGAATGTATCCTTCGAAACAACGATGGAAATTTTAAAATTCCACTGCCGGATCAGCGAGTCCTTTCGAACATTGCCCAGTACATAAGTATTGAAATAAGACGAGAATGATTATATCAATTTTCATACATTCCAAAGAATTTCATATTGCTTCTGACGAATTGGCGGAAGTATATCGAGTTTCTGAATCTCGCGAACTTGCGGATATGGCTGTACACTTCCTAGCAAAATTTTTGTCTAAGCATAAACATCAACACATAAAACGGGTAATTCACTCAACTGGGCCAAGTTCGTTCACCACAATACGAATAATTAATTCAATCGTTAAGGGTATGCGTATCGCCGCGCCTTCCTGTAAGTTTGTGGGAATCTCGAGTTTCTTGACCTATCTATCCATATTTTCTGTTCACTCTACCAAAGGTATTATTGCCATACCGACAATGCGAGGCGACTATTTCACTGCCGAATATTTAAACTGCACACTACAGAATCAACAACTATTGAGCGAAGAGAGTATAAATTTATATAATGGCGACAAATACTTTGCAGATAATTTTGATTATGAAAGAGTCAATTTGTCTCGCAATCAAGAGCAAGTATTGAACTCCAATTTAGCAGAAAAAAACGAAACTTATATTAAGCGATTACTTTCAGTTGACTATGGCTTTACTCCGCAATACCACTGTTGAGAAATTATATTTGAAAGATTTTTTAAAATTAAAAATGTTTCACGTGAAACATTCCGCAAATTATAGAATTCTTGATCAGTCGTTTAAAACTTATTTGACCAGTACTCAGTACAAAGTTTTTGGTTGCATCTCAAAGCAGCGACAATACTTCAAACGATTTGATAAAGTATCACACAAGACGCTAAAACACATACTTGGTTACGTGATATTTCTGATTAATCAAGATGAGGTAGATGTAATTTACATATGCGTACTACCTCAATATCGTAGGCAAGGCATAGCATCAAAATTATTAAATGTTTCACGTGAAACATTGCGCATTAAAAAAATGTTCTTAGAAGTAAGCGTTCACAATTTTTGCGCTATAGCTTTTTACGAAGCCCTCGGATTTACGCCGCTTTCTATCCGTCAAAAATATATGAATGGGCATGATGCGTATTTGATGTCGAAAACTTTTTCACAAACTGATTACAGTTATTGTAAATTTTGAAAAATGTTTCACGTGAAACATTTAAAAAGATATTTGCATAAAATTAAATTTTAGGTTACTATTAAATATTGGTAATATATCTGTGATTTTGTAGAGTGAAGGGATTTGATGCAACAAAAAACGAATTAGTAAACGGGTATGTAGAAATATTAGCAAAATGGAATAAAACAATCAATCTTATCCAAAAACAGACCATGGCTGATGTGTTTAATCGGCATATTGCAGATAGCGTGCAAATTAGTAAATTTCTGAAACCAGATGACTATATTTTGGATGTTGGAACTGGAGCTGGATTTCCTGGCGTTATTCTATCGATCTTGGGATTCAATAACATTATTCTTTGTGAAAAGGATTTTAAAAAACATGTGTTTCTTAGAGACGTAAAGTCAAGGTTAGGGTTGAGTTTTTCGATATTTAACGATGATGTTCATAATTTTAATGTTTCACGTGAAACATTTTCAAAACCTGTGATTGTATCTCGCGCGTTTGGTTCGTTAACAAAATTGCTCAATGTGATGGTTCACCTTAAATTGGTGCGAGGTGTGTTTCATAAAGGCGCTAAGCATATGGAAGAAATCGAAAATGCTCTGAATGTTTATGCATTTGATTATACCGTAAATGCGAGCCAAACGAATGAAAATGGCGCTATCATCATCGCTGAAAATGTGAGGAGAAAATAGCAAGATGATTGTTGTTATAGCAAATCAAAAGGGAGGCGTCGGCAAAACAACAACCGCCGTTAATTTAGCTACAGCTTTCGCTGCAGTCAAAAAGAAGGTGCTGTTAATGGACTTGGATCCTCAGGGAAATGCGACTACCGGTCTCGGCTTGTACGACAAGAAACTTAACACCAGCTATGACGTATTAATTCAAGCCAAGACACTTTCCGAGGCAATGAATAAAACAAACATACCTGGCCTTACCATAATTCCAGCAAGTGTAGATCTTATTGGGGCTGAAATTGAATTGGTTCAGCTCCCTGGAAGGGAAAAAATTCTGCGAAACTCGTTGGCGCCATATAAAGAGATGTTTGATTATGTTATCATCGATTCTCCACCATCGATGGGAATTCTGAGTTTGAATGCGATGGTCGCATCCGATGGTGTGCTCGTCCCGTTGCAGTGTGAGTACTATGCCCTTGAAGGATTGAGCTATTTGCTTAGTTCTATAAACCGCATAAAGGCATCATACAATTCTAAACTCGCATTGCTTGGCGTCGTTTTAACTATGTTTGACAAACGTAATGCACTAAGCATTTCTGTTGAAAAAGATGCTAGACAACACCTCGGAAAAATTGTCTTTAAAACTATGATTCCAAGGAACGTTAAAATTTCCGAGGCTCCATCCCACGGTCGTCCTGTACTAATTTACGATGTGAAGAGCGCTGGAGCCTGTGCGTATATGGAGTTAGCAAAAGAATTTTTAGAAAAGGAGAAAGTACAAAAATGGAACAAAAATTAGGAAGGGGGCTATCAGCCTTGCTTGAAGAAGCCGATTCCATGACAATAACTTCTTCTGAAGTTACGGCAAATAAGGTCAATATCGACTCACTATGCCCAAATGAGGGGCAGCCGCGTAAATTTTTTGATGAGGAAAAAATAGACGAATTGGCAAATTCTATTTCTCTTCACGGCGTTTTGCAACCTATTGCTGTAAGAAAAAATGGCGAGCAGTATGAAATAATTGCCGGCGAACGAAGATGGCGTGCCGCTAAAATTGCCGGACTGCGCGAAGTTCCAATCCATATCATCGATTGTGATGATGGTGCTAAAATTATGGCCCTCGCATTGATTGAAAATCTTCAAAGAGCAGATTTGAACCCAATCGAAGAGGCGGAGGCAATGAGGGCGCTCATGCTGAAGTGCGACTGTAGGCAAGAGGATCTCGCCGTTATGCTTTGTAAAAGCCGCAGTTACATAGGGAATGCATTGAGGCTATTGTCGCTGCCGGAGCGCGTTCGCGAACTTATTCGTGTCGGGCGCCTCACTGCCGGTCACGGCAGATGTTTAATTGGCGTGCAAAATGCCGAGGAAATAGCCGGTATTGCAGCTCAAGAAAATTGGAATGTAAGACAGCTGGAAAGTACAATGAAGGACCTTAAATCTGGCCACGTCTCAAGCAGTTTCGGAGAAATTGGGGCACGCACTGCATATACCGGCTCAGGAACGCCAATTGATCCAAACATGGATCCGGAAACAATGGACATAGCCATCAGGGTTGCCGAAGCAATAGGCGTTGAAACAAAGCTTAAAAGGACAAGACGTGGTGGAGTTTTTACCCTCGTTTGCAACTCATGTGAAGAGCTGGAAGCGCTCGTTGAAAAATTGATTTCCCTCGGAGAATAGCTATTTTTGCGCTATAAGCATTACAGAATAGAACACTCATTTATAAACAAATTGGAAAGTTTTTCTAGAATCAAGCTGACAAACATAGGCTAAAATTTAATGATTTAAATTCGTAGCCTGACTTTTTTGTTGAGCAGAATGACGTTTTCGTAAAAGCTTTAACAAGTGTTCGCAATGCCAGAAAAATTGTATAGCAAGCTATTTTGTCACTTTTATTAATTTCTTATTATTTTTTGAGCCATTTTTTAATAAGAATCAAAAATGGCAAACAAAAATATCTTGCTATTCTCTTGGAAAACGCTAGAACCTCATATCCCCCGATAAAAGTATCTTTTTGATATAAAGTCGAATAAATCAAAATCGGCCTCAGCAAGGCATAAAAAATATTAAGGACGAAAACAAACGGCCGAAATAAAAGGTAATCTTTTATTTCATTTGTTCTTTTGATGTTCCAACAAAAGTGTTTAGGGTATTGGATAAGATTAACACTAAGGTTATTGCTTACTATAATTTGTGTGATGTTACTCTCAGCGCTAGGTTCGATAAGATAACGCTTTTTTTCTCGCCAATCATGGGCGATTTTGGACACAGCTGGACTACCACATAACATGAATAAATCTATACCACAAATATATTTCTTCAAATTTACATTACGGGAATCGATAAAACCAACATTGGGAACATCCACAAAAAATATGGTATTTTCAATTTCATCCTCTGTAAAGT
>JAITDA010000075.1 GCA_031282805.1 Holosporales bacterium
GTGGCGTTACAAAGGCTAATAGAGGTTATGTGTGAGCTACGAGGGATATCCTATGAGAGCATAGAGAGTGTGTTCGACTGGGGCGATAGTATATTAGTGGACAAAGAGGTAGAAAAGGGTATGTTCATGCAGGAAATCGCAGCTGGGATAAGAGCGCCGTGGGAATACAGAGTTAGGTTTATGGGTGAGACTGAAGAGATGGCGAAGAAGATAATGGCTGAGATAGAGGGTGAGAAGGAAGAGGAACGAGGGTTGTTTGACGAAGAGGAGGATGAAAAGCAGGATGACGAGGAAGAAGAGCAAGATGATAAGAAAGAGGAGGAGGCGGAATAGTGGCAATATTTGCTGAGATGTGGCCTTTTGTTATGGGTTTACAACCATTGAAGCAGCCGAAAGATTCAATGTGGTGTGCATCTGTTTGTTGGGACATAGTTATTGCATCATGTATTAAATCATGGATGGAATGGGATGAATTTCAAGCAATAAAACAACTTGTAGAACACAACGGGAAACATAACATATATATATTAAAAAATGGCTTTGTTTCTGATCTAATAAAAGCAAACACACCGATAACTCAGGCAGATCCCAAGTTGACGTCAGGAGCGACAAATGCTGCAATAGAAAATGCAGTGATTAAAAAATTGAATATGTTTGAAGAAAAATATAAATTCATTCCTAGTGTAGAATTGCAGGATATTTCTGTATTGGGGAGCCCGTTGTTAGATACGAGTATTGGGGAAGCTTTGTCCCCGTCAATGACTGAAATGAACGCATACCATAAAAGGATGACATTCATAATGCTAACGTACACAAAGGAGGGAACAGAACGAGGAGGGGAACTGAGCCATAGGTTGCTTGTTGCAGGAAAAGGTAGCACAGACTTTACAATAGCAGACACAGACCCAACAAAAACTCTTCACGAGGTAGCAATAAACGGATTAGTAGATGCGGGACGTGCAATTATGGGAACCAAGATTCTTGATGTGAGGGTGTCGAGAGCTTTGAAGATATCTGTAGCACTTTTGAAGGAGCTGAATTAATGTTTTATAAGAGATTAATTCCGATGTTTTTTCTTATCTTAGTTTGTAGTCAATGGGGTATGGCAGGGTATAAGGATCAGCGGTTTGTTAGAAACGCTGAAGTAAAGGCTGCTTTAGCCAAGTGTTGGGAGCAAAAAGATTTACACCCAGAATTAACTCCAATGTATGATCATGCAACCTGGGCGGCAATAGCGGATACAAAAACAAAAAACATCAAGGAGCTTTTTGTTTTTGTACCAAATCTTGATAAAGAGTATTTTTTCTGTGGTGAATTCATGTTAAGAATAACTCCGACTGAAGAAGTAAATATGTTGGAGTGTGTACATTTATTGTGCTATGATAATACTTTTGATGAAAGTAAGTTTAAGATAGAATTCATTGTGCACAGCTCTTACTTACAAACACCGTTACCAAACCGATTTTCAGAGTTGAAAGAATTATCAGAAGAAGCCGTTACGAATATGTCAAATCAGAGTGAACCATATTTTGAATATCTTCAGTGCTTAGAGGTAGTACCAGGAGAAAAAGCGTTAGTACAAATAAGAGAGAAATGAATCAAGAGAGCATAGATTTAACATAAACTGTATTCGTAAGTAAAAAACACTTAAGCTATTGTCTGCTTAAGTGCTTTTTATTTTTTAGTGATTAGGAACTAACATATGTTTCATACTAATTTTTCATAGTGGGTCCACATGCTAATAATTTTCACAATTTTGAGTTTTTCATCTATTTGATATACCAATCTATGTTTTACATTTATTCTTCTTGAATATACAGATCCATCAGCATAGATGAGTTTTTCAAACGAATGAAGTCTTGAATATGGGTCTTCGGCTAAGGCTTCTATAATTTCTTTTGTTCTGCTTTTAAAGTGAGATCTTGATATTTCTTTAAGGTCTTTTTGAGCCTGCTTGGTTAGAATGATTTTGTACACGCTCTTCCTCCCACATTGACTCATCATATGTGACACAATCTTCAATTGGTGTCTGTATACCATCTAATATTTTTTCTGCCATACCGGGTATCGAGTTCAAATATACAGTTTCCATGAGGGAGTTATAACTGTCTTCACTCATCAATACAGTGCTTCCTGCTTTTGATGATATATTAAAAACTTCATTGCAACGAACAGCTTTTTTTAAGAAATTAAAAAGATCTTTTCTAAACGTGGTAGAACAAACGGTCTTCATTGAAATCACCCCTATGTACATTATATCGTACACAATAAGATTTGTCAAACTATATATGACACGAATCTAAGTACTAACTCGCTACCCAACTCGATCTAACTCTATCCAATTCGATCTAACTTGCACAAGAACGATGTAAATTAATGTTAACTAACACGAACTCACACGAACTAACGAGAGAATGATGCAAACAAACACGAACTAACGATTAGTGTGATGTTATGAACTGTGTATGATGGCATATAACATGATATTCGTGTACATGATCAGAAATATCAGTATTTAATACTTGAAAAATATTTTTTAAAAACATGAACTTTTTTACACCCATTGTGGTATAATATATATGAGGACAACACCCTCTATTTTTGTACTAAAAGGTGGTGAAAACTATGACGATGAACGGGGCTATCCGTGCTATTTTCCCTGAGGCAACTGATGAGCAGGTAGGCCAGCTTTCAGAAAAGTTTGAGGAGAAGTTCCAAAAGGTACAAAATGAACGTGATACCCAAATTGACGAGCTAACAAAGCAGATAAAAGCTGCAAACGAGCAGATTGAAAGCTTTGAATCAATGGATATTGCTGCGATAAAGGAAAGCGCTGAAAAATGGCGTTCTAAGTATGAGCAAGTGGAAAAGGAAGCGCAAGAGAAGCTGCATGCTCTTAGATATGAGACTGTTCTTAAAGAGCTTTCTTCAGATCTTAAATTCAGTTCTAATGCAGCTAAAAAGGCCTTTATATCCGAGGTTACAGCAAAGAAGCTACCATTGGATGGTGATAAGATCACAGGGTTTAAAGACTTTTTAGAGGAGTATAGAGCTGAAGATCCAGGTGCTTTTGCGGTAGACGAAAAGCCCTCTGATAAGGCAAATAGTCCAGCAGTTACGCAGCTACCAGGTGGAGCTAGGAGTGCGACAGCGAATGTAATGGAAGAGCAGGATGAGGCGCAACGATTATTTGCCCAAAAAGGGGTTAATTTTGCATCAACAAGAAACTTCCATGCTGCGGTATCGCGCAGTAATTAGAAAAGCAACATGAAAGGAGTGTTAAAATTTAAATGGCACATGAAGGAATAACCTATCCGTTACAAAATGGATTTTTCGTAAATGAACAGTATCTTAATGTACTATTACCCAACCTATTTTACAACTCAATATTCCAGCCTGGAATAACCTACACTGACCGTTATCAAACGAGTAGCCTTAAAGCAATATGATATTTCCACTGATTCCAAATAGCGCATTCTAAAGCCAAATATTTATTGCCAATTTCTTGATATTTCCATTAAAAACACTTGTTTTTCATTAAAAGTTATTCACATAGGCACACGAAAAGGCATAACCCTTTTCTTTTATTTTGTCTATGCAAGTAAACAGAGAGCAATAAATGCCCTCTGCCTTTTTTATTTATTCACCACTGCTCTTATCATGTATCTCAACATTAGCAGCTATTTTCTGTATTTCAGAATGTTTTGTTTCTGGTAAAACATGGGTGTAAAGG
>JAITDA010000025.1 GCA_031282805.1 Holosporales bacterium
GTACGGTCGGAAAACGGTCTTATTTCTTTTATCTTCGCAAGACTTGCCGTTGCTGCTGTCTACTCTTGATTCGCATTATAAATTGAATAGTAGTACTGTATTGCAGCCACAAAGCTAGTTCTAACACTAGCTTCAATTTTGTGTCCGCTAATACTTCTTCTGGAACCTTCTAGCCGGTCTATAATGATTTCGCGGATTGTGTGCCATTCAAATGTTTTGACAATACTCCTGTACTGATAAATCAACTCAACAAGAGCATCTGTTTCAGCGACAACTTTTTTCACATTGTCTATTTTTGCATCCGGGAGACAAGCGGAGACAATCTTTGTTGCGGGGCATCTCGAATTAACCATGCAAAGAAATAAAAACAGACTTTAATATGTTCATATACTCTTCCGACACCATCAAACAGGAAAGGTTTCTCTTCAGATTCATTTGAGTAACAAGACAAAATTATTTGTTTTATCTGTGATTTATTTACAGTTAATAATATTTCAGACAGAGATTTATTATATCCTGTTAATTGTTTTGCGACCTTTTCCACCCAATCATAGAATGGCTTGGCTTGGTCTGCGAGTTTTGACAACTCAACCAGTCTGTAATGCGCAATATTTACCTGATGAACAATTATCTCATTCATAACACTATTTACTCTATCGCTTCTGGTTCGGGGTTTGCAACCTTCATCATCATGTTGTAATGACTTTCATGCCCCATTTTCTGGAAGATGAGTTTAAATACTCTTATATAACTTTCCATCGCGACACTTTCATATTGCATGACAAAATCGTCAGTTATAAAATGTGAGCCTTCGTTGATACATGAGATAAGAGACTTACAGGTTAGTTTATCTTCACCATCAAACGCATTTATACATTTTTCATAGTCAAGTCCGCCGATAACATTAAAGTAATATTCTAAAATACGACGTAATGTATTGAAAATAGTTATTCTTTGTTTTGTATCGGTATTTTTTAATTCCGACCACAAAAGCTCGTATGATGTCTGAATAGGGTTTTCATTCCCATAGCCAATAATCTGCGAAATATTATTGCTTTTTTTAATTATCCAGAAGGCGACTTGCTTGCGCGACCATGTTTCACGGTTTCCTGTAAAAGACACCTCTTTATGGAAATAAACGTTGTGGGTTAGAATAAAAACTTGCTTAATGCCTTCGCGATCATTTTTGCAGTCGTCAATTATCTGTTTGGTAAGCGTACTAACAATAAACAGGACATTGCTGTCTAGACTGGATATCGGGTCATCAATAACGACAACTTTAGGTTGAGCAATACCTGTTTTATCATGACTTCCATACACAAGATGATAGAAATATAAGAATGATATAAAATTATATTCACCTTCACTCAACGTATTTTCAACGCAATTACCATCGGTGCGGATTATTTTATATGTCCCCAATTCATTTTGGGTTTCGGTAATACTAAATCCCTCAAAACCAAAACGTGTCAAGATAGCATTGATAGCTTCGGCAGTTGGTTTTATACTGGTCAGTGTTGCTTCTTTTTCTGATATAAGACTATTGTACTCTTGCTGCTCATCTATCTGAGTTTTGATTTTGTCATCAATGTCTTTATTGCCTTTTTGATTGCCTTGTGTCTCCTGTATATATGCATCAATTGCGGTCTTAAGTTCAGAAACAACTAATTGCCATACACCCTTGATACATTCCTGCTGTTTTGTCGTTTGGTTTCTTGCAAAATCATTGTTTTCCTCAATAGATCCATTAAAACTAGAGAGTATATTGTTTATACGCTCTAATGCCGGGAGTATAGGGGCAAGACTTACCTCTACTGATGGCGATTCTAGTTTGCGCTCAATCTCTTTAATGTTTTTATCAATAGTCAAATGAAGTGTATCGAGTTCCGCTTTGAACAACGAGTAATCAAGAAAAGACAAGGCATCTGCCAAATATCCTTGAAGCCTATCAACAATTTTGGTTGTATTATCAGAAAAACGATTGTAAAATGTTCGTAGTTGTAATACATCGTGTTCGTAGGACTCATCAAAGAACGCTTTGATGTCATCGTAGGTATTATGCGGGAGTTCTTGTCGACAAAAAGGGCATTTGCCATCAGCTTTTTCAGCATAGGAAATACCTTGTTTAATCCAGTCGCTATTTCCAAGATATTCAATAAACTTTCCAATAGGCGTATCTGCGCTGCCAGAAATTTTCTGTGAAAGAAGATCACACTCTTCCCACTGTTCAACCGGTACAATATCAATCGGTATATAGGTTTGATATATTTGACGAGTTTCGCCAAAGGCTATATCATATAGCCTTTTCAACTCATCCCTATTGGGTTGCGTCTGCGTCGCGTTTTTTGATTCTGCTAAACATCTCTCCCGAAATTTACTTTTGGATTTATTAAGTCCTGGAAAAGCTTCACTAAATACTTGGTCATAGCTGGATTTAACTTTCCAACATACATTATCAATATTTGTTTCCCTAGCCTGTTGCTCTCGAACTAACTTTTCTTTTGATTTATTAAAGGTTTCTATTTGCTTGGCACACTCGGCAACTTTGACACGTTGTTCGCTTATAAACTCTTGCGCTTCCTTGCTGTCTTTACCAAGTGTGAATATGCCTCCGATTTTTGATGTTTCTCCGAAGTTTGCGGTAACGAAATCACGGTTATAGACAAGTGTCCCCAACGGATTACCACTTGACCACACAATTTTAGCTCCACTCGCAAGGCAGTTGGCTATTACGCTCGAAATCGTTGTTTTCCCACTTCCATTGCTCCCATAGCAAAAATTGATTTTGCGTGGATTCATTGTTGTTCGCTCCGTAAAAGTAGCAATATCGCTTAAATACAGTTCTTTTATCATAGAATTATTCTCCCCTGTTAATTGTTTTCTCACCCATTTTGGGCAATTCATGCCGTTCAGCCGGGGTCAAAGCCACTACATAGGTGGTTAGGAGAATGGCAACCGCGTTGATTTTGGCCTGCGCTTGAGTCAAAACATTGGCGGGTACCGCCTGAACACGCTTATTGTCTTTCATAATATCTCTCCAAAAGTAAATATGACCCCTATATTATACCAAAATGAATAATTGAACAAGTATAGTAAAGGAATAAAATTCATTTGTGTATAGTTTTTTACACACGAAGTGCCGCCATGGATGGCGGCGTACCGAATTTTTCAGGTTTTTTTATTGCGTCTTTCTGGTCTCGCAGTTCTATCAAGGTTTCGATTAGTTTGGCATTCCAAATTACGCATAACGTTCCGGCTGTTTACGACATTTTTGCAGTTGCGGGGTGGCGGGGCGTGTCAGCAAAAGGAAAAAATTGGGGGTAGTTGTGAGTGGGGGGGTTGGGTCCCAGGCGGACGGC
>JAITDA010000070.1 GCA_031282805.1 Holosporales bacterium
CCTCGGATTGCAAACTTTCTGTGCTCGAGAATGGTGTCTTTGAACAGAGTGGACTCTGGTCTATTCATTTGCCACCCTCGATTGAGATTATTGGCGAAAGCTGTTTTTCAGGTTGCAAAAGTCTGACATCAGTCACGTTTATGATTGGCTCCAAACTTTCTCGAATTGAGAGAGCGGCCTTTCGCGATAGTGGACTAACGTCTTTTCACATACCGTTCTTAGTTGCTGCTATCTGTTCTCGCTGCTTTTCTGGATGTACCAGTCTAGACGCCGTCACGTTTGAACCAGGGTCTAAGCTTGCCAGCATAGGCGATAATGCCCTTACAGGAAGCGCGCTCAAATCTATTCATCTTTCTTCCTCAATTTCAGAGATCGGTCAGTACTGTTTTCGCAATTGCAGGAGTCTGTCGTTTGTCACTTTTGACGCAGTTTCCAGACTTTCAAAGCTTGGTCCAGATGCTTTTTGCTGTTGTGGGGTCGAATTTATTTATATACCATTTTCGGTTAAGTCGATCGGTAACCGTTGTTTTAAAGACTGCAACCGTTTGAGGTCCGTCACATTTGATCCATGTTCCAAAATTTCTCTGTTTTGTCGCTCCTTATTTGAACGGAGCCGTGTCATATCTATTTTAGTGCCTTCCTCCGTAGAAGTTATCGGAGCAGGCAGGGCCTACGCATGAGATTGTAAAAAATACATATTTTGCGCTATAAAGCGGGCAATGTTTTTGTTTATTTTGTAGAATGCACAATGAGATTGATGAAACTTTTTAGTGTTTTTTTTTGAATGTTGATGACCCGAGGTCCTGGAAAAATCAGGTTCACGATTTTACGTCGCTTATAGGAACAACTTTTTGTGCTGCGTTGGCTGGCATCGACGGCTTTTCTGGCATTTCGGACTTCGTAGAGATGCATTTCCAGTGTTATCTAAATATTTTGACTTATCTGGTGGTGTGCCAAGTCACGACACGTATCAACGCTTTTGGAACGCAATTTCTCCAACGCAATTTCGCGATAGTTTCGCTGAATTTGTCGAATGTTTACAGAAAGTTTGCAGCGAAATTATAAGCGTAGACGGCAAGACAATTCGAAACAGCGGAAAAGAAAAGCCGTTGCACATCGTGAGTGCATGGTGCCAAAACAACCAAATGGTTTTTGCTCAAGAAAAAGTGTACGAGACAAGTAATGAGATTACCGCGATTCCAGCGCTGTTGAAGAAGTTAGACCTACACGGAAAAATTATAACAATAGATGCGATGGGGGCTCAGCGAGATATTTGTCAGCAAATTATTGATGGCGGTGGGGACTACGTTATTTCGCTAAAAGGTAATCAAGGTACGCTACATGAAGATGTAGTGTTATTTCTCGAAGATGAGGGAAACAGTCAGTTTCAGCACGAAGAAAACGATAAAGGACACGGACGAATTGAGAAAAGAGTGGCTGCTGTCAGCCATGATATAGGTTGGCTGCAGGAAATTCATAAATGGCCAGGGTTGAAAGCGATTGGAAAAGTTACAGCGACGGTGTTGAGAAAAGGCAAAGAAACAACAGAAGTTAGGTATTATATATCGTCGTTATCACTAGATGCTGGGCGGCTCAACGGTATTGCAAGAAAACATTGGGGTATAGAAAATCAACTACATTGGCGATTGGATGTCGTATTTAATGAAGATAAGGCATGTATACGGAACGATAACGCGGCAGAAAACATGGATATTTTACGAAAATGGGCACTGGCAATATTGGTTGGAGCTAAGGATAAAAAAGACCGGTCTGTGAAATCATTGATGCGCCGCAACGCCATGTCTATGGCTCATTTGATCAAGTGTTTCAAGAAAATATCTCATGCGTAGGCCCGTGCGATTTGAAACGAAAGGAGGAACAATGTAAGTCCGAGTAATTCACTTAGTGAGAGATCACTATTTGTAAGCTGTTGAGTAACAGTTGGAGGTAGACCAACCGGGTAAAGGCTAGCCACCAGCCCGTATCGAGTCCTTGGAGCCGAAGCGACGACGTCAAGCGTAGGGCAGAGAGTCGGAGAGCCGAAATGCGAAAGCGTGAAGTAATTGAGCTACGAAATGCATGTTGAATGGAGGTGCTGAACCTGTGGGCGTAGGTGCAAGCAGAAGGACAGCGGCGTAATGGCGAGCTGCTGGATACCTCCCGTAGTCATAGAGCTTGGCGAGCAGACATAGTTGCGCAACGGAACAAATGAGGTCCTGCATTTTCCATGGGCATTGTCCATGGGCATTGTCCAGGAATGGTACTGGTGGCGAACTGTGGGAGCAGGGAGCTAACAGGAAGGAATGCAGGAAGTCCGATGTCCTCGTAGTAGTGTAGAAGCTGGGTAATGCCAGGGGAGCGAAGGAGGACAGGTTGTGTAACTGAAATATTGTTAATCCAGATTAAAGGCTGAATATGATTGACGAATACGTAAGTTTTATAAAGCAATTTGTGGAAAACCACAAAGGAGTGAAAATTCAGAACTTGAGTAGCAAAGTTAACAAGCTTGCGCTTTTGGACATGCATCAAAGGATGGATCGTCGGAAGGCCAAGGGAGTTGACGGTGTTAGCAAGGAAGAGTACGAGTCGCATTTGGATGAAAATCTGGATGCGACTAAGTGATCTTAGTCACAATTGAATAATAACGGGAGTAAATACATGAGGTTGAAACGTGATACGTACAACCCAAAACCGACTAAGAGAACGTACATTCCAAAAGCTGATGGGAAATTACGCCCACTTGGAATTTCGTGTTACGAGGACAAGCTGGTGGAAGCCAACATCGCAGAATTGTTGATGGCGGTGTATGAGCCGAAGTTTCTGGGCAGTTCCTATGGGTTTAGGCCTGGTAAGAGTTGCCATGATGCAATAAGTGATTTAAAGAAACAGATTAATCTAGGAAAGGTGAGCTATGTTGTTGAGGCTGACATCAAGTCGTTCTTCGACACAGTGGATCATGACTGGATGATCAAGTTCTTAGAGCATGATATTGCAGACAAGAAGCTGATACGGCTGATAAAGAAATTTCTGAAAGCTGGAGTGATGGACCAAGGGAAATTTCTCGAAAGAGAAGAAGGGACGCCGCAGGGAAGTGGGCTGTCACCAGTCCTTGCAAACATCTATCTGCACTATGTGCTGGATGTTTGGTTCGAATGGAGAGTGAAGAAAGAATGCAGAGGTGTTGCTGGAATGATTCGTTATGCGGATGATTTTGTGTGCACTTTTCAATATAAACAGGATGCCGAAAAGTTTATGGCGGACCTAATCGAGAGGCTGAAGAAATTCAGCCTGGAGGTCGCACCAGACAAGACGAAGCTACTGGAATTTGGGAGGTATGCTGCAGGAAACAGAGCCAAACGAGGCGAAGGGAAGCCGGAAACGTTCAATTTTCTGGGGTTTACGGTGTACTGCAGCAAAACACTGAATGGGAAATTTAGTGTAAAGCTGAAGTCGGATCGTAAGCGTGTTGCGAAGAAACTAAAAGCACTCAAAGAATGGCTGAACATGAATAGAACCACACCAATTGTAGAGATTGTGAAGAGACTCAATGTATCATTGAATGGATATTACAATTACTACTACGTAAGTGACAACACAGAACGAGTTTATGTGTTTGTGTATCGAGTGGAACAGATGCTGTTTAGGATGCTAAATAGGCGAAGCCAAAGGAAGAGCTACACTTGGGCAGAGTTTCACAATGCCAGCAAGAAATGGTTTCCGTTGGTTATGCCGAGTGCGCCAAAACAAATCTGAAGCTGAAGGACGTAACTGGGAGCCGGATGCCTTAATCGGGCACGTCCGGTTCTGTGGAGGGGCGCCGTTAGCAATGACGGCGTCTACTCTCGTGAAATCAATGGAATTGGTGGCTTTTAGTGTCTCAAAATGTCTAGCAGAATAGGTCTGGTCAGAGCGTAATGCCGGATTTGGACCACCAATCAAACAGGCTAAATCCTTAGCTTCTGGCCAGGTTCGGACTGTAATCGCTGCACCTGGCCAATCCTGAACAGCCAACAATCCAGCTTCTAAATCAATGCAAAGTGTTGGCTCATCTAGTGTTTTGAGTAGGCTCGTCTTGCCTATCCCAAATCCTCCGACAACAAGCATCTTGACGCCAGTCTGGGTTTTCAGGCGTTCGTCAACAGTAATAATTTTAAAGGTCATGATCAACCTCAATAAAATTAGGACAATCTTCGCTACTTTCTTCTGACAATTCTTCATTTATTTGATGATTACTTTCGCTGTTATTAAGGAAATAATTAACAAAATACGTTTGACCTTTTCCTGTAACTTTTGTTGTTTTCGAAATGGTTATGTGTCCGTCCGAATGAGTGATGGCCGTTTCCTGAATCTTAAACAAGCCCAACTCCATCGACTTTTGC
>JAITDA010000024.1 GCA_031282805.1 Holosporales bacterium
ACGAATGCTGAAGGATGGCGCAATTGATGAGGTTGAAAGCTTATTGAAGAAAATAAACAATGATGACAGGCAGGAACTTTTTGCAAATTACACAATTTTTAATACTCTCGGTGCGAAGGAAATTACGTTATATCTCGATGGCGTATATACATTTGAACGTATGAAAGAAATTGCAAAGATGAATTCGAGGAGGTATGCGAAACGACAAATGACTTGGCTTAACAATCAAAATTTATCTGAGCAAATCGCATAATGGGCATTTTTTATTGTCACTTTGTCACTGGGCAATAAGGCGATACTCGTGCATATTATCGATGTTTTGCGTCAAGTTTCGCAGACATTATTAAACAAATTTTTGTTTGCCGAATCGAGTTTCTATCATTCAATTTTATTTATCTGACTGCGTTCATCGATCGCAACCTAGCAGCTGAGAATTTCTGGTAAAAGTTTATACTATGTTATACAATGGAACTGTCGTGCTGGCTTGACGTGATTGCGACGTTATGAAGCTGAATTCAGTGAAATTTTGTGTCATTAAGATTTCGTTTTTTCTGACCTTTGTTTGTATGTTGGCGCTTTGCTTATTTGATATTCTCAAAGGTGCGTTTTTATATAATGTCCAGATAAATTCGGGCATATTGTTTTGTTTTTTATCCGGAATATTCATTGTTTACCGTCGATTGTTTTTATATGAGAAGGAATATGAAGCGCTGTTGGCATTTGATAAATTGAGCAAAGCCGATATCGAGAGAACGAAGTTTGTAAAACCGATCGGCATGTATGTCTCGAAATCAAATAAGTTGCTTTCTCAGGTAAAGCTTCAAACAATAATGTCGAGTATTGAAAAAAAGCTCGATGACTATGGTGTCGTTCCGAAATATATAGCCGGAACGCTAATTTTTCTGGGGTTACTTGGTACATTTTGGGGGTTGTCCAATACAATTGGCAATGTAGCCATCATCATAGACAACTTGGGGTTTGGACAAGCTGATGCTGGGGACTCATTTTTAAAATTGAAAGACAGTTTAAAGATCCCTCTTTCTGGAATGGGAATTGCTTTTGGATGCTCTTTGTTTGGACTATCCAGTTCTCTGATACTGGGATTTTTAAATATAAATCAAAAAAGAACTGCGGATGATTTTTTAGACAAAATTGAGGAGTGGCTTGCGAGATATACTACAAGTTTTGATGCTATTGATAATCACCAAACGTACCATGGCCCAGTTTTCACGATGGGCCTCTTGGAAAAAACCATCGAAATGATATATACATTTCAAGGACAATTGAGAGATCTCGATAACAACAGGGGATCTCTGCTTATTATGCAAAAAGAAATTTCACAGAGACTTGTTCAGTTGTCGGAATCCATTCTTGTACACCAGGAAATGGTGAAGGCCCTCGGAAATAACCAAGCGGAATTGCAGGAGACAGTTATTCTTCTTTCAAAAAAGATTGGAGATTCTATTTGGAGAGAAGTCCTACAAAAACTGGAGTCAATCGATATGACGATAAGCTCGTTAGCACAAAACTCCGTCATTAATAGGGAATATATAGTTGACAATCTTGGAAGAGATATAAGGTTGATATCTAAAACTCTATCTTCCTTTGTTGGTGATGAGTAGTGGACATATTTGAAAATAAGTTGCTCTCAGTCTTAGAGAGATATGAGACTGTGAAGGAATTACTCAGTTGTCAGACCTCTTTTGAACGAAAAGAATTTGTGACACTATCGAAGGAGCTTTCAGACCTTTCTGAGTTAGCGCGCGAAATAGAAGCGCTATTTTTAAAAAAAAGAATTTTTGAGGAGACAAAAGAACTCTTGGAAAATTCTAATAACGCAGAAATGAAAGAAATGGCAGAAAAAGAGATCGCAACACTTAAAAGCGCAATTATCGAAGCAGAAAATAACATTAAGATACTTTTGTTGCCAAAGGACATTGATGATGAAAAAGGTGCTATTTTGGAGGTTAGAGCGGGAACAGGGGGAGATGAAGCGGGCCTCTTTGCTGCTGACTTGTTCAAGATGTATGAGATGTATTCTGCCATTCATGATTGGAATTTTGAAATCCTTGGAATTTCTGAAAATGGAATTGGTTCAATAAAGGAAGCTAGTGCGAGTATTTCTGGGCATGGCGTGTTTGCAAGATTGAAATTTGAATCTGGAGTTCATAGGGTCCAGAGGGTTCCTGAAACGGAAGCGTCAGGAAGAATTCATACATCAGCTGCAACAGTTGCCGTTTTACCAGAAGTAGAGGATTTTGATGTGCAAATCGAGGAAAGGGATTTGCAAATTGATACCTACAGATCTTCCGGAGCAGGTGGACAGCATGTTAATAAAACAGATAGCGCAGTTCGTATTACACACATCCCTACCGGATTTGTCGTCGCTGTTCAAGATGAAAGATCTCAGTACAAAAATAAATCAAAAGCAATGAAAATTTTGAGATCAAAAATATATGAACATGAGAAGCTGAAGAGAGAATCACTGAGGGCTGAAAGTAGGAAGGGGCAAGTTGGCTCAGGAGATCGTTCCGAAAGAATCAGGACCTACAACTTTCCACAGGGAAGAGTTTCTGATCATCGAATTAATTTAACGCTTTACAAGATAGAAAAGATAATGGACGGTACTGCACTAGATGAAATTATCGACAAGTTAATAGAATTTGACCAAGCTGAAAAGTTAAAGGGTGCCAACAGCTGAAATGGCGAGGACAAGACGAAAATCGAATAAGCGATATACGAAGTACACCGTCATTGTGAGCACGTTAATCATGATGGGGTGTGTCGCCTACTACTCAATGCTTAAAATCGAAGAAGCAATGTCCAATATTCGTAAGCACGTCGTTCAATTTACTGGATTTAATCTGAAAAATGTGAATATTTCTGGCGCCAATCATAAAACTAAGGTTTTGATACGGAAAAATATGGGAATGTTGGAAGACGACAGCATTTTTAAATTATCAACGAAGGAGATATACCAAAACGTAATGAGTATTCCATGGGTAAAATCGGCTGTTGTGCAGAAATACCTCCCGAACGTAATAAACGTAAAAATCGAAGAAAGGATCCCTATTGCGATTTTTCAGCATAATTCCATTTTTAGTTTGATAGATGCGGATGGCATTTTGATAGAAGAGATAAAACTTTTTTCGAAAGATTTACCAGTAGTTTCCGGGGATAATGCAAACAAAGAAGTGGGAGGCATTTTGAAAGTTATTTCTAATTTTGAGGTGGTGAAAAAGAACTTGGAAACCATCACATTTCTGAGAGGCAGGCGATGGGATATTGTAGTTTCTGGTATAAAGGTTAAGCTACCAGAAACGAATATCAATGAAGCGCTGGACACCTTGTCCACCATACTAAAAAATGGAGCAATTAATAAAAATACGGCAAAATCTATAGATCTTCGTATCCCGGGAAACATAATAATAAGTGGCCTCAAAATTAAGAATCGAAAAAGCGTCGTATAATATCATTTGAATCACACGACGTTCCAGTAAACGGCAAATCATAAAATGAGAAGTGTGGCGAAAGAGCAATACTGGGTTAAATTACTATGCTCGCCTCTTCTTGACGTAAGACTACTTTATAATAGCCGCCTAGGCTTGAACTCTGTGCATACAAAAATACTGAGGATCTACACAAAAGTACTTTGTTGTGCTAGCATTAAGCGCATATTTTTGAATAAAACAACCTGCTTCATCACTTCTCGAAATATTGCGTCGTATAGCATGTTTTTATAGTGTGATGCTTCGAGTTGTAGTTATGATCACTTTAAGGAGAATATCTATACTAGGGTTGATCAAAAAGTTAATACGTCGCAATAAAATCGGAATCTTTAAACTTGGCATTTTATTTGCAATTGCATTCGTTGTATGGCAGATTTTTCCTCCTCCGAAAAATTTGGCAACAAATGCATTCCACATGATCGTTATTTTTATCACGTCAATGACCGGAATCATGCTAGGAATTTATCGTCCAGTCATATTGCTTTTCATATCGTTATTGATAGCAAATTTAACTGGAACAATAGATGTCAAACAGAGTTTTTCTGGTTTTAGTAGTACGGTTCCATGGTTTTTATTTTTCGTCCTGTCACTATCAAGGGTTATTACAAAAACAACCCTCGGTATGAGGTTAGCATACATATTTATAAAGTACTTTGGGCACAAAATAGCAGGCCTATCTTGTAGCATTATCTTAACCGAATTTTGTGCGGCTCCAATGTTACCGAGTAATACAGCGCGTGCAGCAAGCATTGGCTTTCCGCTTGTAATTTCAATTTCAAAATGTCTTACTCAGTATACGTCGGGTACTGCATTGAACTCCTTGAAGACGTACATTGCATTATTGTATTCATACACAAACGCAATTTGCAGTGCGACCTTTTCCACAGGAATGATCTCTAATGTTCTGATACTAAATGCCATGGCGAACGTAAACTTGACTATGACGTGGATTTCCTGGCTAAAGGTCACAATTATTCCGTGTGGAATTATCTTATTTGTATTGCCATTTATTTTGCGGGTAATTTGTAATCCTAGAGTTGAATATACAGATGATATTAAGAAGCAAATTGCAAAAAATTATGAAGAACTCGGCGCATTAACAGGAAAAGAAAAATTCATCATACTAATGTTTGCCATTATGCTTTTCATGTGGATTTTTTCTGACGCTATTGGTGTTCCTGTCATTACTACCGTATTACTAGGGATTTGTATTTTTATCATCGCTGGAATACTGAATATTAAAGAGTTGTTCTCTAATTACGAAACATTCAGTGTATTCATTGTTTTCGGAATATTGATATCCTTCGTAAATTGTTTAATGTCTTCAGGAGCTATAGATTGGTTTACCAACATTATCTCAGCGGTTACAGCAAACTCAAATCCAACAATTTCTTTTTTGTATTTATCTATTATATATTTTTTCGCCCATTATTTTTTTACCGGTGAGGGGGCCAGGATCGTGGCGCTTTATTCACCGTTTTTAGCGATTAGTATTGCATTAGGTATCGATAAAACAATTGCAGCAATGACTCTCGCCGTTTTTAGCTCTCTATCTGATGTTTTGGCACACTACACAAGTCCAGTCACTATAACGATGTTTTCAACTGGATACATTACAACAAAAAAATGGCTAGTTTGTGGTTTTGTCACAGCCATTGTAATGATTTGTATTTGGTTTATATTTTGTACGGCAAAACTTTACCTGGCATAGTAGACTCCTCCACTACAAAGTTTCACTTTTGCACCATTTATAATAGCAGTATATACGTTCCCTCCTCTCTTTAGTGACTCATATCCTCAGCTTCACATTCTTTTTTCCGGTAGTTTGACTTGGTACAAAATACCCAATATCGTACGTACGTGACTGTCACGCACATCTCACATACATTATTTCTCATACCGGACCGGTACCGTTGGTCAAGGACGGGGAGGAAGAGGCTTTCGCACTTAATCACGTAGAAGTTTTTATTTTAAACTATAAATACTGTTAACTTTTTATTAACCTTTTTTTTTTATAAAGATAATAGAGGCAAATAAAATAGAGGTATCGATGGCGGATTATCAAGATCGTGCTCCAGGGGCCTCGCTTAATCGATCTTTTAAAGGAGGGAACTATGAACATTAGAACAAAGAGGCTCTTGAGGGTCTCACTTCAAACTATTGTAGCAACGATACTGATTCAACAGGGAGCGTATGCAGACGTGGGCTCGGTACTACCAGAAGAGCAATCGCCAAAAATTAGTGAAGCGATCCGACCTTGGATACATGTTGGGACCGCTGTACAAAATGGGGGAAGCGGCACAATTGTGATTGATGTTTCCAGTTTTTCTACTAACCTGATGGTGTACGATACAAGCAAAATCCAGTTCAGTTCCGTTGGATCATGTGAGATTTCTCGGGATACGAGGTTAGTGCTGAGGCAAGGAAGTAAAATAGAGTCGGATAGTGCTGGATCCCTGCATAATAAGGGTTTGGTTCAAATATATCCCTCAAAGGATCATGACGGAGAGTGGAAGAAGATTCTCGGGAATAAAGTAAGTGGCATACTACAAGAAGGTTCCGGAGAATCCCCAACCGCGGTACAGATAAAAGTCGGAAACGACCCAGCAGAGATCTACAACCTTTACCGAGTAGTACTTGCCGACGGCCTCGACGACTTATGGGCCGATGACACCTCGGATAGGGCAATGGACGCCTTCATAGCTACAACGTTAATATTAACAGAGGCTGCCGCAGACGGAAGCACAGCTTTGGCCACCCTTTTACAGGATGATACATTTACTTCCGGACACACATTCCTAGCTATTCGCTCCCCTACTGGTGAAGTCATTCAATCGCAACTCTTATCGTCCAATGACCTTCCGGACGAGTTGCAACAATGGGACCAGGACAAGTATTCATTGGTACCAGTCACCTCGGATAACACTTCCGCGGTTCGTATTAGCGGGGTAACAGTTAGCGGTCCACTTATGGGGAACGCCAAGGTCGATCCTGACACGGACATAGTAAGCGCACCAACAGGTGAGGACTGGACCGTCACAATCGATAATTACAAGTTGGTTAGGATAGGAAACACAGAGGGCCACATACTAACGGTTCTAAGAGCGATGATACCCGATTTGACTAGAGGCCACGACAAATTGAGTGGAGTAGATGTAGCTAATATTCGTACACCAGAGGAATGGTGGCATATATTGAATAAGTATAGAATAACGATTGACAAGCTAGATCTTACCATAGGAGGGGATGGGATATACGAGATACTCACAGATACCGGGGGAACAAATCATGCGGTACGATTAACAGACGAAGCAGCATCTCTACCTATTAAAGTGAACCAAGACGGGGAAATTAGATATGCGATCCACAGTTTGGAAGAGGGAGAAATGAAGACACTCGAATTTAACGCAGAAGGCTCGCAAACAGTGACGCTCAGCGGAAACAATAGATATTTATCAGGCGCGACTTTCAACTGTGGGTTGATGGCGAATCACGCATACGCACTCCCGAAAACGACTGTTTGCACGAAGGGCCTAACTACAGCAAAGCCCCTCACGATACCATCAGGATCCAACGTGACAATTCACAACCTTTTAGTGATGCAACCGGGGACATCGATCCGAGTATTGGGTTCGTTGACCTTAAAGGCCTAACGGACGCCGTATCTCGAGATATGATAAGAAAATCAAATTAGTGACAAGGAGGAGAATAAAGAAAGAGTTTCAACGATCCATTTTGCTGATGAACAGGAAATAAACAGTCGAGCAGGTTGGCTCTATGAGAATCGAAGGACGGTGAATCAGGGGGATGAGGTACTCACCTCCCTGATTCACTAGAGAGAAAGTGGCCAAGTGGCGTCACCACGAGACATAAGGCATAGTGGAATTAGGCGTACGAAAAAGCTTCGTAGCCTCATCTTTTTTACGTATAAACATATTGTTCCATGTACTTCACGAATATCTTGCCATATGTTTGTTGACCACCCCTCAACATATCTTTGATAGAGTCTATCATGAGAATCATATTGATATTGAACATCGTTATTGATAGCAAATTTAACTGGAACAATAGATGTCAAACAGAGTTTTTCTGGTTTTAGTAGTACGGTTCCATGGTTTTTATTTTTCGTCCTGTCACTATCAAGGGTTACTACAAAAACAACCTTCGGTATGAGGTTAGCATACATATTTATAAAGTACTTTGGGCACAAAATAGCAGGCCTATCTTGTAGCATTATCTTAACAGAATTTTGTGCGGCTCCAATGTTACCGAGCAATACAGCGCGTGCAGCAAGCACTAGATAAGGAACACATCAAAAGTGCATAGTTTTAGGTTTAAATTGATTGAGAGTGTAACGATATTTTGCTAGGATACTCAGGTCGAAGTGAGGTTTCGGTTAAAATTCTGAGCAATTTGCCTCCTTAATAGCACTGGATATCAATTTGTAAGTAACGTTTTCTGCTGTTTAGAATGCTGGCATTAACTTTGGATCGAATAACTAAGAAAGCATTTAGCAAAAACTAATGATACTAGCTTCGCAGCAAAATTACCGGCATGAAAGGTGTTACAATGATTCTAGAATTAAGAAACATAGTGATGCAATTCAAATCCGGAGATTCTTGCATCAAAGTCTTGGATGGAATAAATTTCTCGATGAAAAATGGAGAAAGCGTAGCACTGGTTGGACAGAGTGGAACCGGTAAATCAACTCTACTTCAGATAGTTGCTCTTTTGGAAAAACCAACATCCGGCGCAATTATTATAAATGGTGAAGATGCGACCAACTTATCAGATGATGGAAAAACGGAAATTCGACGCCAAACGCTGGGATTCGTCTATCAGTTTCATAACTTGTTGCCAGAATTTTCCGCCATAGAAAATATTATGATTCCACAACTTGTAAAAAAGGTTACGAAAAAAGAAGCAAGAAAGAGAGCTCTTGAGTTACTGACTGCCGTAAATCTATCTCACAGAGCCAATCACAATCCTAAGAATCTATCGGGAGGAGAACAACAGAGAGTGGCTATAGCGCGTGCCCTTGCCAATAGACCAAAATTAATTATTGCGGATGAACCTACCGGAAATTTGGATCCATATAATGCCGAAGTTATTTTCGATATCTTCGTTAATTTGGTGAAAAGTAATAGCACTTCACTATTAATGGCTACGCACAACCTAGAATTAGCGAAAAAACTTGGTAGGACGGTCTATTTATCAGAGGGAAAAATTTTCTAATCAGTATACGAAGCTGCAAAAGCAGCGCTCAAACGTGTAATAGCTACTGTAAAATTTATGCAGACATTTGATTGTATTGTATCTCTTCAATAAGAAGCACACAAAACGCCTCCGGTTTCACGATTTTTGTGAATTTTTTGAATCTAATGGCATTGAGTGATTTGAAAAAGCTGCTGGAGTTGGACTCAGGATAGTGATAATTTCAGAGCATTTCAAAATCTTAATGTGTATGGTACAATCCCCTGTGCTCATTCATCAAAAGTGTTTATGTCGATAAAAAAAACTACATTAAAGAATGGATTAACCGTTGCTACGGATTCAATTAACGATTTCGAAAGCGTTTCGGTTGGCATTTTTGTCAACATCGGTTCGGTAAATGAAACGATTGATCAAATTGGTATTTCACACTTTCTTGAGCATATGGCATTTAAAGGGACAACTACCCGTTCTGCATCTCAAATATCATACGCCATAGAATCGGTTGGTGGATTTCTTAATGCATACACCGGAAAGGAGATAACCGTCTTTCACGCGAAAGTTTTGAAAGATCACTTGGAACTAGCAGTTGATATAATAGCAGACATAATCCAGAATTCAATATTTGATGAGGAAGAACTGGAGAAGGAAAGAGGGGTAATTATTCAGGAGATTCATCAGGTTAATGATAATCCAGATGATCTTATTTTCGATTTATTTCAAGCAAAATGCTTCGAACATGAGAGACTTGGAACGTCGATTTTGGGAAATGAAGCTAATGTGTTGGCATTTAAAGCGGCGGACCTTGACAATTACCTCAAAACACAATATTCAACCGACAAGATGATACTTGCAGCTAGTGGACGAGTTGATCATGACGAACTTGTTAAGCTAGCAGAATCGTTCACAAACAAGTTATCATATTTCAAAACATGTGATGTTGAGCAGCAATCTTACAAAGGTGGCTTTATCTGCAAAAAAAGACAATTAGAGCAAACGCACTTAGTCTTGGGATTCGATGGAATAAGTCATACACATCAAGATAAATTCAATCTATCAGTGATGTCCACAATTCTAGGAGAGGGTATGTCTTCGCGTCTGTTTCAAGAAATTCGTGAAAAAAGAGGTCTGGCATATTCTGTATTCTCCTTTTCCTCTCATTACAGAGATACCGGAATTTTTGGTGTATACGCCGCCTGTGAAGACAAAAAAGCCGCAGAAGTTATTTCTATCATTATGCATGAACTAGAGGCAATTAAAACCGACGTGACCAAGGAAGAGGTGGATAAAGCCAAGACGCAAATAAAAGCTTCTCTTCTTATGGGATTGGAAAATTCATCTGTGAGAATGGAGCGAATGGCGAGTCAGTTTTTGTTTCATAAAAAATTCAGTTCATCTGCTGAAATAGCAGAGAAAATAGATCAAGTAACCTTAGACTCCGTAAAGAACACGGCACAAATGATCTTTGAATCAGTTCCAACACTAGCCGTAATTGGGAATGGCAAAGATTTGGAAAAACTGTATGACGTTTTTTAAGAAACATTTAGTTGTCACTTTATTATTTCTTGCTGGTTGCTCATCTGTACGCACTCCAGCAGGTCCCGTTTGTGTTTCATGCAAACCGTATTTTTGTCGTGGAACTTGGAATTACCCTCAAACATTCTACGAATACGACGCAACCGGACTGGCTTCGTGGTACGGAGCTGAATGCCACGGAAGAAAGAAGGCTACTGGAGAGGCTTTTGACAAAATGGCAATGACTGCGGCCCATAGAACGCTTCCAATCCCATCAGTCGTTAAAGTCACAAACCTTAGAAACGGGAAATCTATCGTTGTCATTGTTGATGACAGGGGGCCGTTTTTTTACAAGGGAAGAATTATAGATTTGTCTTATATGGCGGCAAAAGCACTAGATTTACATAGATACAAACCCTCTCCAGTTAGGGTACAAACCCTCGTCTCCGACAGTTTGAAATTGTCGAATTACATATCCAATTATTGCCGAAAAAGGAAAGATCCATTTGGTAGAACGTGGAGTCAGTTGTATTTCCAAGAAATTAAGGGAATTCGCGGGCAATTTTATAAATCTGCTCCCACTGTGAAAAACGAAAACACAAAATCGAAAAAACAAAGTAAACAAAAAACTACCAAGAAAGGATATAATAACCTTGGAAGTTACTTAAACAAAATCTAAATGTTTGTTGACAAAAAGTTAGTTCCAGGATCTGAATTATTGAGCTATGCGCTCTCAAATAAGATAGCAATAGGAGCTTTTAATTTTGCAAATACCGAAGTTGTGCAGGCCATAGTTTCAGCAGCAAATGTTCTGAAAACTCCAATCATCCTGCAGGCATCTCCATCTGCCATTGCATACCTTGGTACTCAATATTTAAAAGCAATAGTTTCAGTAGCGGCTGAAGAATCAGAGGGGCCACTGGCTCTCCATTTAGACCATGGACAGGATTTTGAAATTTGTAAAAGGTGTATAGATGAGGGATTTTCATCCGTCATGATAGACTCGAGTTCTCTTAGTTTTGAGGAAAATGTAAGAAAAACTAAAGCAGTTGTCGACTACGCGAAAAAATTTGGAGTTTCAGTCGAGGCAGAACTCGGAACTTTATCTGGAGTCGAGGATGGAACATCAGTTTTGCCAGGATGTAGTTTTTATACCAATCCGGATGAAGCCCTCGAATTTATCGAAAGAACCGGAATTGATAGCCTTGCGGTTGCAGTAGGAACGAGTCACGGTTCCAGTAAAGGAAAGAATGGAAATGCAAAAATTTCAATAGAACGACTCCGAGAAATCAGAAAAAAGGTTGGAAATTTCCCACTCGTCCTGCACGGAGCCTCGTCTGTTTATCAAGATTTCGTCGATGTATGCAACAAATATGGCGCTAATTTGAAGGATACGTGTGGAATTTCAGACAACGACATAAGGGAGGCGATTCAAAATGGTGTAGCGAAAGTTAATGTCGATACCGACATACGGATTGCATTTCTCAGCGCTGTCAGGAAGGTGTTGTCCGAAAACACATCATTAATCGACATGAGGGGCTACCTATCCGCAGCCAAAGACGCCGCCAAAGAAGTTGTAATGAGGAAAATAAAAACTTTCCTCTAATTAGAATGGGGCGATTGTGGATGATGCCGGTACAGCCGGCTAAAATTTGTAATTTTTTTTTGAAATCTTCAAATGTTTTTTTACGCTAGTTAGGCAGTGGAACTCACCATTAGACAGAGTTTTTATTCCTTTTTTTTCAATTTTTCTCCTAAAACTTCTTTTTAAGAGTTTGTAGCAACTTCAACTCGTAATTACCTCACTAGCCACCTCCCACCATGACAACGCCATCTAGTAGTAGCAATACACATTTTGGCTTGTTTGATTTCAAACATCACGCAACCAATTACAACCTTTCCTTCAATACCTTATTTATCAGCTCTGGGTTACCTCTTCCTTGTAGTTTTTTCATTACCGTACCGACAAAAAAGCCAAACAACTGCGTTTTCCCTGCTCTATACTCCATGACCTGAGGGGCATTTTCCACAACGACCTCTTCTACTGCATTCTGTATAACAGACTCGTCTTGAATCTGTATTAAGCCAAGTCTCTTCACAATCTCTCTCGGTTTTCCACATGTTTTTATTATTTCTGAAAAAACTGTTTTAGCTATCTTCCCTGATATCGTTTTATCCAGTATCAAATCGACTAATTCGGCTATGTACTCAATTGGAAAGTTGATATCTTCAATCGTTTTTCCTTCTTTATTTAAAACAGCAAACAACTCTCCAGTTATCCAATTGGCTATCAGTTTGATTGACTCCTTCGTCTTGATTTTTGACGCTGATATCGCAATTTCAAAACTATCAGCCACGGCTTTTTCTTCAATTAAAATGTTTGCATCTTCCGGAGTTAGACAATAATTTTCTGTAAATTTTCGATATTTTTCATCCGGTAGTTCAGGCAATTCCATTTTTATCCTTGCAATTCGCTCTTCAGACAGTACAACTGGCTTCAAATCTGGATCTGGAAAATATCTGTAATCTGATGCATTTTCCTTGCTTCGCATCGATCTCGTCTCTCCAAGACTTGGATCAAAAAGCCTTGTTTCTTGAAATACATTGTTACCGGATTCATTGATAATTATTTGACGTTCAATTTCATAATTTAGTGCGTCTCCAAGGAATTTTATGGAGTTTATATTTTTTATCTCAACTCTATTGCCAAATTGTGTTCCGGGCTTTCTAATCGAAATATTTGCATCTACTCGGAGGTTGCCGCGTTCCATATTGCAGTCACATGAACCAAGATACCTCAGAAGTGTGCGAAATGTTCTCACGTATTGCATCGCTTCGTATGATGACCTAATGTCCGGTTTTGACACTATCTCCATAAGTGGAACTCCCGCCCTATTTAAATCAACACATGAATGCCCAGCGGACAAGTCATGAATGCTTTTTCCAGCGTCCTGTTCAATGTGAATTCGCTCGACGTGTATCGTTTTGATATTTCCCTCTTTTGTTGGTATATTAACATGGCCATTCGTTACTATCGGGTAGTAAAACTGTGATATTTGATACCCAGCCGGCAAATCTGGATAAAAATAATTCTTCCTATCAAATTTTGATACCGTATTTATTTTACCTCTTATCCCTAGGCCAGTTTTTACAACTTGATCAATGACCAGATTATTTAAAACCGGGAGCGTTCCCGGCATTGCAGCATCGTAAAAACTTACTTGCGTATTGGGTTCCGCGCCAAAGTCAGTTGAACTTGAACTAAATAGCTTTGATTTTGTTGAAATCTGAGCGTGTATTTCAAGGCCTATGACGACTTCCCATCCGTTCACTAAATTATCCACACAAACCATTTTTTAACTAAAACATGCTACTATTATAACACCTTGCCATAAGCAACTTTCAAGAATGCTTAGGTCATTAGATTAACATTTTTGCATAACAACAGAAATATCTTGAAAATAGTGGAGGAGCAACAAAGTTTGGTATATCACTCAGGTTTTTCAAGGGACTGGATATTGAAGAAGGAGATATAAACGATGATAATAAGATTAGTGAGGAGGATATTAAGGACCTTGACGAGGAGAAAGCGAAGGAGCTGTACTATGTTGCATTTTTGGTTGCCGCCCAAGTGTGAAGAAATAGACGACAGTATAGACAACAGTACGGTCACAGTAAAACTGCTCGATATATGTATTAACTTTATAGTTTCGGGAGGAGCAAAGATAATACAGAGGACAATCAATTGTTTACCGGAGTATTGGAAAGGTTATCCCGTATTGAAGTGCCAGATCTTTTGTACTAGAATTACGCGGCATAGCGGCTTTACGAGAATGTTTGATGTTTAAGATTGACTCTTGTAAAGGCGTCCTTATTGTTGGATATGGAATCTCTGGAAAGTCAGCTTATAAATTTCTCACGCAAAAGGGGCTTAAAGTTTTTGTTCTTGATGATTTCGATCACGACGTTCCAAATAAGTTCAATGACACCTTGAAGGACATTGATCTCGTAGTAAAAAGCCCTGCGATTCCTATTATGGAACACAATTGTCATGATGTGGTAAAGCGTGCGATTGCAGACAACATTCCTGTTATTTCAATGTTAGATCTGTTCAAAATATGTAATCCAATGGCAAAAATAATCGCCATTACTGGAACAAATGGAAAATCTACAACCACGGCCCTCACATACCACATTCTTAAGAAAGCTGGGGTTTCGGTGCAAATTGGTGGCAATATTGGTACACCATATTTTGACTTAGAGTCCGCAGAATGGTACGTTTTGGAACTGTCTTCGTACGAGCTTGCAAGCTCAAGATACTTGGATTTTGAGATTTCATGTGTTTTAAATATAGAACCAGATCATCTTGAATTTCACGGTGAATTTTTAAATTATGTGAAAGCGAAGCATTCTGTACTAGAAAACGCGAAGTTGCGCCTAGTTTCCTACGAAGATCAACATACGATGGAAAAATATCGTAATGCCACAAATGTGGTAACAATTTCGACTGAAAATAATGGAGATGCAAATATTTTTGTTCGTGAAAATGTGCTGTTTGAATCTCGAAAACTTATCTTGGATCTCTCGTGTATTTTACATCTTCGTGGAAGACACAATTATCAAAATATGGAATTTGCTTACGCAATTTGTAAAAGACTCGGAGTTACCTCCAAAGAGGTATTCAGGGGTATTCAGAGTTTTCATCCACTACCTCATAGAATGAACACTGTTCGTAAGATCAACAATGTGTTGTTTGTTAACGATAGTAAGGCGACGAATCCCAGCTCAGCAGCACATGCTCTTGCGACATTTATCGGATACAAAATCTATTGGCTTGTTGGTGGCAGGAGTAAAAAAGTAAACCCAATTGCGTATGTTGCAAATTGCATCTCAGATGTTAAGAAAATCTATCTCTATGGAGAAGCAGCTGATGAATTTGCAGTTATTTTTGAAGAGAAGAAAGATGTAGTGAAGTGCAAAGTATTGGCACAGGCACTGATGTTGGCGTATAAAGATGCAGCCAAGGAATCTGGCCCAACCGTTGTTCTATTCTCACCAATGTGCTCCAGTTTTGATCAATTCAAAAGCTTCGAGC
>JAITDA010000048.1 GCA_031282805.1 Holosporales bacterium
CATTCCAAGTTGTAATATGATAGACATGGCGCTTTCCGTTGTGGCGGTGAAGAACAATATTGATAGTCTGTATGGCTTTGAGAGATTGGCAACGAAAAATGCTGTTATTCTCGTAAACACCTCTCCAAATAGAGTTAAATCAAGATTTAACACACAACCAGGAATAAATATATTTGATTTTGAGGCAAGCTTAGGCATCGATAAATTGATAAACAGATCTGATATTATGGTTGTTTTTAACGGTTTTAGCATAAGGTTGGACAATAATGCCAAAATTTTTACTGAAAGGTCCGTAAAGGATAACAAGACATTTTTTGAGGGAGAAGCACAATTTTCAAGTAAATTTTTTAATCTTGCGATGCGACGAGAAATATCAGCTTTTGTGAATAAACCGCAAATAAGCGGAGTTGATCTCGTTTTTATTTCTGGAAAAAATAGCGTGTGTTTTAGGTTTGTTTTCAACAAAAATGTCAGAATTAAAGAGATTAATCAGAGAAATATTCTTCTTTTTACGGAACAGAACGAGTATATTTTCAACATGTCGTCTGGAGTAATCAATATAGTATCAAAACCTATTGCAAATTATACAACGGTTGAAATACTCGCTAAATCAACTGGAGGAAAAGAGATAAGTTTTGGCTGGTCAATAGAACGTACGAAGTAATGTAGGATGAAGAATCAAGGAATAATATTTCATGGTGCAGATAAAAATATGGTGCTGGAAAGGGCATACAATTTCGCCATTGAATATATGCTTGCTGGAAAGGAATGTCATTGCACTAAAAAGCATATCTATGCGAATACTCACCCAAATTTTTTGTTAATAAAAAAACAGGATGATGAAAATGAAATTTCTATTGAAGATGGAAGGAAAGTCATAGAATTTTTGTCGCATAGGCCGAGTTTGCGCGGAAAAAGAGCGGTTATTATATCAGATTTTGAAGATACTTCGCACAATGCCGCAAATTCTATTTTAAAGATACTGGAAGAACCGCCAATTGACTCAATTCTAATTTTAACCACGACAAAATTTCAGTCTATACTCCCAACGGTTCGTTCCCGCTGCATAAAGGAAAGGGTTTCGCGGTCATTCTTATCTGCCACAAATTTTGAGAGTGCTCACGAATTTGTGAGGGCAGTTTTAAAGGATGTGGATCGTACATTTATCGAAAATGTCGTGAATTTCATAGAAACAAAACGGCCAAATAAAATTGAATTCTCCAAGCAAAATGCAGAAAATTTAGAAAAGGTCCTTGATGTATTGATATTGCATTACTCATTTTTATGTTCAAAGGAAAATGGCATTATAACCGCCGAAAAAATATTCACGTTGCAGAGTTTCGCAAGGTTAATCAGAAACACTTACCCTGATAAACAAGCCGCAATCATTGCTGCTTACGAAATGGTAAACAGATAGTTGTGAAAATATTGTTTTTTGATGATAAAACATCTTATCACTACGATTGGTGCAATCGAAAAGACTCGAACTTCTAGGTCTCTCTTCGCAGCAAACTTCGCTATAGTTTTCCTATCTCAACCGTAATCGATTTTTGTAATTACGTGCTAATTTCCAGATCGATGAGTTTATTTCCACGCAGGATTGTCAGACATATGTTTTGTTTACCGATTGTTGCATTAATCAAATTGTGAAATGTTTCAGCGTCTTGCACCACATCAGAATCGAGTTTCAGAATTTTGTCACCAGCTTGAATACCAGCCTCATCAGCTATTGATTTTAATTCCACGGACTTGACGCTAACACCTATGCACTCCAATCTCTCGGCACCAACAACAACTTTCATTAATGAGGGTGAAATGGGTTCCTCAAGATCAACGACATCTATGCCAAGTTCCATATGAGGCGTTATTAGACCAGGCACTGCGATTCTACAACCTCGTTTTACAATTGAAACTGGAATCGCATTTTGCTCAGTGCACTGGAAGTCTCCACTCACATCGTAAGAAACCAATCCCAATAACTTGCCATCGGAACCAATAACTGCGCCTCCGTTGTACTCCGCAATAATTCCACCGGTTATGTGGTTTCTCATTAATAAAACCGCTTTTCCTTTTATTTTTTTATATGTCATCTCCTCAATACCATTGGCAGCTATGCCAAATTTATAACTAGAATTAGCGGGTTTTACAAATGTAACGTAATTTTCCCCCTTCGCCTTACCGATAACTGCAGCTTCATTTTTCAAAATTTTATGTCCATTGATCAACGATGCATCGTTTCCCAATTTGATATGAGTCAATTTCACTCCACTTTTTGGTGAGATCTTCAAAAAAGCCAAATTAAGTTCTGGAATTGATTTTATGATTTCTGCTTTATAGTCATCATTACCAATGTGAATTTTCCCATCATTTTTCCAATTTTTCTTTTCGCTATCAAGTGAAACAATTATTTTGTCAGAATTCATGATTCCCTTGCACGTTGTGACTACTACCCCGTCCTCGGATATCAAAACTCCCGAAGTAACTCCATATTTATAATGATGCTTTTTTTCCCGATTTTTCACAGCAGAGTTATAGAAACGGCCATCGTCCTCAGCAGAATTGCTTATCGTCGTAATTAAGACGACGCCACTCGCAACGTTTTCTATCAACTGTCTAATTCCGTTTTTCTCTATTTCATGGACAAACTCACGAACATCTCGCCGTAATTTTTCCATTGTTGTAATTTCGGATAGGCAACTGGAGGTCGATAGTACCGTTATCAGGAGGTATATTAACGGTTTGCTTTTCGACATTGCATCCTCGTTACCCAGCTCTAGCTGGCAATGTGGCAACTAGTCTTATTGATGCCGTCAACTCTTCCATCTGAAAATGAGGTCTTATGTATATAACCGCCTTGTATGCGCCAGGAGAACCAGGAACATCGTAAACATCTACTCTTCCTTCTCTGAGCGGATATTCAGCCTTTGCACTCGCTGGAGCATCGTCATTTAACAGCACGTATGATGATAACCACCTGTTAAGATAACTCTCAACCGTTCCCTTCGTCAAGAAAGAGCCGATCTTATCGCGTATCATTACCTTGATGTAATGGGCAAATCTCGAAGCTGCGAGGAGATACGTGATCCTTGCGGATATCGAAGAGTTTGCATTGGCATCATCTTGATCGTAGATTTTCGGTTTTTGAGCAGTCTGTCCACCGAAAAATACGGCAAAATCGGTTCCTTTACAATAGCAAAGGGAAATAAAACCAAGATCGCTAAGCTCCTTTTCTCTTCTGTCAGTGATCGCTATTTCGGTTGGACATTTAACGGTCTGATCACCTTCGAGTGTTTTGAAAATATACGTCGGAAGCCCCTCAACTTTACCTCCTCCTTCAACTCCCCTGATTGACGCTGTCCAACTGAATTTTGCGAAAGCGCTCGTTATTCTTTGCCCAAGGGCGTATGCCGGATTCCCCCAACAAAACTTATCGGTATCACCAATACCTACATTTTCTGTAAAATTGAACTCTGCAACTGGAAGGGTATTTGGGCCATATGGTAATCTCATTAGTATTCTTGGCAGTAAAAGGGCTACATAGCGTGAATCTTCCGTATTTCTGAACGAGTTCCATTTTATAAAGTCCGGCGATTCAAAAATCTTTGCCAAATCCCTTGGCAGTGGCATGTCCTCAAATTTATCTAAATTGAAAAACAGAGCTGATGTTGCCGAGATAAATGGGGTATGGGCTGCAGCTGCTAAACCCGAGATATGCTCCAAAAGTTGTATGTCTTGTGGATGGTTTGAAAAGTAAAAATCACCTATCAAACACGAATACGGCGATCCTCCGAAGGTACCATACTCTTCCTCATATATCTTCTTGAATATTGAGCTTTGGTCGAACTCAATTGCTTTACTAAGATCGCCTCTAATGTCTTTCATTGAAGCGTTAAGCAATCTTATTTTTAGTCGCGTACTTGTTTCTGTGTTCATCACAAAATAATGTAAGCCACGCCATGATCCTTCTAATTTTTGGAATTCCGGACTGTGCAATATTTCATTTATTTGTTCCGTTAAACTTTCATCTAATTCGGCAATCCTCCTGGTTAAAAAAGCAATTATTCCAGATTCAGTCGCTTGCCCACCGATATCAGTCAACTCGTTCACTAGCGCGATAAGTAAATGTACGGCTGCCTCCTCTTGTTCTGGAAATCTGGCCATCTTCTTCTCTTGGAGCAATATATCCAGGATTTTCGCTTCTTCTGGTATTATGATTATTTCATCTGCCATCTTTGCTGTTCCCCTTTACACTAATTTTTGCTCTCAGGAGGAGCGCTGGTATCACGTTTTGTCGAAGCTGCTACCTCTGGTTTATTTGCAATCCATTCGTCCAATTCCCCCTTTAACTTTTGAACATTATCACTATTTTTCATTATTTGTGTCAGAAGAGCTTCTAAAGCATCATTTCCATCCATCTTCGTAATCAAATTTTTAAAACTGTTACGTTTTTCATAAAGTACTGCCAGTGAGGGAATATTCTTTGCTAGATTTTGTGGTTCAAAATCCTCGATTTTCTTGAAACGCAACTCAACACTAATTTCTGGAGTTTCATCCGAAAGTCTATTTCGAACTCTGATAACGAGCCTCGGGTGAATTATTCCCATAATTTCCATGAAATTATCTCTATCAATTTCCACAAACTTCCTGTTTCTCATTTTTGGCAATGGATTTTCGGGATTTCCAGATAAATCAGCTAGAATACCGACAACAAATGGGAGCTCCTTTTTTTCAATTGCATCACCTATCTCAACGTCGTATGTTATGTGGACTCTGGGGGTCCTCACTCTGCTTAATACATGTTGCTTACTTTCGGCCATAGGCTCTCCTCAAATCTACACTTTGAAGTGACTAGCTTCTCTTTCCATTACTTCTATTATACAGACTAGAATGAAATCAATTAAATTTTGGTTAACTTCTTCAGGAATTTTTCGAAAATGCAAATTTTTTAAGTCTTTTCACAATGATTTAAACTTGAAAATTTCTCCTCTTTATTTAAAAAACGTCTTATGTTGCCGAGGTGCGTATATATCAAAAACAAAAACACCACTACGGAAAATACAAGTACATGCAAATCCATTTTTCTCAGCAATGTGCAACACAGAACGGATATCATGAACGTAAAACTCAATGACAATGATGCAACAGATGATATTTTTATTAATCTTGCTACCACAAACCAAACTGATAACGATATTAAAGCCGGAATTGGCGCCAACACTAGGAAAATGCCTGCAGATGCGGCGGCCCCCTTTCCTCCTCTAAACATAAGCCAAATTGGATACGTATGCCCGACGATACAACAAAATGCAGCGAAAAAAACCTGTGATTCCACGCAAAAAAATTTCAAAAACAATACCAGCGCTGTTCCCTTCAATGCATCAATTAGCAACGTTATGAGTGCTAATTTTTTGTTTCCAGTCCTCAAAACGTTCGTCGCGCCAGTGCTATTTGAACCAAAATTTCTCAGATCAATACCGTCGCAAAGCTTTGATAATAGAAAGCCACTTGGAACGGACCCGACAATATATCCAATTACGCACGCAACCAGTGTGTTCATGAGCTGCACTTAGCTTGAAGCCTCATATGTAAGTGTAACACCTTTAGTTACTTGAAGTAAAATCAAAACGACAATAAAAACCGTACCTTACTGAAGATTTCACCATCACTCAAACAGTAAAAATTGCTGAAGTAATCTAAATTAAATACGATTAATGTATACCTCAATCAAAGTCTGGTATTTTCAAGCAATGTGTGGAGAAAAGCGAAATTTTTGGTTAATGTGCAACAGTAGTTGCGGTAATCCGCTACACCTAATCGTGCGGATTAATTTTCTGATTTTGCCAATTGTTGCGCCTAATTATTCGTGTTACAAGTTATCGTAAATTTTTAGAAAAAAATTATTTTATGCACTGAGAATTCACAACATTGGTACAAGCAATGTATGGTAGAATTGTCCATTATGAACAATGAATATGTTTTTGCTCATCTAACTGTAATTATACTGGTAGCGGCAGTGTCGGGAACTTTATTTGCGAAACTGAATCAACCGGTAATGGTTGGTTATATCCTCGCTGGAGTGATGTTTGGGCCAAGTGGATTGGGCTTCATTTCATCGCACGATCAGATACAATTTTACTCCGAACTAGGAATTCTTTTGCTGTTATTTGTGATTGGAATGGAGCTGAATATCCGCTCGTTCATCAAAATGTGGAGAATCCCAACACTATTTACTGTTATACAGGTACTCGTCAACGCTGGCGTTGCCTCGTTACTCTCTACGCTATTCGATTTTCCAATCTACATTATGCTATTATCAGCATTCGTGATATCTCTGTCTTCGACTGCAGCAATCGTTAAGGTGCTTGAATATCTTGGAGAACTGAGAACAGACGTTGGTCATATTTCCATTGGTATACTCGTTGCTCAAGATATTGCGATTGTCCCAATGATGTTGGTAATAAAAGAATGTGGTTCGTTTAACAGCTCAATTATCGCTGACTTGATCGTTGCTATTGGATTGGTTGTTCTACTCATAAGATACGTAGGCAAAAAGGAAAAGATAATAATTCCAACAAAGCATTTTTTGCCAACCTCGGATTTAACCCCAATCGCCGCGTTGGCATTGTGCTTCGCATCGTCAGCAATAGTGGTTTTGTTTGGACTTTCAGAAGCGTACGGTGCGTTTTTAGCAGGGTTGCTACTCGGAAATACGCAAGAACGTCAGAATATTTTGAATAGTGTTAAGCCAATTCAAAATGTCTTGCTAATGGCATTCTTCCTATCAGTCGGATTAATGTTTGATCTACGATTTTTAGTTCAAAATTGGCTAATTGTGTGTTTGATCTTGATCGGAGCAACGGCCTGGAAAATAGTATTTAATACCGTTGTTTTAAAATTCTTTTCGATAGAACTCGCCAAGGCAACTTCGATTGGCATAATTTTGGCGCAACTCGGAGAATTTGCTCTTGTACTAGCGAATGTTGCGACACAGTCCAAGATAATAGATGTGTTTGGACAAAAGTTGATTGTGTGTATTACAGCACTTTCTCTTTCGATAAGTCCAATATTTATCATGTTATCAACGAAAACGAATAACCTCTCATTCGTGGGAGATAATTCGTTATCATCCGTATTGAAGGTTTTGTTTTCAAGAAATTTTGCAAAGGAAGTAAAAAATTTATCGATTGAATATAAAAAAATGAAGTTTAATAAATAAACGTGAAACGTTTAAAATTCGTAGTTTCAATATTCGAAACCTTGCGTATGCATCATGTTGGCAAAATTGTACGTTAGAGTACGAAACATAAATTTTTTTTTCAAGAAAAGAGAGAGAAGAGATGAAAATATTTCCTGTTGGCACGAGAACAACGAACTAGAACGACTCTAAATAAAGTCTTAAAAGACTCAATCATCGGTAAACTAGAATGCCAAAAGGATCTACCACATTAAAGTCAGTAATCAGGTTCAAAAGTATACAAACGATTCCATAGTATTTAAAACTTGATTATTATTACTCAAAATCTCTCATACATTCAGTCCGCCAATATGGCGAGTAATAGCAGTGCAACTATATTAATGATCTTGATCATCGGATTGATTGCGGGGCCTGAGGTATCTTTATACGGATCACCAACAGTATCTCCGGTTACTGACGCCTTGTGGGCTTCCGATCCCTTACCGCCAAAATTGCCATTTTCAATGTACTTCTTTGCGTTATCCCATGCGCCTCCTCCTGAAGTCATCGATATCGCCACAAAAAGTCCAGAAACGACGGTTCCGATCAGAGTTGCTCCGAGAGCAGAGAGCGCCTCTGGCTTGTCGGCTATTATATACACAATTACATAAACCAAAACAGGGACAATAAGAGGTAAAATTGATGGAAGGACCATTTCCTTAATCGCTGCCTTTGTCAATAAATCAACTGCAGTTTTGTAATCTGGCTTCGTTTCCCCTGTCATAATGCCTTTAATTTCCTTAAATTGACGTCGAACCTCGAGGACAACGGCAGCCCCTGCACGCCCGACGGCCTTCATTCCAAATGAACCAAACAGGTATGGCAGCATAGCCCCAATTAGCAAACCAACCAAAACGTACGGACTTTGTAGGTTAAATTCTACACTGAAGTACGGGAAATAGTGTGTTAAATCCTCAACATACGTCGCAAATAGCACGAGTGCAGCAAGTCCAGCGGATCCTATTGCATATCCCTTCGTAACGGCCTTCGTTGTGTTTCCGACAGCGTCAAGAGCGTCCGTGATACTTCTAACATCTTTAGGAAGTCCGGCCATCTCAGCAATTCCACCTGCATTATCCGTTACAGGTCCATATGCATCAAGTGCGACAATGATCCCGGCAAACGCGAGCATCGTCGTCGCAGCAATTGCTATACCGAAAAGTCCTGCACAAACATAAGCTGCGATGACACCACCGCAGATCACAATTGTTGGCAAAGCCGTTGCTTCCATTGAAATAGCTAACCCCTGAATTACATTTGTTGCATGGCCAGTTTCAGATGATTTGGCAACACTTTTTACCGGTCTATACGAAGTTGACGTATAGTACTCAGTGACAAAGACTAGCAGTCCAGTCACGACTATCCCAACAAAACAACATTGCAATAAATTAAGCGGCGTAAATACCCCGTGTGCAAACGAAATTTCAACAGACAAAGATTCAAACATATGATTGGTTACCCAACATATGAAGCCAAATGAAAAAACACCCGTTGCTATCAATCCCTTGTACAAGGCCTTCATTATTTTGTTTGAGGTGTCAAGTTTGACGAAGAATGTCCCTATTATTGAGCCAATTATGCAAACCGCACTAATTACGAGTGGATAAATCATCATTATAGATTTAAACTCGTCGGAGAAATGAATACTCGCCAAAACCATTGAGGCAACTATTGTAACTGCATATGTTTCAAACAAATCCGCGGCCATACCTGCACAGTCTCCAACATTATCACCAACATTATCTGCGATAACGGCGGGATTTCTAGGATCATCCTCAGGTATATTGGACTCAACTTTTCCAACCAAATCCGCGCCTACATCTGCTCCCTTGGTGAAGATCCCTCCACCCAATCTAGCAAAGATTGAAATTAATGATGCTCCAAAACTCAGCGCAACCAGCGATTCCGTTATCAACCTTGATTCCAACTCAAGGAAGTTTAATAGGAAATAATACGAGGTGACACCGAGGATACCGGCACCAACAACAAGCAAGCCTGTAACTGTTCCGGCGCCGAAAGCAGCGGATAGGGCATCTGCAAGCGATGTACGTGCTGCTTCCGCTGTTCTGACGTTGGCACGTACAGAGATATTCATTCCGACGTATCCAGCTACTCCAGAAAGAAATGCACCAAAAATAAAGCCAATTGCAACAAATTTCGATAAAAACACCAAAAGAATGACGGCAACGAGACATCCAACAATTGCGATTGTTGAATATTGCCTATTCAAATAGGCCTTCGCTCCAACTTGAATTGCATTTGCAATTTCAATCATCTTTTCATTACCACACGGAAGTTTAAAGACAGCCCTAATCTTGAATATAGCGAACAAAATTGCCGTAATTCCACAGATAATGACTAATGAGTTTGCGTACTCCAGCATAAAAGCCCTACTTGATTGTCCTACAAAGCCGTAGCCATTCTACTAAAATTCGGGAATTTTGCATATGTTTTTCTGTATTTCAAATACACGATCTGTTGCGGAGGTAAAAAAGATAAAAGGAGGAAAGAAATTCAAGTTCTCGAAGGAGGATTTGATTTGATTATATTGGTATTATTCAGCAATGCACGACACATCTGCGCATTTATACTTTAAAAAGAAAAAATAGTGCGCGTAAGGACTGTGAAGTTAACGCTATCAATGGGAGTGAATTTACAAATTTGAATCAGAGGGTACCAGTAAATAAAGCTATATCGCATGAAATACGCGTAGCGGTGATGATCTGCTGCAACTGATTATGAGGTGTGGTTATTTTTTCCTTGCCAAGTATTATGGTATCGTCATGCCGTGTTATACAGAAAAGATGACGGATTAGTTTACTTAAAATCTTCTGAAACACCAAAATATAGCAATATTTATGTTTGTTAATAACAAATATTCCTAACAAGACACCATGTTTATACTTGTATTGAATCTCAAGTTTTGTAAAGCTAAAAATCCTGCGAAAAACCGACAAAAAACGATACTACATGTTTATTTTGCAGTTTCGTCCCTTCAGCGTTATATCCAATACGTTGGATTACTGCGGATTTTCTGAATAAAATTAACAGAAATTTCATAAGCACAGCACATGCGTGAACAATCCAACGACTATGACGTACTAACCAACCGGAGTTAGTCTTTTTGTTATTTGTTGTATTGCATCGCTGAAATTTGGGATTACGTATCCAAATTTGCCGTCACTGTTCTCTTCTTCCGCCTTTCGTTGCAGAATATCAAGCAGTACGCCGTTTGTTCCGGAAATTACAACGATTGCTCCATGGAGCGTTGCATCCTTAACAATTTGCTTTATGGCAATTAATCCATCCCCGTCGATGTAAGGTACGTTTTTGAAATATATTATCAAAGCGCTTGGAAATTTTCCCTTTTTACCAAGGTTTTCTTCGACGAGCTTAGCTATATTTAAGAATAAAACATTTGTTACCTGAACCACTTCTATCTTTTTCAAAATGTGTTCTGGAATCTTCAATGTGTTTGAGAAACCATTCTTGTTTGCCATGAACTCGGCAGCACCAGTGTCGTGATCTTTTGTCGTATGTACCATCGCATCTTTAATTCTCACCATTCTTCTGGCAAAAAACATGCTTGACATTGTAAAACCGACAATTGTTGCCGGAATAAAGCCAAAATATATTACAACAATTAACGTGATAAGAAATGTACAACTTTCACTTGATTTCAGGTTGAAGTATTGTGTGATTTTTTTATTGATCAATTCTGATGAAGCAAGAATTAGCAAAATACTTGAAATGCAATTTATCGGAACGAATTTCAAAACAATATCACTGAAAAATATAAAAATACCTGCCAACATTGTAATGATAATTGAACCGATTATTGTTTTGGTTTTATACTCAACATTTTTTAACGTAAAGCCTGTATTTGGAGATACGAGTAGTCCACCGCATGCAACAGACACTAGGCTTGATATTCCAGTCGAAATCAGTTCGGCATTTGTCTGTACTCTACGGTCTCCGGTTATACTCGATGAAATATTTGTGCAAAAACATGCTTGAGATGCAATTACCAGCGAGATTGCGAAGGCGTAGCTCAGAGCATTTGCAAGGAATGTTTGTGATGGAACGGTATTTGATATCGTCAATATATTATCAATCGCTTGACTCGTTATGATTTCTTTACCAATTGTTTTAATTTCAAACGTTAATGGAATGAGGTCGAGACTTCCAATGTATGCAATTGTGCAACCAATAACGATATAGAAAAAAAATGGAGAAAACCCCTTCAAAAATATTCTCAGTAAAAATATCGGTAGTATAAATAATGTTGCGCTTATAAAACCTCCTAATGTTGCATTTTCAAGATTTCCTCTCAAGAGTGTGATGTTCTCTAAAAGTCCCTGAGAAGATTGAATTGAGTTTATTCCGAGAATGTATTGGACTTGACTGACAATTATTGATAATGCAACGTAAACCGAGAGTGCCGAAACAAACGAATATGAAATATATTTTAATACCTCACTCAGCCTCAAGAGCCCAAAAATAACCAAAATCACAGCAATAAAAATTGCGGTATACAATAGTCCTTTATATTGGTATTTTGATATTATTTCAAAAGTTACAACACAAATCGGGAAAGCAATTGATGAAATCTGGTACTTTGATCCACCAAAGATGATCCCGATTAGTGCCGCAACAGCACAAGCGATTATTCCCTGTGTAGGATAGGTACCACAAAAAAATGGTAACGAAAACGCAACGGGAAATAAGAGCAAGAATATTTTTATTCCCGCAATAATATCCTTTAAAAACATGGAAAATGAGTATTTGTCTATATATAAATTTAATGCCAATGGACACAGCTCTAGCTTCTTTATAAATTCAAGTTTGTTGGATATTCTTGTTGCTATTCCCATGAATTGATGTCATAACGCCACTGTTTTACCAGTACATTTTAACAGTGGAATAGTTAATTATTCGTTTATTTTCCGCGAGTTTAGAGTGAATTGTCAGGACAATTGGCCAATGCCTTTTAGAGAATTTTTGGCATTCTAGTAATAAAACATATCGTATCTCTAAAAAACTCCTACGATGCTCAACGGTGAGTACGCCAAATAAAAGGATTGTCTTCAAAAAAAAAGTAATCCATCTTTTTCGCAAAAAGTAGATAAAATAAGGCAAATGTGTAGAGATATTTCGCTTGAGACATATCGTAGAAGTTTTTTCAAAGCACAATGTTGTAGCATTATTTGCCGTTGTACAGATAGATGTATATTCCTGTTTTGAAAAAACTATGGTTGAACTGTTCATAAAAAATTCGTCTTGCCTCAGCACTTGTGACAAAATAAACCGTTGAAATTCTTGGGCTTTTATAGCAAGATGTCATTGTCAGTGATTTTGGCGGAGTAGCTCAGCCGGTTAGAGCAGCGGAATCATAATCCGCGTGTCGGGGGTTCGAGTCCCTCCTCCGCTACCACAATGTATCGGATGTAGTATGAAAATTAGTACGAATGACATAAGGATAGGAAATGTTTTAGAGCACAATTCCAAGCTCTGGATTGTCACGAAAACCCAACACGTACAGCCAGGGAAGGGCGGTGCTTTCATGCAGGTTGAAATGAAGGAGTTGCGTGGTGGCGCAAAATTGAATGAAAGATTTCGCGCCGCCGAAACTGTAGAGAAAGTTTTCCTCGAAGAAATTGCCTTTCAGTTTCTTTATAAGGATGGCAAAGACTTGCATTTCATGAATCAAGAAACATATGAACAAATACAGATATCAGCTGACATCGTCGGAGAACCAGTAGAATTTTTGTCGGACGGAATGATTGTTAGCGTGTGTATGTATGAAGGTAGCCCAATAAGTGTTTCATTACCAACTACCGTTGTCTTAGAAATTGTTGAGGCTGAGCCAGTTGTTAAGGGGCAAACAGCAACATCCTCTTATAAGCCAGCCGTATTGTCAAATGGAATTAGAATCATGGTTCCACAACATGTCGAAGTAGGAGCCAAAGTTGTTGTGGATACTTCGACGTCTGCTTACGTAGAGAGAGCCAAGTAACGACGAAATGAACACGTCTGCAATATTGCATATCATGACAAAAGCAGCAGAGAAAGCTGCTTTTGGATTAATCAGGGATTTTGGTGAGCTCGAGAAATTACAAATTTCTAGGAAGGGATTTAAAAATTTTGTTACATCTGCAGACAGGAACTCAGAGTGTAAAATCATGAAAGAACTTTCAAAAGCAAGACCGGATTTTTCATTTCTATGCGAAGAATCGGGATTCACTAGTGGGCAAAATAACTCTTTAACCTGGGTTGTTGATCCAATCGACGGAACCACAAATTTTATGCGAGGTATTCCATATTTCGCGATAAACATAGCACTTATGAATCGTGAAGAAGTTGTGGCGGGCGTGACGTTTGACCCAATACGTGGAGACTACTTCGTGGCAGAAACTGGTCTTGGTGCGTTCGTAAGTCATAGAAATAGACTAAGGGTTTCGATGAGAGAAAATCTTGAGGAGGCGGTAATTGCCACGAGAGTACCACTTGATCTTGACATCAAAATATCGAATTTGGGTGCTTTTGTTAGGAAGACTGGTAGCTTGGCATTAGATTTAGCCTACCTATCTGCCGGAAAGTACGATGCAGTCATCTCAAGTGATGCGTATCTTTGGGATATTGCAAGTGGAATAATACTTGTAAAGGAATCCGGTGGATTTTTGGAATACGTCAAAAAGAGTTGTGGAAAATACGACATAATAGCCGCCTCATCAACGAAGATTATGAAATGCTTAAATGGA
>JAITDA010000078.1 GCA_031282805.1 Holosporales bacterium
TCATGTGGTTTGGCGCGGATGGCGTCCAGTAAAATATTATGCGCATTGAAAGGCAGACATGCCGTTGTCGGTTTCGTGGGCAAACCCAATTTTTGGATTAGCGTTTCATAGAGTTCATCGACGCTCCGATTATTTTCATCTTTAGCGTTCAACAAGGCAAGAATGCACGGCAGTTGTTCGTATAAATGCAGAAGTTTTGCCAAAGAAAACAACATCGACAGGTGATGATAGGTATCTTTTTCGCAAATATAAAACGGTTCCGTTTTATATTTTGAATGCGGCGCGAATGACTTCATGCGCCAATCAATCATTTCCGAAAATTTGGACGCCATTGTTTCTATCGGCAAACCTTCGGAATAGTCCAAGATAATGAGATCCAAGCTTTCGGAGGCAATCGCCCATATCCGCATACGCCGCGCGTCATGGTACAGGTTTGGTTCGTCAAGACGGGTCGCAAGCCATTCGCGGCGCTCGCGTATTGCATCCAAATGATTATTTCTGCATTCTGGCTCTAATGTTTCATCTAGTAAGCGTTCTCGTAAACCACTCATCTCTCTATTTCCTTTTATTATCGACTTTGGCGGTTCAAATTAAGCTGCACCTTTTTTCAAGCTCAAGTAAAAACCGTTTTTTATCAATTCAGTCTGCGTATCCCGTCAAATTTCCATTTGCAGTTACGACTCTGTGGCATGGAATGAGTATTGATATCGGATTGTGACCAACTGCGCCGCCTACGGCTTGGGCTGACATTTTTGAAAGTTTCATATCGTGAGCTAGTAATTTTGCGATTTCGCCGTAAGTTATGCTTTTGGCATATCCGATTTGTCTTAAAATATTCCAGACTTTTTTCTGAAAAGTCGTTCCTTCGGGCGATAACAAGATATTATGTTCTCTCTTTTCGCTCGCGAAATACCCCTCAAGCCAAATCTTTAAAGTCTCAAGAACTGCGTATCCCTTTGCCTCTATCCAACCGCTTCTGTTGGGGCTAGTTATTTCTGCCCCTCAAACCAAAGCCCAGCGATAGCTTCATCTTTGCCTGCCGCGCGCATTTTTCCAATCGGCGTATGAATGAAGCATGTGTAAATACTGCTCATGATACTCTCCGTTATTTAATATTTTGGCGCATCGATTTATCTGACAAAAGTTGCTTTCATTTGCTTTGATATCAGCATGTACGGTATCCATGTCGCACAAAAAAATAAGCGAATGTCCTAATTCCTTGCTTGTATCGGCAGTAAAATTAGTTCATAGAACAATTCAAATTTCAATAACAATTGAATAGTTATTACATTATAGTAGCGACTTGTGGTTTCGAAGTATAGTATAGCAAATGATATTATGTTGCATTACTCTGGAATGACCTCAAAGTCGCCTATTCCTGCTTTAGTGGCATGTGTTACGCGCACCCGCTTATTTTCTTTACCTGACATTTTAGAAACTAAAACATCAATAGAGAATTTTCTTTCGCTAACTCTCGAAAAGTTTTCCACAGAAAAAACCTTCGTTGTTGATTTCTGAATATTGTTCATGTGGAATTGTATTTGTTCTTGTGTCCATAGCGGATTTGTCACAATCGTTTGTTGAAGGTCATGAATATATTGACTTAAATATGCTTTAATCACTTTATCTACATCTACACTCGGCTTTGAAGGAAGCAGACAAATTGTATTATAAAGTTCACCATAACGAGCTTTAATATCTTCTTCTGTTGGACCTTTGGATAGCTCCTCCAACTCTTTATTGACAGCATTTCTTTTTGCTTCATCCTTTAGATTGTATTCATCTCCTTGGTAATGAGGAAGATAGCGCTCTATCGTTCCACCAGATAGGAGGTGAATATTTTTCTCTTTTAGAGCAAACACAATCTGATTTAACCTTCCTCTTACATCTTCAACATCGGCTTGGTAGGTTGCAGGCATCGCATCTTTTTCATAACGGCTGATAGCTGTTATTACGGCAACTCGCGCTTTTGCCATAGTTTTTGCGTTCCATGATTTTCTATCACCAAGCGCCAGCAAGTACTCCATCAGCGGAGCTAAAGTTCCTGATGGAGGAGTTCGCAATAAATTGCCTATCATTTTAGTTAACTTGTGATCTAATTCACCACAATAGATAGATAGGTCTCTGCCGATCCCCGCAGTTGCGAGAAAGCTCTGAACTTTTGTTTCACCCTTTATGCAAGACTTCAGATTTCCAAAAAACAAGCTATCAAGATCATATAGAAAATGGGCTTTTTTGCCAAATGCAATGCATAGTTTTAGATATTGATTAACTTCTTCGCATCCACCTGCATCAATAATACAGCTACCCGCCCCTGCAACAGATACTCCGCGACTTTCTTGGATAGCTCCCACTAGTTGCGCATCCAGTATCCCCTCTACAAAAATTGGATTATCCGAGAAGAATAACTGTTTGTGATGAACATTTAGCCGTGGAACAAGCGATGCTATTCGCTTTGCTTTTTCAGGATCAATATCATATATATGTTTAGGCTCTTGATGATCAACACTAAACGAAATAACAGACTTAACATCGTTAATGTTTTTGAAATCCAATATGAATGGTGAATGAGTAACCAAAAATACAATTTTTTTATTTGTTCCCTTTGCAGGTTTGCCTGCAATTTTTCTTACCTCCTGCATAAAAAAGGCTTGATATTGTGGATGAAGATTTAATTCCGGCTCGTCGATAATTAGAAATGGGTACTCATCATTGTAAAGATTAGTCAAAAGGACTAGTAACTCCTTGATTCCGTGACATTCTTCTCTATCAAAACGATACGACGATCCTGTTGCGCCTATCACAGCATGAGCTAGTAAATAACCGGAATCCCATTCAAGAAATATCTTTCTGTTGAAAAGATGGCTAAGCGTTGCTTCCACTTGGATTCTTAGATCCATTCGCTCTTCAAGTATAATTAAAGTGTCTATTCCTGACCCTTGCTGCCCAGCCTCCTTATAATTTTGAAATTGATCTTTAGAAAAACCTCCAGATAGAGGATCGCCGAAGATATTTCTCATGGTATCTATTTGTTCCATTCTGCTTAGTCGATCTGTTCCAAGGAGTCTGCCATTGTTAAGTGTTGATCTCAGCGCTCGAGCAAAATTAGATTTCCCGCTTCCGTTTGGACCAACAAGAAAGTTTATATATCCAATATG
>JAITDA010000013.1 GCA_031282805.1 Holosporales bacterium
AAGGCAAAGCGCGGATTTGCTAATAGTTAAGGACGTGTTACAGCATTGGAATATGGAAAGAATACAATATTTTGTGACAAGAATTCTTCCGAATTTCAAGCGTGCAATACTGACGCATAACTTCGATCCAAATAATGAAATCTGCAATGACAAGAGTGCAGTGCTTGGTGGTTGCACACCTATCAATTTGGAAATTGCACCATTCAATATGAGTTTTAAGGAATCACATGATTATACAAATCCAGCCGGTGAAGATTTGAAAAGAATATACCTGTGGGTCAATCCAAAAACAAAAACTCGAAAAAACTGCTTCCTATTTAGGTGGTACTTTAAGTAACAAATTTTCCGTATTGATGTCATTGCTCAGTCGTGTACTTAGCGCCGTATATGTGTGCTGACTGATCTTAGTTTCATGGGACAAATTATTTTTTGACAAATTAATGGGAGGCGCTTTAACATGAAAGACGAAAGCGGTATTTTCTCCGTTTTTAAATAACCATGAGTGGGACCTTAGCAATCGCTTGGATGTACGTTTTGTCCGTTGAACTTGGATTTTGCACAATGTCAGTGACATTGTCGTACAACTAAGTGAAAACGCGTTGTGATATGAATTTCGAAATTTAACGATTTCTAAATCCACCAACACCACAGTGTCCCAATTTTAACAAAATTAGAAAGGGCAAAATATATGAATATAATTATTGAACAGGCCAAAAATCGCTTTTTGGATTTATTAACTTTCAAATCTCATTTGAGATTGGAACATGATCACGAAGATGAATATCTGAAGGCCATCATAGACATGGCGACAGAGATTCTTGAAAATAGCATCGGCAAACCAATTTTAAAAAAGAAATACAAATATATACATTACAGTAGTGAATTTATTTCATCGAAAAAAATACAACTGCCAGCGGCGTATGTACAAAATGTCGTATCGGTAAAAAAGATTATAAATGAAAACTTAAAAGAAAAATGTCCGTATACCACAGAAATATGTGGCAACAAGACATGTGTAATAACGAATGGGTCACGATATCCAATTGAAATAAAGTATATCGCTGGAATGACGGATAACTCCGCTGAAATATCAAAAGATTTGCAATTTGCGGTATTGCAAATTGCAAAGAACATATACGAGTGTTCGGAAGAAGATATTTTAGAATCAAAATATGTGAAGCACATAATTGATTTACACAGACCAATGTCCATAAATTAGGGAACTGCACATGAAAAAAATAATTGCAAAACTCCGAGAAACAATGACATTACTCGTATATAACGAGGACACATCTCAAACTACTGGAAATATGTACAGTGAAATTGTAAATATCCGCGGATCAGCAAGATTGCTCGGCGTGGATGAAGACTTCAAGGAAATATTTGAGGTGATAATTTTAAAACCTCCCGCGAAATTTCAAAATGTGGCCTTTACAGCACTGAAATGGAATGGACAATACTATAGATACAACAGCAAACTCAGGGAATATAAAGGAGATTTTTTAAAATGTTCAATCGTGAAATTGTAGAATAATTTACGCAGTTTACCTGAGATATTAATCTTGCTGCATTTCGTCGAAGCGGTTTAAACACGTTAGAATAGTTAATGGTGTAAATCTCTTTGTACTGTGCCGTATCACAATGTTCAAATAGAGAACATTGCTTGTAAAAATACCACATTTTGTCGTACTATCTCGCAAAGAGCCGTAACTCAGTGGTCATATGAAATTTAGACCTGTTCGTGGAATGAAAGATCTCTACGGTTTCGATGTAAAAAAATATGATTTCATAATTGCAAAGGCAAGAGAAGTAGGGGAGAAGTACGGTTATGAAGTAATAAATACTCCAATCGTCGAATATACCGAGGTTTTTAAGAGATCAATAGGGGATGATACAGACGTTGTTTCGAAGGAGATGTATACATTCACTGATAAGGGAGGAGAATCGATCACGCTCAGGCCTGAAGGCACTGCAGGAGTGATAAGGGCAATTGTTACTGAGGCAATGACACAAAAATTACCGTTAAAATTAATGTATTACGGCCAGATGTTCAGATATGACAGGCCACAGAAGGGACGTTATCGCCAATTTCATCAAATCGGATTTGAATGTGTCGGCGATAAAAGTCCCTATACGGACGCCATTACAATTGCAATTTCAACCGAAATTTTAAATGCAATTGGCATTTTTGATTTTAAAATTCTGCTGAATACCCTTGGGGATGAAAAAACTAGAGAAAATTACACGAAGGCGATAGTGAAATATCTCTCGAGATATGAAGATAAGCTATCGCAAGAATCTAAGGATAGGTTGATCAAAAATCCATTAAGAATTTTGGATTCAAAAGATAAAGATGATATAGAAATATGTTCAATGGCGCCTGTTATCACGGATTACTTGAGTAAAGAAGCTGGAGAATATTTTGAAAAAGTATGTCAATTACTTGATGGATATCACATGAGCTACGAAATTAGCAATGCACTGGTTCGTGGACTTGATTACTATAGTCACACAACATTTGAATTAAAATCAACTGGTGGAGTATATGGGGACGCATTAGGTGGTGGAGGGCGGTACGATAGTTTACTGAGCATATTTGGTGGCCCAAATGTTTCAGGCGTTGGATTTGCCATCGGTGTTGAACGACTTCTATTGTTTCTGGATAGTGATAAATTTTCATCCAAAAATGATAAAGTAGCGGTGATTCCAGTTTCTGATGCAGATAATGATAATGCATTTTGTTTATTTAAAGAGCTCCAAAGTTACGGTATTGCAACTGAATTCATCCATATTGGAAATTTAGGAAAAAAAATGAAATTTGCCGATAGATTGAAGTGCCGATTAGCACTAATAATTGGTGAAGACGAAAGAAAAAACTTCACAGTTACTGTAAAATTTATGAGTATTGATAATGAAAAGTTGAAAATAAAAACAATCGACAGAAGTAAAGTTGTAGACTTTGTAAAATATAATAAATAAAAATACTTTGCAATACTTGTGTATTCATGTTATATTAATGATAGGTGCAGTTTGTTTCAACTACTAACATTCTTTCCCCAAACTATGTTATACAATCGTAGGTTCTTCCGCAGCTGCACCTGTCCGTTGTTTTATGATGGATAAAGGAATATCCTATTGTCCGCAATAGGTCGAAACTAAATTGGGGAAGACACCGAGGATAAGTATAATAGTAAAAAGTACAAAAAATGCAAATCTCTTGTATTGGTCGATGCAAGAATACTTTGTTACATAATCAGTGGTTTTGTAGTATCCAAAGCATACGATGTAAATGTAAAATGCGAAACTTGATGAAAGCAAAATAATGATACCTATCATTATTGCACAGATTTGTGAGATTTTAGCACCAGCATAAATTGAAATTATCTCTTCAATGAATCCGCTTGAACCTGGAATTCCAATCAACGCAAGAAACGACAGCAGTAGTGTTTTTTTTATGGTGTGGAAGTTCATGGATGACAATTTTAATTCAGAAATTAATCTTGTTGAGAAATGCTTGTTTGTGAGACTTGCAGTGAAAAATAATAATGCTATCGAAAAACTATGTTGTATTACAGAGAATGTGAAGTATCGACATTCGATTTTTCCGAGCAAGATTACGAGGGATAAGTTCATGTGCACAATTGAGTAGTATGAGAACATCCGCTTCAAGTCATTTTGTCGCATCAGTTGCAATGTTGCGAATATCGCACTCGTTAATGTGATGTAAGCAATGATATTGCCGTGGCATGAGAGTATTCCTTCGAAGAGCGGAATTATGAAACGTACTACCAAGAGGCTACTAAATTTTAAAACTATTGACGCCAATAGCGAGGAACACACCGTTGGAGATTCAACGTGAACAACCGGAACCCAGTGATAAAACGGCCAAATCGGAATCTTTATGCAAATTCCTGTTATCAACGGCCAAAATGCCGTAAAGTTTTTGATTCCGAGTTTATAAATCTCGCATAAGTTCGATGTACCAGTTTCGATGTATATCATAATTAGTGCGGTTAATATCAATAAAGCACTTGCTACTCCATATAAAAACAATTGCAAAATCGCATTAAACGAACCTTTACTATAATTTGACATGATGACATATATGGGAATAATTGAAGTTTCTATTAACATGAATAGCAAAAACATATCTTTCGCATAGAAGGCACCAATTGCAGGCGCTTCAAATAGTAATATGGAGCTGAAAATTACCTTGTCTTTTGATGTTTCTCCTCTCACCGTCCATAATACACAAACAAAACAAACAAGACTTATAACGGCAGCAAATGTGGTTCCAAACCCATCGACCAAAAGCCAATGTTTTGTGATATTAAAACAATCTCCTTGAAAAGATTGAACATTATTTGAAGAAGTGTTAAAAAGTAATAATTCGTATATCGTAAGTAACAATGTAAACAATGTTGTTAACAATGAAATACTCTTCACATTGATCATGTTTTTATTACTCGAATACATAGTGAGAAAACTGCCAATTAGTGGCGTGAGTACCGTAGCAATGGCAACATACAATTCAAACATCTATGGTTTTCTAATCAGCGCTGTTACTGTCAGCACAACGAGCCCCATCCACATCCATAAAGCGTGAAATCCAAGAGATTTTTTCTGTTGTTTTGACACCATGAAACTAATGAAATGCAAGCCCCTCAAAACCTTTGAGGACGCGATATTTGCAATTTCCTCATTCAATTCATTTACGAATTTCGCAAAGTGTAGAGCTGCTGTTTGATTTACGGAGTAAATTGCTCCGTATATTTTGTTATGTTTAAATATCAAAATTAAGAACTTTAAGAGCTTGGTATCAACTTCTAATCTCGAAAACCTCATGAGGACTACAATTGCCAAAATTGCAACCGTGATTTGTGCTACTTCTACAACAGTTTCAATAATGTAATTCGAATGGCTACAATACATATTGCTTGTTTCCACCCAACCTAAACAAAGTCCTCCAGATTTGTAAATATTCCAAATTACAAACGAGCCAAAAGTTGATACTGTAACCAGTATCCAGACTGGAATCATATTGAATTCATCATGCTTTTTCGATAATGCTATTCCAACGTCTCCCGCTTCACGACAAGGTCTAGGACAAGTTATGATTTCCACCATTCTCAGGATAGCAATTATTGCAATAATGTTAACTACTACGCTAGCGGCAATAAGTAAATACATTTCACGAGATATCAGATATTTCATAAAAAAAGCTTTTGGGAAAAAACTAACAACGAATGGAAAGCCAATGTTTAATAAAAGAGCAACTAAAATAGTAGTCCTGATTTTGGGAAAAAATTTTCCAATTCCTGTCATGTTGAATAATTTTTTTTCTCCAGACATGGCAAATATCAGGTACGCAAAACACAGAAATAGCACTGACTTCGCTAGTGCGTGACACATGAGATATAGCGTAGCCAAAGAATATTCACCAACACCACATATCACAAACATCAGACCGGCAGATGAAGCGGTCAAACACGCTATCACTTTCTTTACGTTGTTATGTGTAAGCGCACTGCATGCCATCCAAAAGGCTGTAAATATTCCGATAGCAACCATAGATTTTTGTAGAACTGGAAAACATGTGAAAAGGAAAGAACACTTTGCAATGAATATAATTCCAATCGTTACGATGGTACCTGAATGTATTAAAATTGAAGCAAATATATTCGCTTTCGATGCATCAACTAGCCAGTGTGAAAATGGCATTTGTGCTCCTTTACATAGGCATGAAATCAACAAAAGGCAAGCAGGAATGAAAAGTTTATTTTGCTCATGTCCTTCACACATCAGCCGTATATGTGCAAAATCAAAACTTTTTGTTGCAGTGACAATCAGAAGAATTGCGACAATAAAAAGTAAGCTCGCAAACTTGTTGAATAAAAAAACCTTAAAAGATTGTGGATATGAATTTTTTTCAAGACTAACTAGTATGCTGGATATTAATCCAAGCACCTCCACTCCAATGTAAAATTGAAACAAATTTTGCGAGGATATAGTTACGTACATAAAAAATGCAAATACGTTTAAAATTCCGAGTTTTTTTCCTGCCAATTTATCAATGGTATCCACTTTTTTGGAAAAGTACAGACATGTTAGTATCATTGTTATGATAGTACACACCAGGGTTTCCGTTATTCCGAACTGAAACTCAAACCTAAAGTTTAACGTCCCGATTTCAAACCAATTAATTGCAACTTTTGTTGGCGGCAAAAATAGTAATATTCCCGACATGAAGCATGATACCAACGTTCCGTATTTGGCTATTTTGAATATGTTAAAGACACTGCCACATGCCCCAGAAATCAACAGTAAAAACTGTTGAATAAGTTCGATCATTGGATTACGTGTCCTCCTCCAATAAGTCAGAACCGTCACTATCATTTGTGCATGAATTTAAAATCATAAAAACAACTGCAAAAACTAATCCACTTAGAATGATTGAGATTATGCTAATAAGATAGCCGTTCATCGCAGAATATTTTCTGGCAAGATGGCAAAAATTGATGATTCCGGCTACATGCATGATCTCTATGGAAATCATCGTCTTCACAAGATCAGTTTGCTTCAAAAGTCCAATAAATCCGGTGGAAAATAAGGTTCCAGTCAGTAAAAGCACATTTACGCTATCCATATGATGCTTACAAGGAAAATGCAAACTTGCTCTAAGTATAGAACCTACTTTCCCCGATCTTCAACAGCAGAAATTATTGTTGCATACTTTAGTTTTTTGGCTGATATCTAAAACCATCGAAAATATTCTTTTAAGATGTGTTTTTTATCAATCCTATTGAATTTCCTCATGTGTCCTTTATATTGATTCCCAAGGTTTTCTATACTACTGATACGGTTGTGCCGATCAACAAACAATTTTGAATAATTGATTTTATAATGTTTAAATTTCAAATTCTTAGGACCACTAAAATAGCTTTCGTCTGGCCAAATTTTCCGATGCAATTTATAAAAAGATCTTATAGCTGTATTGTGGGGGATTCCAGATAACTTTATAGCGGTTCTTGTTATTGTACAAACTACGAAAACTCTAACAGCTTTTGCCGTTTTGCCGTAATTTACAGTGCTTGACTTACATGCAAATACACTAACATATTAAATAATCAACTAAAATGATATTTCAATTGAATTAATGTTTGGCAAGTCTCTCTCTTTTTTGGTTTTATCTTCTTTTTCAGATAGTCAGGTAATTTACTAAGTAAATAAAATTGTGAAATAATAACTTCTAATGTGCATCCTGCAATTGAGGTAAATCGAATAACAAATCTTTTTCGTTTATTCCTGTACTTGCGACAATTTTAAACCCTTCTAACTATATGAGAGATAGTGATTTTCTTGTCTGTTAAATGTACTTAATGAACTCTTTTTGAAAGTTTGGTTGTTTGATGAACTTTGTATACTTCCTGATATCATGTGTCTGCTAGCGCTTTTGTCTCCCTTTAAACTCTTTACCTTTAATTCTTTAAACTATCGAAAATCACACCGGGTTTCGTTACTAATAAAATTTTTTCTTCAAATATTTGTTTTTTGCTAGTTATGTAACGAAACTGCTTTAGCAGGCAGAATTTTTACACCTTTTTGCAATTTTCTTCCCACAGCTTCTGTTGTTGCTTTTTTTCAAAAATCAACAATATTAATTGTAATTGCGTGTGCATCTTTCGGTAGCGCTGAAAAAAGAGAAATGTACGATCACTATATAAAAACTTCCTCAAAAACATCGTTAATATGATTTACGTATTTTATTTCTATTTCGTTAATTAATGTCTTTGGCAATTCCGGAATATCCTTTTTGTTTTCAGCCGGAATGAATGCTTTTTTTATACCGCTTCTTCTTGCGGCCAAAAGTTTTTCTTTAAGGCCTCCAATTCTCAATACTTTACCAACAAGTGTCATTTCACCAGTCATTGCAATATCAGGCCTGACTTTCCTTTTCGTTAATGCGGAAACGATTGATGTACAAATTGTGATGCCTGCAGATGGTCCATCCTTTGGAACGGCCCCTTCTGGAACGTGAATATGAACGTCAATTTTGCCAAATTCTTCCCTATCTAATTCAAATTTTTCATGTTGTGATTTTACATAACTGTAGGCTGTTTTTATGGATTCCTGCATAACATCACCGAGCTTTCCAGTAGAAATTATGTTTCCAGTTCCTGCGACTGGAAGTGTCTCTATTTCCAGTACATCTCCTCCCAATTCAGTCCATGCAAGTCCCATCACAACTCCAATTTGTGCATCTTTTTGAGCCTTAAGCTGACTGTATTTTTCTGTTCCTAAGAAGCTTGATAAATCAGCTATATCGACTTTCATATTTCCGAGAGAGTTTTCACTGGATACTATTTTTCTCACAACCTTACGGGCAATTTTAGCGATTTCACGCTCAAGGTTGCGAACTCCGGATTCCATTGTGTAATCCCTTATTATGGCCATTATTGCGGAGTCCAAGATTGTTAATTCATCACACTGTAATCCATTCAATTCCAGCTGCTTGGGAATTATGTGAATCTTCGCAATATCTAGTTTCTCTTCTTCGGTGTATCCAGAAAGATTTATTGCCTCCATACGGTCAAGAAGTGCGTGTGGAATATTCATACTATTCGCAGTCGTTATAAACATTACATCAGATAAATCGTATGGAATTTCTATATAGTGATCGACAAACGCGTTATTTTGCTCCGGATCCAATACTTCCAGTAGTGCAGATGCTGGATCACCACGCCAATCAGTTCCAAGTTTGTCGATTTCATCGAGCATGATAACCGGATTTACGGTTTTTGCTTTTTTTATTGCCTGTATTATCTTACCAGGCATTGCTCCTACGTATGTTTTCCTGTGCCCTCTAATTTCAGACTCATCATTAACTCCACCAAGAGCCACCCTAACAAATGACTTGTTTGTCGCGTCTGCAATCGCTTTTCCAAGTGATGTTTTTCCAACACCTGGAGGACCAACAAAGCACATTATCTGCGCTTTTACTTTGGAAACTCTCTTCTGAACTGCTAAATACTCCATTATTCTCTCTTTAACCTTCTCGAGTCCGTAATGGTTTTTATTTAGAATTTCCTCTGCTTCATGCATCGACGTTTCCTTTTTTGATGGCAACCAAGGGATATTTAACAGCCAATCTACGTATGTTCTTATAACTCCTCCCTCCTGCGATAATGGAGGCATGTTTTTCAATTTTCTTAACTCATGAAATGCTTTTTCTTTTGCTTCACTTGACATGTGTGAACGCTTCACTTGCTCTTCCAACGATTTCACTTCTTGATTAGCGTCTTCTGCATCTCCAAGCTCCCTGTATATAGCCTTCAGTTGTTCATTGAGGTAGTATTCCTTTTGATTTTTTTCCACCTGCTTTTTGACACGACTTTTTATCTTTTTTTCAACAAGGACCAATTCTGACTGTTCTTCCATTAAATAAATGAGCTTTTCAAGACGTTTTTTAACTGAGACTGTTTCCAATATTTCTTGCTTTTCGCTTATTTTGAGCGGGAGGTAAGATGCTATAGTATCGCATAGTTTTGATTGATCCTCTATTGAGGAGATCGATGTCAGTACATCTGGAGGAAGCTTTTTATTTTGTCTAAAGAATGCTTCAAAGTTTGACAAAATTGCCAATCTCAATCCATCAAGTTCTTTACTATCTCCGCGCTCTATAGATGCCTCAACAGTGACACCCGACATCATTAATTCATCATCATATACATCTTCAATTTCCGCTCTATAAAGGCCATCTGCCAGTATTTTTATAGTTCCATCGGTTAGCTTTATCATTTGATCAATGTGACATACTGTACCAAAACGATAGAGGACAGCAGAGGTAATGACATCTATAGTTGGATCCTTTTGCGTCACAAACAAAACGCGCTTATCGTGTTCAAATGCCGTTTCCACCGCTTTAACCGATTTTTGCCGCCCAATGAAAAGCGGGACAACAAATTCCGGAAAAACTACTGTATCCCTTAAGGCGACTAGCGGAAGTGTATTTGGAACTGAACTCATAGTGTGCTTACTGATTTTTCAAGTAACGCTAGCATTCTACATGAAGCCTAAAGTTTTGTCCAGGTACTGATAAAACCGCCATGATGCTTGATAAGCATATAGATTATTGTTTACATTAAAATTTATGCAAATCTAGTAATTTTCGGGGAATTTTACATGCAATTTTTCAAAGGATTTTTGCTCATACTCTTTGTTATTACAGCAATAACACGTACTTTCCATGTGAATTGCAAAGATGTGAATTTGGCGGAGATAACTGCAAAGGTAATGGATGTAAGGCCTCAAAAAATAAAACTGAGCAAACTTGGCAATTGGAAAGGTCTAGCTGGCAAGTACGCATTTTCGGTCGGTAAAAAGAAATATGTACTAAATGTATTCAGTAAGACAAAGGTGGATGCTGCAAGAAAAGAAGAAATTGAATTGACAAGAATCTTCTCGGAATGTGGAATAGGAGCAAGTTTTATTGGAAAAGCCGCTGATAACTCAATGTATGTTGTGGAATTCTTGAATGGAAAAACAGCAAAATTTGAGAATTTTCATGATGAGAAAATTTTAAAAACACTTGCCAATGTTTTAAAAAAACTACATAAATGTAAAGTTATTATGCGAGAAAAAAGGCAAGCGAGTTACGTTAAAAAACTGTGCCAAAATATTGCAAAAAGAAAAACGGCGGTACCTTCCAGTTTCTGGGAGTCATACGAAAAATATAAAAAATTATCAAACAATTTTGAAATGTACATGGTACTTTGTCATAACAACCTCAATCCTCAAAACATTATTATTTTATCAGATAAGATTGTGTTTATAAACCCCGGAAGCTGCGGAATAGCAAACTTGTTTCAAGAGCTTGGATACGTTACGTTGTCGAACGGAATAAATGGGCACAATTTAGATATATTTTTGAAGGAATATTTCGGTCGTCCCCCTGATATGGAAGAATTCAAAACTGTAAAATTGGCGCAAAAATTGGCATGTTTTGCAATGTCTGCAGCTTTTTTCGACCATTCTGAATCAAAAAAAGACAAGGAGATAAAAATGAAAGACAGAGTTAACGCTATCGATGAGGCGCTGAAATCTGCAAATATTTTACCAATATCCACCTTAATTGAAAAAAATACTTTGACTAATCCGAAGTTACGTAAGAAAAACTACATAAGAAAAGCTGCCATCGGCTTTTATAAAAATTGGCTAGAACTTCCTGAAAAATGATGGGGCAGCATCTTGAATTAAGTTCACACCGTGTATAAAATTGAAGTTGAAATTGGTAAATATATCCCTCACACTAACCACGTGATCCAGTAGACTTTTTGCGAAAGTGTACAAAAATTATTTGAGAGAAAATACAATGAATAATGAAATATAGGCAGATAAATGGTTTATCAGGAGAACAATTTATAGTAATCCAGAACATCCCCCCAAAAAAAGAAGGAAGCAAAATTCTCTTATAAAAAAGACATGTGTTGCCGGAACTACGTAAATACAGTTGGTAGACGCTTGAGGCAAGAGCATGCGTATTTTCTTATAGTGTATGCTAACATTTTTTTTCCTTTTGAACCTCACCTTTCCTCTTTAAAACAATTGAAAATCGCTAAGTTTTCCATTACAAAAATTTGTACCAATCATTGTACTACGTCTACCTATTAACCTGAAGGAATGTGAATTGAAGTTAGTCCCTTTCAATCGTGAAAACCTTACTTATTCAGCGAATTGAACATGTTTTTAGTTGTTATTTACGATAGTTCCTTTCAGTGTACCCCTTACACAAGGTTTGTTGAAAATAGCGATTTTCCGAGAATTATTGTGATCTATGCGGATTGGTCTGTGGCGTATGTATAATAGTATTCAAATAAAATCCGACTGGACAAGTGTTTTTCTGTATTGTAGGATCACAGGTAACATCCTTGGTCGTTGAATAGTAGCTGGAGAAAGTGATAACCGGTAGTAATATGCAACATGTGAGGAAGTATTTAAGGAATTCTGGCCAGGTAGCTCAGTTGGTAGAGCAAGGGACTGAAAATCCCTGTGTCGGCGGTTCGATTCCGTCCCTGGCCACCATCAGCGTCAACGATTAGCCAAGTTAAAAATTGAAGCAATAAGCATGCTACTAAATCTGCGCTATGTATACACCTAAAAAAATTACTGTGGTTCATCGCTATAGGCTTACTTTGAATAGTACTCCTCTTTTCAAACCTTATGAAACAGAAGAAACTTCTGGAAAGAAAAATTGCTGAAAGGAAACAAAAACTTTATCCGATATAGAAACATTTTCATGTGGCTCAATTGGTGCTCTTTTTTTATAAACAACCTTATTTCCAGTTGCTTCACGAAGTGCAACTCCAAATGCATAACTGAACATCTGATTCCCGATACCTCCACCTGCTCGGACGATTTTTACATTTCGATGTAGCATCTTTTCATTTATAGCAAATGAGCCTAAAGCAACCATGAAAACTATACCAGCAACAAACGCAATTACTTTTTTTTTTTTTCATACTGCTTTCTCCTTTATACAACGCTATTATACCATTTAAGGCTTCTGTACCTTTTGTACATAAAAAATAAACTAGAAATGCACCACAAAATGCACAATTTCCAAACTAAAATTACAGAATCGAGTGCCCCACAATAGTACATTATTATCACAGGGATTACAACGGTCCCCCAGAGACATAATAAATTAGCAATTATTGGATATCTTGTGTCCCCACCAGACATCAATATTCCCCATGTGATGCATCCCAACGTTTCCAAAAATATATCCAAAACTATGATTTTGAAGAGCACCCTTAAAACAGAGTGGAATGACGAAATATCATTTCCGGTCATATCTTGGAAATTAAATAGAAATTCCGGAAAGATCACCAATGGAATTGCGGTAAGAGCACTGATGCACAGTGTTATTATTACAAAAATTCTGAATATTCTCTTTACTCCATCGAGGTTCTTCATTCCTATTAAGTTTGCAGATAGAGTTGAAATCGCCTTGCTCAACCCCTCTTGGAGAAATGCGAATATTGTAAATACGGTGGATGCAATTCCGTGAACTGTCGCCATTTCCTTCGAAACATGTCCCAACACAACGTAGATGAAGTACCATGCAGATATCTCGAATAGTCTACCAATTGACATCGGAAATCCGATTTTGCAACATTTTTTAAACAAAGTTCTGTCAAACCTCATGTTTTCAAAAATTTTAAAAATTTTCCTGTTACTTTGTCTAAAGAATACGCAAATTAAAATTGCAAGTTGAATAATTTCAGATATTACAGTTGCTATTGCAGCTCCCTTTGCCCCAAGATTAGGAATCACACCATTTATTCCGAACACTAAAACGATATCCAAAACTACGTTTAAAAGATTGCCAATCAAAACCGCAATTGAAACAACAGCGAGTTTTCCCTGTCCAACAAAAAACGAGGAAATTGCGGCAGTCATGCAAGGTACGCTACAAAAGTATATGAGAATCGATTGATAAGCTATTCCGTCATCCTCGTAGTACGCTGGAAGCATATTTAGGTATTCTGAAAATATTCCAAACGGTATAAAAATAAGATTGGCAAATAGCGACAAATAGACCATTTGCCACACTGGTCTTGCCAGGTTATTCGGTTGTTTTGCCCCATTGTATTGGCCAACAAATATCTCAGCAGTGCATGCCATGCTTACAAACATATAAGAGATTATCGATACCATATTTCCAGAAATGTTGACTGCATTCATCGCATCAATCGAGTAATTCATGAGAATTATCTTGTCTGCTACGTTCATCAGATTCATCGATAAAGCGGTCAGCACTGCCGGGATCGTGACGTTCAGTATTTCTCTTATAGAGTAACTCATACCACTAAAAAGTCACGCAACTCTAAAAATAATCGAATAATTTGCATAAAACGCAGACATATGTATTTTTATTCCAATACTATACAACTAAAATTTCTTTCCTTAGTTCCTCAAAATTTGCGCACCTTTCAATAATTGAGGCAACCATAAACATCGTACTTTCCCCAAATCTGTTTCCTAATAGTTGTATTCCCATTGGCAACCCGTCGCTGGATAACCCGGCTGGTATCGAAATTCCTGGCAATCCAGCTATATTTGCTGTAACAGTAAACACGTCATTTAGGTACATTTCCACAGGTGACATCTTTGTGGATTCCTCAATGCCAAAGGCAGTGCTTGGAGTTGTCAACATCAACAGTATGTCGACCTTCGAAAAAGCATTATCGGCGAAGTCGTTTTTAATCATTTGCTGAATTTTTAACGCCTTCGTGTAATAGGCGTCGTAATACCCAGCAGATAAAACATACGTACCCGTTAAAATCCTTCTTTGAACTTCTTCTCCGAACGCCTCTGATCTCGATTTTACATAAAGTTCATCTATTCCTGCACAACTTTCAGCCCTATATCCGTATCTTATTCCATCATATCTGGCAAGATTCGATGATGCTTCCGCTGGAGCTATTATGTAGTACGCTGGCAACGCATAAGGAGCAGTTTTGAGGGAAATATGCGTTATTTCGCAACCGGAATCAACAAGCCATGACTCCACCTTTTGTAGTAAATTCAAACTCTCCTCATTTAACCCTTCGACGTATTCCTTAGCAATGCCGATCCTTAGTCCTTTAATTGATCTTCCCAAAAAATCTGTATAGTTTGGAATCTCAACCTTTTCTGAAGTTGAATCTTTCTCATCGTAACTAGCCATTGACTTGAGCATAATTGCGGCATCTTCGACATTAATTGCAAGTGGGCCGGCTTGATCTAGGGAAGAAGCAAAGGCAATCATACCCCATCTTGAGCATAGCCCATACGTTGGCTTGATACCAACTAAGCCCGAAAATGCGGCTGGCTGTCTTATTGAACCACCAGTATCGGAAGCAGTTGCAGCAATACATAAATTTGAAGCAATAGCTGTTGCAGATCCACCTGAAGATCCACCTGGAACAAGCTTCATATTTGGATCAGATTTCTTTCTATACCGTAAAAAACACGGCCCAAAATAGCTAGTAATATTCGCAGAGCCCATTGCAAACTCGTCCATATTTGTCTTGCCAAGAAAAATTGCTCCATCATTTAAAAGATTTTGAGTTACTGTAGATTCATATTCAGGAACAAAGTCTGCAAGCATCTTAGAACCTGCCGTTGTCCTCATCCCTTTCGTACAGAACAGGTCCTTTATTGCAATTGGAACGCCGAGGAGCGATCCATCTTCTCCATTGGCAATTTTTGAATCTGCAACTTTAGCAGCATCTATTGCTTTTTCAAAGTTCATTGTTATAAATGCGTTGAGATCTAACAATGCTTCAATATTTTTGATGTAGTATTCAGTTAATTCAACCGAGGAGAATTCCTTCTTTTTAAGTCCACTCCTTGCTTGCGATATCGTTAAACGCTTATGCATTTTCAATCCCTATCAACTTCTTCATTAAAACTTATTCCTGCCTCTTTGCCGAATCTTAAAAAATCTTTGAAAAAACTCAGGACATACTCAATTTTGTCTCTCTGTGAAAGAGTCTGAAACTCTTTTTTCCTGAGATCTCCTTTTTCGAGATAATGGGAACTGCTTATAGTAGCCTGCGACATGAATTTGTCTAATTCTGCAGTCGTAGTATTTTTCAACCACTGGAGTCTAAATTGTCCAGCAATGAAAGCGGCAACGCTTTCATAAAAGAAAATCCTCTTTATTTCTGCTGTTGTCGCTTCACGGCCTAGGTATTTTCTTAAAATCTTTCGCAAAATTTCCTCATCATTCAAATCTAATTTGTAAAGAAGATGGGCAATATCAAATAGCGGATTTCCGCGTAATGTACACTGAAAGTCTATAAAATAAACTTTTTTTCTGTTTTCTATTAATATATTTCTACTGCTTAAGTCACAATGGCACTGAACCATTGCTGTTGATTCAAGCTTTGAAAGAAGTTCAAATAAATATTTACACCAACCATCAAATTTACTTGGCAAAGCCAAATTTTTCTTTTTCACCCTTGCAACACTTGCTTTAAGTTCCGACAGTAGAGTTCTTTTCTTAAAAGTTGGATTTATCGGCATGCTGTGCAAGCACCTCAAATTTTTAACGATATTATCCAGTAATTCCTCATTATAAAAATCCTGTCTTGCGAGCAACTTACCGTCTATATAATCCATTACAACAATTTTTGGATTTTTCTCATCATCAACGTACAAAAGTTTCGGCGATATCCCGTTAGTTGAGCAAAATTTGTGTAGCGCTAACTCCATGAGTTTACCATCACGTCCAGGCCAACTACCGCCCTTTTTCAACACATACCTTTGTCCCTCCCTAGATTTGAACACATATACTTCCGAGTCAGACAATCCTCCTTCAATTTCTTGCAGTCCGGTTTTATCGCCAGTTGCAAACCTGCTAGCAACCTGCATTATTTCATTTTTAACATCGACATCGTTATTAAGATGTGTTGTACAACCACTAAAAAACAATACCAGGCCGCATATTATGCGTACCAAATACGTTCTAGTCAGTGCCACTATGAATACCTCCTCTAAACCTTATGTACGTGAATAACAACTACAGGTCTTTTATCAAAGTGTCGGAAGATGAGTCTTTTTATCGACAATTCGCATCCGCTCTTCAGCAATTTAACATTGCCATCGCTTTTGACAATTTCATTAGTTATTGTTTGACGAATAATCTCCATGAGCTTTTTGTTGTTATCGTTATCAATATGTATTCCATTAACTGTAAGTTCAAATGATGTCAAATTACCACCGTGTGACAAAACGAGACTGGCACTCACATGTCCACCGTACGACATAATACTTCTTTCTCGGATAACTTTGGAATTCAACGGAATAAGGTCTGTACCGTCGATTGCATTAAACACAATTTCTTTATGCTCCACCTTACGTAACAAATTACCTTCAGAGAGGCTAATTACATCACCAGACTCCGCAACAAGAATATTAGAGATCCCATTTTTTCTCGCAAAAGTTTCATGCTCGTATAACATTCTTGCATCGCCATGAATTGGGATTAATGCTCTTGGATGGAGCCAGTTGTACATTTGTGCAATTGCATGCTTATCTGGATGTCCAGAAACGTGAATACCATCATCAGTATCGGTTGTCACAACCTCTGCACCACTTTTAACAATCAAGTTTTGCATCTCTCTTATGCAAAGCTCATTACCAGGAATTACTTTTGATGAAAACAGCACAACATCTTGTTTCCCGAATTTTATCGTCTTATTTTCATTTCTTGCTAACCTATACAATGCTGACCTTGCCTCTCCCTGAGAACCTGTACAAATCAGCAATACTTTTTCTGGGGGCATATCCCCGACAGCTTCATCACCTAAAATAGAATTAACGCTTTCTTTAAATTGATTCGAAAAATATGAAGTATTTGACACGATATCCAACATTCTACGCATTGACCTCCCAATGATTGCAACTCTTCTTCCCGCCTTTTTTGCAATACTAAATATCGTTTCCATCCTGGCGACATTTGAAGCAAAACATGTCACAGTAATTCTGTGGGACTTATACTTAGAAACAATTTTTGTTAATGCAGTTTTAACATCATTTTCTGATCCTATTTTATCGTTTATTAGTACATTTGTAGAATCACAAAGAAGGCAATCAACACCTTCTTCACCGATTTCTGCCAACCTCACATCATCGACTGCGTCACCAAGGAGAGGAGTATCGTCTATTTTCCAATCTCCAGTATGAAAAACGGTTCCGGCTGGTGTTTTTATATAGATGCCGTTGGCTCCAAGTATCGAGTGAGCCATTAGCACGTATTCCACATCAAAACTGCCAACTTTTGTAGATTGCCGTGGTGCAACAGTCTTAATTTCAACTTCGCTCTCCCATGAGTATTCGCTCAATTTCTGTCTTAATACTGCCTCAGTAAACTCTGTCAGATATATGGGACACCTCAGTTGCGGCCACAAATATTGAATCGCCCCGATATGGTCTTCATGTGCATGTGTAATAAACAACCCCTTGATGTTTTCCCTCACGCTCACAGGAAATGAAATATCCGGAGTTAAAATTTCAATCCCAAGCTTATCGTAAAACGCGATTCCAAGATCCACAATTATCCATTCTTTTCCGTAACCAATCATCGTGCAATTTGCACCAATTTGTTCCAATCCGCCAAGAGGCAGTATTACCAAGTTATTTTTTTTAGCCATAGCATAATTGTCCTTTACTAGCAATGGGAAGAATTGGTTTAAGAATTATTTTCTCGCAGATAACTGAATAGTTGCGAATTACCCTCAATAACCGACAAGGAGTGGCGCTACTTTCAAAGTTTAATAATGCATCAATAGCTCTCAATACAAAAAATTTTGTACCCAGTACTCTGTGAACTAACCTTATTAGAGAGTGCCATATCATTGCGCAGAGACAATCGATTGGCGTTCTGTTGACGTAATTGAACTTAAATAATACCTCGACTAGACACGATGCTTTTTGGAGATAATTCACTCTTGACAACACACGCACGAGCCCCACCATAGTCTTAAATATACCAAAAACGGGCGCGTCAGATCTACAGCCTTTTTTCGTTTGAAAGAAACGCTCATCAATTCTTTCTCTGATTTCAAATTATTTTCCTACTAGCTATGACAATAGCACTTCTCTAAGGTATTTGTGCATTAAAAATCTCTCGACATACACAGCAAAGCAATAGTCGTACTTTTTCAACGCTGTCAGTTGTATAATCTAGAATAGATTGCGATTTTTCGATACGAATGTTCGAAATTTCCATTACCAAGTTTCGTTTTTGAAAACACCAAAAACATGTTCTTTTTTTATCCAGCCTTCGTACTTACCAGCATCATAAGATAATCTCACATGACACCAGTTTCCCCGAACTGATACTAATTCCATAACGACATTTTTCTTTATTTTTGCAATTAAACGTCCAGAATCATTCGTTTCACTAACGAGGGGAGAAAGTTCACAAACCGATATCACAAATCTTTTAGGAGAGAGAAGGCTCTTATGAATCCAACCAGCCGCCCCGTCTGGATCCTTTATTTTTCTCCAATGGTCATATTGCGCAACAACGGCTACAGGTACTCCTCGTTGTATATATTCAAACACGATTTTGTAGTTTTTTCCTGGCCCACAATGTGAGTTTACCCTGTCAGATTTAAGTGACGCATAATACGGCTTACAGTGACCACTCTTTATTTCTGCAATTGAATTTACACTAAAAAGCTGAATCAAGGTTAGACAAATTGCAACTGAGTATATATGCCTTATTTGAAATAAATTTGCGGAGAATTCGTGCAATCTCGTAGTTAATTTTTCCATTATTCGGTGTAAACTTTTTACCGAAATGAAGTACATCACACCTCGCCTACATATACTCCAATACATTTTGCCGCTTTCACATACGGGTCATCATGCAACAAACGTTTATTGATATTCTTCTTGATAACATCTTCTATTTTTACGGATATAACATTATTTCCAACGTAGCATAGCAACTTTCCACAATCATTGTTGTCTATTAATTTCACTGCTTCAATTCCAAACATTGTTCCTAGCAATCTATCGTTCACTGAAGTTGTTCCTCCCCTTTGAATGTGTCCCAACACTACTGCACGTGCATCAATTCCAGTTTCCATTATTAAGTCAGATATGTGTTGTCCAATTCCTTTATAATTTACATGTGGATATTTAACGATTCCGGAAACTGTGACCTTTTCGTGAGAGAAATTTTTTTCCTCTACGGACTCTGCGACAACAATTAAGCAATAACCTTTTTTAGAGGATAAAGAACTTTTTACCTTATCTTTTACTTTCTCAATGTCATATTTAAACTCTGGAACCAAAATTACATCGGCACCGGAGGCAATACCAGCATACATTGCAATAAAGCCCGCATCCCTTCCCATCACCTCAATAACCATCGCTCTTTCATGGCTTTTTGCTGTTGATCGTACATTTTCAATTGCATCGCTAACAACTTTAACGGCAGTCTGAAATCCAATCGCAAAATCCGTTGAACTTACATCATTATCTATAGTCTTCGGAATAACAACAATTTGTAAATCTTCATTTCCAGATGTCAATTCATTGAGAACCCTGAGACTACCATCGCCGCCAACACAAATTAATCCGCTCAAATTTAGCGCGTTATATCCATTGTAGATTATCATCTTCATATCAGAAACGGTTTTTCCAGACTTAAGAGCATCCGTCATCCATCTTGTATCTGAATTTATTACGCTGCCAGCACTGGTTAATAACGTTTCATCGCATATTTCGTCATTAAGAACGATGTAATCAGGCTCTGAGACCGCAATTCCCCTTAACCCACGTTTAAATCCTAATAGCTCATATCCAAGTTTTTTTGCCGCAAGAAAAGTGGCTCTGATTACGGAATTTAATCCTGAACAATCTCCGCCAGAAGTTAATATTCCTATTCTTTTCAAATTCATTAATAACTTCGCGACTCACCAATCATCCCGCAGATGCTAGCAAGAAAACATTAAAATTGCAAGGAGTGAGGAGGTGGACAGCCAACCCAACTTACAGACAATCGTGAATGAATCGAATATCCAAGCGTAAAATTCCATTTGAAAAAACTGAAAGTGAAAATACTTGATACCAGGAGTCACATTGCGCATTTATAAAACGGAATACTTCTTAGATTTCAAAGTTCATTGCGGTAACTCAATCCGCTTTTGAATCCACGAAGTATAATTCAAATGTCCTGCAAATGCTGTAAAACTAATTTCTTTGAATCCTCAACAGCTGGTTGGTCGAATGGATTAATTCCCGCCAATTTTGCAATTGTCACTACTTCAATAAATGAGAGCATCATTAAAAATCCTATTGCCTCTATATTAATTTCATCGAACTCCAATATCCTAACAAAGGCTCTCTTTCTGAGCAATGCAACTGTTGCCATTTGGTGAGCAGACATCAAATTGTGAATGGTATGATTTTTTAGAGCACTTACCATGGAAGAATTTATATCTGTGGAAATTGCATTGGAATACGAGTTATTCTTCTGAGTTATTACGGTGAACAACTTATTTGATGGGCCAGCGAGAAACAACTGCAACATTGAGTGTTGATCAACGGTTCCAGTCGCGACTAACGGTGTTATTCCAAACTGTTCCGTCTTACCAAGGCTTTCTGCGACAAGTTGGACAAACCACTTTCCAAAATCTCCCATCAAATCTGAATATGGCATCAAAACATGCTGATCTACTTTCCCAGATTTAAAAATTTCATACATCGAAACTATTTCCATGAATGAAGTGCATTCTTCAGGATTTTTTGACATCAATATGCTATTCAAAACATTTCGCGCCCCACTTATGAAAGAGTTAACATCTACTTTATCAATGACTGCTGGCAGCAATCCAGCCAATGAAAAAACCGAAAATCTCCCACCAATTTCAGAATTGTATTCAATAACCGGAATTCTAAGTGTTTCAGCTACAATACGAAGATCATTATTCTCTGAAAGCTCGGTAATTGCTACCGCTCTATTTTCGTAATCAAAGTCCTTCCAAATTTCCGTAAGTGTCAGAAACAACATTAGAGTTTCCGTGGTTTTTCCAGATTTCGAAATTACGATAATCCCTGTTGTATCGAGATTACACCTCTTAATCGTATTTAGAAAACTCCTAGAATCCACATTTTCGACAAAAACGATCTTTGATTCTTCACAAGAATAGAGTGCCTTGAAGCTGGAAAGACACTTACCACCAAGACTTGATCCCCCAATTCCAAGTACAATAACCTTATCGCAAGTATCGAACTTTTTAGCGATTTTCTTAGCCTCTGGTAGATCACGTTCGATATCGAAGATACCCAGGGTCCCAATCTGAGCTTTGATGTACTGAAATGTTTCACTAATCATTACGCCAAAACACTCTCATTCTGAACAACAGTGATTTTACTCCACCGTAACTGATTTTGCAAGATTTCTCGGCTTATCCACGTCGTACCCCATTAATTTTGATGTGTGGTATGCTAACAAATGAATTGCAGTTACCAGGCAAAATGGTTGATGTACAGGATTACTCAATTGTGGGAGAAAAATGCAATCCACGTTTTCATTTTCACGAAAATCGTAAGAAAGGTTTTTTGCTCCCTCAGTTGTGAGGAGGAGAATTTTTCCATTTCTCGCTAATATCTCTTGAGCGTTTGAAATCGTCTTTTCAAAATATTTATCTAGTGGCGCGATAACAACGGTATATACATCTTCGTCAACGATGGCTATCGGACCATGTTTAATTTCCCCGGCAGGATATCCTTCGGCCGGTATGTATGAAAGTTCTTTCATTTTTAGAGCCCCTTCCAAAGCAACTGGATAACTTGGTCCACGTCCAATGTAAAATAAACTATTACTACTCATTATCTTTCTTGCAGCATCAATAAATTTTTTTTCCATATTTAATACGGTCCTTACTGAAGTCTCTATTTCGGTTATAGCAAGAGAATTTCTATCAGTGCATAACATTAGCATACTAAGTATTTGAGCAACAAAGGCCTTTGTGGATGCAACTCCAATTTCGATTCCTGCCTCTGTTTTTATGACAAAGTCCGCTTCCCGCGCAATCGAAGAACTCTCGACATTTACTAGTGCAATGACCTTATACCCACGACTTTTAACTAATCGTAAAGCAGAGAGGGTGTCAATTGTCTCTCCGGACTGACTTATAAAAATGCAAGCTGTGTCCGCAGACAATAACGGATCTCTATATCTAAATTCCGACGCGATTTCTACATCAACACGGATTTTAAGAGCCTCTTCAACCCAATACTTTGCGAGTAGTCCAGCATAGTACGATGTACCGCATGCTATTATTGATATGCTCTTGTGCTTAGAGGTGTTCAGATTGTACTCAAATTTATCAAAGGTAAGTCTGATGACTTTTGGCTCCTCGAATATCTCTTTCAACATGAAGGTTTCATATCCGTTTTTTTCGACATCATGTAGAGAAACACGATTTGGGACGGACTTTCGGCTCGTTTCACTCCAGAGGTTATCTAAAACCTTGTAAGTTAGGGTGTCTCTCTTTTCTGCAATGACAAAATCACCCTCCTCGAGATACGTTACGTTTTCCACGAGAGTGGACAACGCAACAGCATCTGATGCAATATAAAAATTTTGGTTATCTTTGCTGAATCCAATCGCCATAGGTGAGCCTTTTTTTACTCCCAAAAGAAGATGTGGGGCACCTTCATAAATTGCAACAATTGCGAATGTCCCCGATATTTCGGAAATTGCGTGTTTAAATGCACTTTGAAAATCTATTCCGTTATCAATGTATGATGCCACTAATTTCGCAATTACCTCAGTATCAGTTTCACTTTCAAAAGTGTATCCGCTTTTAAGCAATTCCTTTTTTAATTCTTGGTAATTTTCAACTATGCCATTGTGAACAATTGCAACACCTTTGCAGATGTGTGGATGCGCATTAACCTCTGTAACTTTCCCGTGTGTCGCCCACCTCGTGTGCCCCACACCAATGTAGCCCTCAATACTTAATTCACGTGCAGCCCTCTTCAGATTATCAATGGTCCCGATGGAACGTACCCTGTGTAGTTTTGCGTCAATTCCAATATACGCAATACCAGCCGAATCGTATCCCCTATACTCCAGTCTTTCTAGCGATGAAAATAGACAATTTGCAATTTTAGTTTTTAAACTCAAAACAGAAATTATCCCACACATAAATCGGCACCAACACTTGAAAAACTGTGAAATTATGCCATAAATTTTTAATATTATTCATTACAAAATATGACATGTTTTTGAAGAACAGGTTTCCTCAGGTAAATCACATGTGACAAGCTACCCTTGAATAAAATGTTTCACGTGAAACATTTTATGCGAGATGAAAAATAATACGCAGAAACGTGGAAAATATTTTGAAATAAAGACGCATGGCCTCACAGCGCTGCACATTTAAGTCCCCCATACAGTTGTCTGTGAAGTAATCTAGATCAGCTCAGCAATGAACGTACCTTCATCAAAACCTACAATCTTAATGTGATACACATTATTCTTCACAATTTCGTTGGGTGGATTATGTATCTTGAACGGTAGGAAGGAATGAGTCTTTCCATATATGTACTCATTCTTGAGTTTTTCTATTACCCCAAATGTTGTTTTGTTAAGTAAATGCTGAAACAATTTTAATTTCGCTTCTTTGGTTTTTTGCCGCAGTACTTTCGCTCTTTCTAAAATTACTTCACGCGGAATCTGAACCATATTAGCAGCGATTGTCCTTGAACGTGGTGAATATGGAAAAACATGCAATAACGATAAATTGGCTTCATCTACCAATTTCAACGTATTAGCGAACATGTTGTCCGTTTCTGCTGGAAACCCTGCAATAAGATCTGCACCGAAAACCACATCACTCCGCTGTTCCAAAATTCTATTACAAACCTCTATAATTTTTTCCCTATTGTACTTCCTCCTCATAACCCTTAGAACAGAGTTATCTCCCGACTGGATACTCAAATGCAAATGTGGCATCACTCTATTTTCACTAACGAGTAAACCAAGCAACTCGTCATTGATACCACTTGGATCAATTGATGATATCCTTAATCTCCTGACAGGCGAGTTTTTTAGTATTTTTTTTATGATACTACAGAGATTTATATCTTCTCCAAGATCTCTCCCATAGGATGCTATATCAATACCAGAAAGGACAATCTCATCAAATCCTGATGTTACAAATTGAGAGATATTTTTCAAAACAATGTCAACTGGCAAACTTTTTGATCGTCCCCTCGTAAATGGTACAACACAATACGTACAAAAATTATCACATCCATTTTGAATTTGAAGAAAAGCTCTCGCTTTGCCAGTAAAAAAGAGTGGGCTATTTGTCTCAATGAACGCATTTTCACCGTACTTTGCGCATTTTTGATCAAGAAGATCGATATGCTCGGTAATATCATTCTTTCCATTATTTTGCAGCACTTTAAATATCCCATCCAAATCTTCAAAATATCTCTGAGATGTCTTCGCCGCGCAGCCTGTTACTATTATTTTCGCACTCTTGTTTTCTTTGATAACTTTTCTTACCGCTTGTCTTGATTGTCTTTCCGCTTCATGTGTTACAGAACATGTATTTACAACAACAAACTCATTATCCGAACAATGGGAAGCTATTTTTGACTTCATTATTTCAGATTCGTAAAAATTAAATCTGCACCCTAAAGTTATGACCTTAACTGTTGCCATCTTTTTTCAATGCATCGGCCAAAACTTGGGATCTCTTATTCCACGTAAGTGCCAGAAATAATGCTGCAGCTCCGGCGGCTATTATTGTTGTAATGAAGACGGCACTCCATCCGTAGTTATCAATCAAATATCCGGTGCCAAACCCTGCAACGGCTGTTCCGGCATACCCCAATGTTCCACTAAATCCAGCGGCAGTAGCTGCAGCTCTTTTTGAAGCAAGGTCAGCTGCAGCTACGCCAATCAAAGTTTGCGGACCGGAGATTAAAAATCCAATACAAAGCATGCAAACGGAGTTTGTTACGTGCGAATTTTTTGAAGAAAACCACAGAGCGCAAACCAAAAATCCGCAAAGTATCATACATAAAACCGATACTGGGCCCCTCCTTCCATTAAAAACTTTATCAGATAGGTATCCAGCACACAAACCACCCAACATACTAGCAACATCGAAAGCTACCATCTGGACCCCAGCTACAAAAAGCGAACTTCCCTTTGATTCGAGGAGTAAAGTCGGCCCCCAATTTAAGAATGTCATCCTACAGACGTAGACGAACAAATTTGCGAGGCCGATAAACCAAACAAATTTGTTTCCAAGCACAACTCTTAAAATTTCTACGTACGTCAATTTAACTTCTTTTTCTACCTTCCATTTCTCGCTTTTGGCAACCGACGCCAAACCAGTCATCTTTTCAACAGAAGGAAGCTTCAGCGATTCTGGTGTATCACGTAACCTATTGAACAAAAAAATCGCTAGAAAAATTGCAACAACTCCAGGAATGAAAAATACATATCTCCAACCGAAGTGCATTAACATGAATGGAGCAGCAAAAACGATGATAGAACTTCCAATCTGATGAGATGTATTCCACAGTGACCACTTCGTTCCGATCTCAAGCGGGCTATACCAATATGTTAAAAGTTTCGCGCAGGGCGGGCCACCCATTGATTGGAAACAAAAATTCAACGTCCAAAATATCGTAAATGCAGGAATAACTGAACTAAATCCCATGAAAATATTCATGAAAGCCGCAAGCAACAATCCTGTGGTCATGACATACCTAGCGCTATATCTATCACCAATCACCCCGAAAACGCATTTTCCAATACCGTATAAAATCGCTGAAAACGAAATTACTACCCCTATATCAGATTTCGTTATTTGCAAATCAGAGCATATTGCCGGGATTGCTATCGAGAAATTTTGCCTTACCAAATAAAATGAAGCATATCCTATCATGATCGAATAAAATGTACGAAACCTCCAATAACTGAAGACTTTGTTACAACTATCAGAATATTGCGATTTATTCTTCAGTTTTGTCGCCATAACTACTTCCTAGCTCTCTAGAGATTTTGTCAAAATCTCTAAGTTTATCGCAAAGGAGCCATCATTCGTTGCATATTCCTTCACCCTTTTTACGGCGTGTATAACAGTTGAGTGGTCTTTACCGCCAAAACTCCTTCCTATATCTGGGAAAGATTTTGTTGTAAGTTCTTTGCAAAGATACATCGCAACATGTCTAGCCATCGCTAATGATTTGTGGCGCTTAGCTGAATTCAGATCCGATAACTTCACACCAAAAAACTCACACACTCTCCGTTGTATTACATCTATTGTAATGAACTTTTCGTTTGCTCGCAACAAATCAGCGAGAACTTCTTGCGCCACATCTATGGTTATGCTACGACCGACGAGAGTTGCATGTGCAACTATTCTGTTTAATGCTCCTTCTAACTCACGGATGTTAGACGTTATTTTCATGGCTAGAAACTCCAAAACCTTGTCTGGTATCTTGGTCTTATGTCTCTTAACCTTGGACTGTAAAATTCCTAATCTAAGCTCGTAATTGGCGGGATGAATGTCAGCTACTAACCCCCAACCAAGCCTGGATTTTAATCTATTTTCGACGCCATCCAAATCTGAAGGTGACTTATCGGCCGATAGAACAACTTGTCTATTGTTGTCAACTAAATCGTTAAAGGTATGAAAAAACTCCTCCTGAGTTGTGTCCTTCCCTCCTATAAACTGAACATCATCAATCATCAAAACGTCGACGTTCCTGAACATTTCCTTAAATGACATCGCATCTTTAAATCTCAACGATTTTATGAATAAATACATAAATTTTTCCGCTGAAATATAAATCACCTTTTTTTGTGGATGATTTTCAATAATGTACCACGCTATTGCGTGCATTAGATGCGTTTTTCCAAGCCCAACTCCGCCGTACAAAAATAGTGGATTAAACGACGTAGAAACAGATTCTGCCACCCTTAAAGCGGCTGCGTATGCAAATTCATTCGGTTTTCCAACTACAAAATTTTTAAAGGTAAATCTCTTATCCAGAACAGAGATGTTCTTAAAGTTATCAAATTCATCTTGTGGAAGACGCGAATTAAACTTTTTTGAATTTTTTGAAGTATCTGCATTGTTGCCGTCGTAAACCTCAATATCGAGTGAGTCAACGGCGCAACCGTAAGAATTTAAAATCTTAATGATGCTGTCAGCAAACCTGGAAACAACATTATCTCTCACAAAATTTGATGGGGCAGATAACCTCAACCTTTTCTCATCTAGCTCAATTAATCCGAGTTTGGAAAGCCAAGTATTGAACGTCTTTTCACCGAGAGTAGACCTCATGTCCGCCATTGCATCAACCCAAATTTGATTTAAATTTTTCTCTGCGGTTGTAGCCATATGCAGTGCCGTACCCCTATATATTTAGTTTTTTGCTCAGCTCTTCGAGATTTACGTTCCCATGTGTTTCCATTTTGTACGGGAGAAATCTCACAACAAGGCTATGACTTCCTCCAATATTTTCCATGAACCTCCCAGGAGTCAGATATTTTGCAAACAAAAATGCTCCCTTTGCCTTCATGTAAGATTTTGGTTTCACCTCTTGTCCAATTTTATTTTTGCCTGGAATCATATCGTATCTAAAAATCTCGATGGAATCCTTGTATGTCTTTTCCATCAGAGTAACACCAGAAAAATATCCCTGAGAATCCATTCCTTGCAATCTATCGAACAAATCCTTCGAGTAAGCAATCACGATGTGACAAACGAAAGCTTCCCCATTATTTGCCTTCGGATCTACCTCAAAATCCACTTTCTTCAACCACACACTAACAGATGGGAGCATGTCACATGAAGACACAAAACAACCAGCAAGCAGTAGCAACAAAATTTTGAAAAACGCCTTACTCTGGAACAACTCTGCTCTTTCCTTTATTGCTGTTTATAACACGAACCCGCTGTCCGACAGAAATTTGGGGGGTAACTCCTTGTGCTATCGTTACAACTGCACCAGTGTCGAGTTTTATCGTGTATTCAATACCGTCTTGTGCCTTATTTTCAATGGCATGACCTGCTGCGCCACCTGCAACTGCACCGGCGGCGGCTGTCAAAAACTTTGCATTGCCACCTCCGAATGCTGAACCAACGAGCCCCCCTCCAACCGCTCCAAGTACAGTACCAACACCAATTTTATCATCTTTCAATTCAACTCTGCGTAGTGACATGACTGTTCCACTATCAGTTTTCGAAACCTCTCCAATATTTGCGGAGTCGTACCTATTTCCAGAAAAATCGTTTGCACATCCACACAACAGCGTAATGCAAACAACACAAACTACCCAAGATCTGCAATTAAACATACACAGCATTCCAATCTGCACAATCGCTCATCCACGTGATTATATACTTTCGATACCACCAGATCTAGAAAAATATCTGCATGTTCTGAATGCCAAGGAACCACTGATTTCAAAGGACAATATAGCTACTGTGACATTTCAACAGTTTTACAATGGTATTATCAAAATGACGACGAGAGTCCAAACTAGTGAATCAAAAAGGTCTCGGGTCAGAAACAAAACGTTGTAGTCTCACATCGGTTGCTACTTGACTTTGTGGCTCTTTGATGAGTTTTACTTTAATCAAAATTACTAGCTCAACTACGCTATCTCCAAGACCCGTTGATGAAACAAGGTTTCCTGCGCAGGGGATATCTTTTAGCCCAGGTATTCCAGATTTATTTTTCGAAGAAAAAACTTCCATAAATCCTCCTAAAACGGCGATTTCCCCGTTATTTAATTTCAACACTGAAACGATTTCCCGTACTTCAGTTACCGGAATTTTTGATTGTTCGTATTCATTTGCGGATGCTCCAGATGTGGTGGCCGCCCTCATGGCAATATCAACTGCAGGATCGTTTACTGTACCAGCCAACTTTGTCACTGTTGGCCTCAGGAATAGTGTAATTGTTCCAGTTTCCACATCAATTGACGGTTGAACAAACATTACAAACCCTATTGGAATCGTTTTTATGTCACTGGAAATTGATATATCCGTCCTTTCAGTTGTTGTTGCTGCGTATGTTTTATCGTAATTTAGCTTAAAATATACGTGATTTTGTGCTACCTTTAGGATTGCTGCTTGATTATTCATAGCCCTTATTCTTGGGTTCGATATCGTTCTAGTTGATCCAAATTCTTCGAGCGCGTTTAGTAATGCGCTCATGCTGTTTTTTGCATACCCAAAACTCACTACTTTACCGTGATTTCCAGTACTGCCGATTCCATTCGATGCATTATCTCCAAGAGCTCCATCTATCTTAAATCTTCCACTCAGCAGATTCCAATTGATTCCCCTTTTATATTCATTTTTTAGGGAAACTTCGATAATTTTCGCTTCTATCAAGACTTGACTCATCGTTGATTCTTTGACTTTTTCTATGTATTTCACCACATTGGCGTGTACCTTGGAATTTCCAAGAACATTAACAACTCCCGACTGCCTGTTGATTGAATATTGATCTTTTGGGTTAGGGCTGCCTTTTGTTATGACCTTTAATCCATCCTCAAATTCTTGCCAAAAATCTCCTTTCGCCTTGATAACAACGTTACTATCAGATACTCGCTTATCCTTTCCTTCAGTTTCAGAGGACGCTACTTCCGTTGCAATTGAAATCTTATTTTCACTATCTTTCGAGCAGTTCAAAAACTGGACACTGTATGTAACTGAAAATTGTTCATCTTTCATGACTTTTACGATACCGTTGGATATCGTATACCTCAAATCGGTCATATCACAAATAGCGTCTAAAATTTCAATGAATGGCTTTTTTTTCGCTTGAAAAATGATCTTTGCTTCTATCGTTGGGTCCATTTGAAAATTTATCCCCAACTTCTTCGCAGTTTCGCATAAAACAGATTTTACCGGTAAGCTTTCATTCAAACTCAATGAAACCTCCTGCTTCAATTCGTCCGGAATTATAACTACTTTCCTGTGTGGTTTATACGGTGTTATATCTTCGTTCTCTTCATCGAGTGGGGCGGTTAATGTATTAACGGCATTTTCATTAATATCAGTAGAGAGATACTTTGTTTTCACCATACGATCGCAACCACAAGCTACAAAAAATATCAGCAGGAAGGTTATAAATTTCACTTAGCGTTCTCTATTTGTAACTATGTTACAATTAAAAGTGTATTACATTACTTTTTCAAACAACAACTTTTTCCAGTGCTTTTCCGATTAAAAAATTTTATAAACTGGGTGCTGCCGTATCAATGCTTGCTCTGTGGAAAAGAGGCTGAAGAGAATGCAATTTTCTGTTCGAATTGCTTTTCAAAAATTTCATTTATAGAACAGCCGATATGTAGTATCTGCGGCAGAATGTTCGAATTTACAGTTAACGACATTGAAGAGACTTGCAACCAATGTTCAGATGGTACGAGATTTTTCGATATGGCAAGGTCTCTCCTCCATTACGATGAATTATCCAGGCAATTGATTATGAAGATTAAAAGGCACTCCGATCACATCACAGCTTGTACTTGCGTAAAGATGTTACACACCAGATACAGTGACATCCTCGAGAGATGCGATCTTGTCGTTCCTGTTCCTTCACATTGGACTAGACTTTTAAGACGAAGTTATAATCCGGCCAATATTATTGCCATAGAGTTAACAAAAATTTCTGGCAAAAAGTATAAGAATGTACTGAAACGTTCCAAAAAAACCGAATATCAACGTGCAAAATCAATAATCGAGCGTATTAACAATGTGCTCGATGCCTTTTCTTGTAAATTTGATCTCAATGGCAAATCGGTGGTTTTGGTGGATGATGTGATGACAACTGGGGCAACATTGAACGAATGCGCGAAGGTGTTAAAGCACGCTGGCGCAAAGAAAGTGATATGTATCACAATTGCGTGCACCAGAGCGTTGTGTTTTAATTTCGGCTAGGTATGTTTATGAGTTCACTATGAATCAGAATCTGATCTAGCAGGCTCAATATTCAGTAAAGTTGGTTTAAATTCTTCAATCAAATTGTGAATCCACGCGTCATGATCATTTTTTTCAAAATTCTGAGTCTTCACTTCAAAATTCGAAAATACTTCACACCCCTCTACGTGGAAATCAGAAGTCTTAACAAGCTCGTTCAGAAAAACGCTCCACTCACCTGCATTTCTGTAGGCATTGGACTCAAGAGCGTAGATTTCACTAGAACTAAGCTTATTTACATCACTATTATCCTTAAGGTCAGGTGCAATCATGCCATTCGCCTGCGTGCTAATTCCTAAAAGCAACGCCACCCCAATCGATAAAATTTTCATACGAAAACCTCCAAAAAATTGTTAACCGTACCCTATACATGCAGAATAGCACAGTAGAATTATAAATAATACAAAAAACAACAAATAAAGGTATTTTTTTCTTTTAAAGTATTTCCTTAATAGAGTGAAATGAAATCGCCTTCCATTGCTAATGAAAATTACATCCCACTAAAAATGAATTTTTGTCACATGGTTACCATGCCAATGAAACCGACGAACTGAAACTAGGATAAAACTTTTTTTAACACAAAATTGCCGTCATTATTGTTAATAAAAATTAAGAATTTACCTTTTTGGGAAAACCTAGAGTTAAAAGCTAAAAATTTGCAAAAAATAATTGACTGACTAAGGTTTTTGATTGTAGTATGAGATCAATTGTGGTCGGTACGACTGTTTTTACAAGGATTTTGTACATGAATAGAGTTGATTTGGTTGCTAGCATCGCCAGCGTTGCTGGATTGAAAAAGACGGAAGCTGACAAAGCGTTGGGGGCGTTTATCGACACCGTGATGAACGAGCTTGCTAGAGGAGAGGAAGTGAGGCTGGTTGGGTTTGGTACTTTTTCTGTCACACATAGAAATGCAACTGAGGGACGCAATATGAAAACCGGTGAACCAATGAAAATTCCGGCAAGGAATATTCCAAAATTCAAGTCCGGTAAACAACTCAAGGAGGCTGTCGCAAAAGGGAAGAGAAAGTAAATCCGTTGAAGCCGTGCGGGTTGTTGGGCGATTGGCTCAGCGGTAGAGCATCTCGTTTACACCGAGGGGGTCGGCGGTTCGAGTCCGTCATCGCCCACCATTTTGTCATTACGCTGTTGGTGCTTTGTGCTATGTGGTTGGTAGCGTGTGGCAGGATTGGTGATCCCGAAAGGCCTTCAAAGTCGGAGTTGTGTTGTGTTTCTCGGCAAAATTGTTAGTTTTCTCCTTTTCTTTGTATTTTCCTCCATTCTGCAACTTGCTTCTTCGAAGGTTGTTGTAAGAACGTCAGCTTGTGATTTGTCACGGCAAGACTCACTTTTTGTTGCATTCGATTTTGAGATAGGGAACGGGGAACACTTAACTGCTCCGATCGGGAAGGGGAAGTCTGTTGCTCCACGTGTTTCTTGGGAAAACGCAAAAGTGGTGAATGTGTTTTGGCCAAAATCCGAGCAGTTGCTTGATTCTGATGGCCAAAAAAGTGGGTATTGGGGGTATGGCGCGAATTTTTCAGTAATCTATCACTTGAATGTGGAAGATAAAATGCAACCCGTAAAATATAATTTGTTTTACGTTGTATGTGGTGATTCATGCGTCCAGTCACAAAGCGAAGGCGTTTTAGAATTGAATGGAGCCTTATCAGACGAAGAAGTACAGTCCGTAGTTACTCCAAAGTTGCCTTGCACACCAAAATTCAGTTTACTGGTAATGATCCTTTGCGCTATCGTTGGTGGCCTCATAATGAACTGTATGCCATGCGTCTTTCCTGTCATTTCAATTAAGATTTTCTCGATATTAAAGTCTGCGATGGCAAAAGAAACAGAGGTGAGGCGACAGTGTATTTGTTTTTCCGCTGGCACTGTATCAATTTTCCTATTACTCGGCGCAGTTCTTGTTTTGCTACGGGAAGTTGTCCCTAACATTGGATGGGGATTTTACATGCAAAGCCCGCTTTGCATCTTCTTGCTACTGCTCGTATTTTTGTTATGCAGTTTACACTTCTTTGAGATACTAAATCTTGATTTTTTTAAAATAAAAAGGATGAAGATTTCGGCAAAAAGCGCCTACGTTACGTCATTTTGCAATGGGGCTTTGTGCGGAATTGTTTCGTCATCTTGCGTTGGACCCTTTGTTGGGATCGCTGTAGCAAGCGCTGTTCTGTACGGTAATTTTATTCAATCAATGACGATATTCTCGTCATTCGGAATTGGATTATCACTTCCATTCTTGTTAATATCGCTTTTTCCAAGATTTGTGAATAAGTTTCCAAAACCCGGAGAATGGCTTGTAACTTTCAAAAAGCTCATGGGATTTGCAATGTTATTTTCCTGTATTTGGCCGATATGGATCCTGATGTCGCAGGTTTCAAATTTAGAGGTGATACTCTCCATTCTTTCAATCATATCGATTGCAATGTTTTGTTGGATGTTGAAACAGGCAAAATTTTCAAAAATAGTTTCTGTGGCCGGACTTGCCATTTCGTTCTTTTATGGAGTATATAACTTGATGCCGAGTTCCGGTGACAATGAATCGATAGCGTGGAAGGTTTACTCAGATGAAGTTTTTGATAATGCAAAGCTCGAAAAGTTACCAATATTTTTGAATTTCACGGCCTCTTGGTGCTTGAATTGCCAATTTAACGAAAGGCTGTTTGATGATAAAAATATAGCTGAGTATTTTCACAGAAACAATGTTGTTGCGATAAAGTGCGATTGGACGAATAGAAATGAAAAGATAAACGCTTTGATGAGGGAGCATGGCGCAGTTGCGCTGCCATTTTACGTTTATTATCCAGGTGATGATAAAGATTATGTTATCCTACCATCGATGCTAACAAAAGTATCACTGCTATCAACACTAAATGGGCAAAGGAATGGAAAATAAACAAAAGATACACTCATTGTGTGCTTTGTTATGTCTTTTTGTTGTTGTATTTGATCAGGCTGTGAAGTGGAGTGTACTCGCTTTCATTCCCCAAAATACTGTTATAAATGTCTTTCCTGGATTTAACTTGATCGTTACATTCAATACTGGAACAAGTTTTAATCTTTTGTCTCCGAATTCAGTTTTTGAGCATTACGTGATAATCGCCATAAGCATAATGTGTATATTATTTTTGATATACGTATTCTTCAAATTTAAAGCATTCAATGAAAAAATTTTTTGCGGATTACTGATTGGTGGAGCAATCGGCAATTTACTTGACAGGTTTTTTCATGGCGCTGTCGTTGATTTTATAGACGTGTACTACAAAGATTGGCACTGGCCGGCTTTTAATTTTGCAGACGCATTTATATCCTCGAGTGTGATTTTGCTAATGGCATATAACATGTTTTCTAAAAATGTGAGATAGTCCAACCGTCAGGTAGTATTGTTTAAAACAATGCCACCAATTTGATGCTTAAATTTTTTTATCAATGTTACACATAAAGACATACACAATGAGAAACGTCGATGAGTCAGCAATTGGCGCCTTCGTGTATGCACGTTATCATTTTGACTGCACAATGTTACATTCTCTAAATTTTCATATGAAAATCATTTGTCGTATAAAAACAACGTTTCACAAAAATGTCGTTTGCGTACTAAACTTTGTTAGTACGAAGACACTTTTCTATGATAGCATTGTGTTAGGTCGTCATCTTTATTGTGTGTCGTATTGGATATGGTGAGGTTGTTTCGTGTTTTCTTGATCGCATGTTTCGTAGCTAGTGTCATAATGATAGTTCAGCCTTCGATTGCTCAGGAAAATAACAGTTACGTGGAGGATGGAGAACAGGATAGTAGCGGAGAACAGAAGAGCAATAGTTCCAACTGTATTACTGGTTTTTATGGTGGGGCAGACATGGGGCTTGACGTGTTAAAGGTAAAATTAAACGATACTACTACAGGCACAACAGCGAAGAAAGGGAAAGGCGGTCTTCTTCTCGACGTTTTCAGCGGGTACAATTGCCAACTTGGAAGTTTCATTTACGGAATAGAAGGATTTTTAGATTTTAGAATGACCAAAAATAGTACGAAAGTTGGCGTTAAAACGGTGAGTTCAAGAAAAAAATACGGATTTGGACTGGCTCCCAAAATAGGTTACAACATTTATAATGACCTAAATGGATACGCTAATTTTGGGCTTCTAGTTGCAAAGTACAAAATTAGGTCTGCAGACAACAAATCAACTCCTCTCAAAACTTCGTTTTTTGCTGGAATAGGCTTCGAGCAGTCATTTGGTTCCCTCTTTGTACGTGGGGAACTGAATAAAATCTTCAGGAAGACGATTGCTAATGTTGGGGGAATTAAAACTTCAGTCACTGCTTATGTATTTAAAATTGGTGGTGGTTATAGATTCTGAAGAATAATGCCAATCGCTGTTTGTGGTGCGTTGTGCAAATGTTCGTTCGGTACAGCGCCATCTTCTCTTTCGGTAATTCCGAAAAATCCGGTTTTCGCGTGTGGATTACCGGTAGTTTCAATAGCAGATATGATACCAATGGTAAATATCATGACATTTGGAATGTGTTCAACAATGACTAATCCAACGGTTGCATCTGCCACTGCAGCGGCTCTTGGTGTATTGACCCCGATGCCGTGCATTCCAGCAACTGTAGCGCCTTGGCTCCCTTCAAAACCGATTGTCATCATGCCAACCGGCCCAGTAGTTTGTAGCGGCGATATGTGTACATGCATGTGGGGGGGAATGATTAGTATAACAATGCCAGGACAGTTTACGGTTTTGTAAAGCACAACTTTGATCACATTTTCAGTGACAAAAAGTAGTTTAACCGCGCGATTGCGTATCAGATGTCCACTGAACAGCCGATAGATTTTACATGAAGCATGTCTTTTTGAAAAATAAATGCAGAAGATTTTAAATATGGACGAACTGTACATTTAAAAAACATGTAAAGTCCGAATATGAATTGTGACTCTCAGAAAATCTAAAGATGCAGTGTTTGTACAGGTTGAGATTTTTAGTATATGAAAATCTTCGAAGAAGAAGTTTTTACAAAATATCCAGTGTAACAAATTCGAAAAATCGCCATATTAAAGTCTCATAATGTTACGTCATTATGCCACTAACCTTGAAAAACAAGATATTACATTATTTCAATTCTATTAAAATACTTCAGTTTTCCCTTCAACTATTTTTTAAATCAAAAATCTAATTATTTTCATTTCATCTTGTACATTAATCCTATTGACTCTTGCTTCGCCCAAATATAACATGGTTGGGGGCGCTCTTAGCTCAGTTGGATAGAGCAACAGCCTTCTAAGCTGTGGGTCGGGAGTTCGAATCTTCCAGGGCGCGCCATGTCTTAATTGTAGAGTTTTGCAAAGTACTGAGGTTTTTATGTGTGGTATGTTGTTCAAAAGTGTAGTGGCTGGTTTTGCGATATTTTCTATGATATTTGGATCAGGTAACATCGTCTTTCCATTGATTTTGGGCCAGCAGATGGCTGGTAACTACTTTTTTGCACTCTGTGGTTGGCTTGTGGCCGCCGTAATCATTCCGATGGGTGGATACTACGGAGCGATGCTTTTCGATGCAGATAATAAAAAGTATCTTGCACCGATAGGGCGGCATATGACATCACTCCTAATGTTTGTAATTATGATGCTTGTTGGACCATTTGGAGTAATGGCGAGGATAGTAAATGTCGCATTCGGAGGAATTCATAATTTGGCTCACCAAATTCCGATCTGGATATTTAGCCTCATTTTTTGTACCATCATGCTATTACTTGCGTACAGACCAGGTAGGATTGTACAGATAATAGGATTGATATTTACCCCCCTGAAATTTGGTGGGATCATGATAATAGCTATCATTGCATTCTGCTTGGGAGGGAGTATTTCCGAATCAGACAAATTACCCTCCGTATCCACGTTTGTAACAGGCTTCAATATGGGTTATCAAACGATGGACCTTCTTGCAGCATTTGTAATGGCTGGAACTGTATATCACTATGTAAAGAATGCAATGCCGGAAAATGATAAAGGTGACAAAAAAAAACTTATTCAGTTCACTGGAGTTGCGTGTATCGTTAGTAGCGTTGTTTTATCGGTTACGTACATCATACTACTACTGGTTGGAGCGCAATATTCGGAACGACTATCATTTGTCGCAGCAGAGGAAATTTTCGGTAAAATCGCTGAGCTGTCTATGGGATATTCCGCTTCATGGTTTGTTGCGATAGTTGTAGCGGTGAGTTGCCTTGCAACTGGAATTGCTCTTTGTTCAATTTTTACCGACTATGTGCATAAAGATATACTAAAGGAGAAGTCTAATCGAAATACAGTTTTGGCTGGAGTCGGAATAACAGCCTTTGTAATGTCTCTTTTAGGTTTTCAACAAATATGTTCATTTATGGGAATGATTTTGGAAAAGTTGTACCCATTTTTGATAATTTTTGTTGCGATAAAAATTGTTTACTACCACGTAATTACAAAAAAACAAAAATGAAGAATTTTCGAAGGAAAGTGTTTGCTGTCGCAATGTCCGGAGGGGTTGATTCATCGGTTGTTGCGGCACTTTTGCAAAGCCGTGGACACGATGTTTTTGGAATCACAATGGATATTCATGAAAATTGCATTCAAGATCTAGAGGATGCCGCAGAGGTATGCCGTAAGTTACGTATTCCGCATTATGTCGTTGATGTTAGAGCAAGATACAAGGAAAAAGTAATAGACTTGTTTGTTGAATATTATTTGAAGGGATTTACACCGAATCCGTGTGCACTTTGCAATAGGGATATAAAACTGAACTTCTTACTGGATATCGTAAGGGAGAAAGGAGCTGACTTAATGGCGACTGGGCACTATGCGAAATTACACGTACGTGAAGAAAATGTTTTGTTATCCGAGGCAATAAATCTCATGAAAGATCAGAGCTATTTCGTATCATTAGCTCCAAAAGAAAAATTGAAATATGTGCAATTTCCTCTTGGAAACATTAAAAGTAAAGAGGAAACTAGAAAAATAGCAGCTGAGTTTAATCTACCGAATTTTCGAAAAGATGACAGTCAAGACATTTGTTTCATTCGTAATGAAAATTACAAAGAATTTTTGAAGAAAATTGATGGAATAAATTTAAATGGTGCCGGAAACATAAGGCTTTTAAAAACTGGTGAAATAGTCGGGCAACACAACGGTATCATAAATTACACCGTTGGACAAAGAAAGGGGCTTGGTGTTTCACATGAAATTCCGCTCTACGTCATAAAATTAAATCCAGAAAACAATGATGTAATCGTTGGTGAAAAAAAAGACCTTGATGTTACTTCTTTTTCCGTGTTTTCAGTTAATTGGCTAGTTGATACGGAAACAAAATTTGAGGCATTCGTCAAATTAAGGTCATTCGGCAAAAAATCCAAAGCGATCATTGAAAAAAGTGGCGAAGATGCCATTACCGTTCAACTTCTCGAAACATCTCTAACTCCAGTAACAAGCGGACAAATCTGTGCAATCTATAATGAAAATAATATGGTATTCGGCGGAGGAGTCATCGTCAACAATACTTAAAAAAAACTTAAGTTGTCTTGATGATTGATTCGTGTAATACCGGTAGAAGTTTAAGTCTGATTTGTCCAACTGGGTGTGTAATACAAAACATGAAGTCGCTTGTTTCCTTTGATTTTGATTGTGGAGGTCCACTTAGTTAGTATTGCACCTTTGACCAGGTGGATTTCCATCGTATTTGCTAAAACAGAATGAAACTTGGCACGCTTTTGCAATACAAATGGTCGCATTTCCTCTTTTTATTTGGTGTTAAATTACCGAAGTTTCTCTATTTTCCCATCTACTCTACATCGTGATTAATCGTAGCCAAAAGACAACCACTTCGCCACGTTTTTGATTCATAAAAAACTGATATTCATATATGAGGTGTATGGATGAAGCGTTTGTTTACGCGCTAGATTGCAATTTGTTCCTGGTTTTACAACAAAACGCAAATATTTCAACAGTATAACATCGCTCATTTTTGCATCTATACTTCACAAAAAGCTTTTTTTTTTTT
>JAITDA010000035.1 GCA_031282805.1 Holosporales bacterium
AAGGCAAAAAACGCACATCTTTCATAAGGTTCACTTTTTTGGTGTTTTTCAAAAACTTTCCGCATAAGAAAGCTAAAAAGCAGGTGAAGGATATGTTTTATCCCCATATATTACCACTCTTTCTCATCCACTTCTTGCCACATGTTTGCTTTTGATTCTGCTGTATTAGCCACATCAAGATAGTTGCCATCTCTTTTATGCACGATCAGCTCCTCTGTAAGAACACCGTAAAAATCAGCTAATTCTCTAACGAATTGTTTTTGAGAGCAAGTGTTTTTTATTCCGTTATCTACGCAAAAATCAAGGTAAAATCTATATAGAATCATACCTTTTGTCAATTTGCCTGTCCTTTCAAAGTTAAGGGCTGCACACCTTTTTACCGAAGAAGTGTCCATTTCAAACTCGTATAGGTCTGTTTTCATTGCCTTCGGTATCGTAAATTTATACCCCCTCTTCACTGTCTTTGCTGCAAGAGCTAAGCATTCTGGTATGATCATATTACGCTCTCTGTACATCTTACTCAGCAGCTTCTTATCCTGCTTTTCTTTAGGCACTGAGTTTGGAGCCTTAACTAGCAATATCCTGTCAAACACATGTTTGCCGTGATCACCCCCAAAACTAGGTGTGTCATTCATATTGAACCACAATAACCCTCTAAACATCCAAAAGAACCCTTGAGCGCCTTTATGCTCCATAAATACCGTATCTCCACCTACTAATTGCTTAAATATCTTCAGCTCTGGCAAAGCCGCAAAACTCATATCTCCGCTACAAACTAAACGCTTCATGAAAATATATGAGGTGCCAAAACGTTTTTCTAAGATCTGTAAATCTACATTTGCGGTGTTGTGTTCCCCTACTAACATTGTTATCAAATTCAGCAACTGTGTCTTCCCTGAGTTGCCTCTTCCCACTAGAAACAGTGATTTCTTGTACATGTAGCCTGGTATGTTTGTCAAAACCACTCCCATATATTCCTTCAGAAGTAATTTCTTTTCTTCATCACCTGCAGTTAAGTCGTCCAAATATTTTTCAAACACCATTGCTTCTGCCTCTTTGGGTTTCCATATTGTCGGCAACATTATTGTGCCTAGATAGTCAGGTGTGTGAGGCGTTAACTCGCCTGTATCTAAATGATATATTCCGTTTTTGAATACGACTACATTCTCATCCGAATCAAAATCGTTTAGATCGCACACAGGGGCATTGTATATGGTCTGTTTAAATGCATCATCAATAGCACTGGTCCTCACAATGCCAGGAGTTTCATCCTCCACATATTTACTCAATATGTTCCGTATATCATGATGAGACGACAGCAGGTAAATTTTATCATATACCCAAAACGATATATCCTTTACACCGTTTCCACTTCTGGTTATGAAATATATATTGCCCTCTTTAAAGTACGAAGCTAATAGATTGGGGTTTATTACTATTCCCCGTTTAGTCCTAACTAAAAAAGGCGGCAATTCTGGCTCTGGCTCTGGTATAAATTCGCTCATTTCTTCCTCTAGCATTAGTTTCTTCGTTTTCTTATCCTTGCCTGCAAACTCCAGCATCTTCTTAAATGCCTTTTCATCATTGCCGAATAAGTGGATTCGTACTAGATCAAACGCATTATGCAAGTGCCCATCACATGCAGGATCCTTATTTGAATGATTACTGTATGCGAACCGGCCTTCACCATATATGACTAGCCCTCCCGTTGAATCTGCACCTATTAGGTTGTAACGCCTATTAATCCCGCTGTAGATGTATACTTCATCTAGGAATAACATTATCGCCTTATCTATCGGGCAATACGCTCTACAGAACGCGCCTATTATTCCCGGCTTCTTTAGAGGGTCTGCAATACTCTCTATTTTTGACCGTATATCGCTTTCTTTAACCTCGCCAGTAGAAATGTCTACCCTTAGCTCCACATCCGCGCTATTGCCCTCATTTGCCGCCTTATTTAACACATCTGCTTTTGCATCATACAGCGCACCCTCATTTGACTCAAAAACTGGGGTAGCATCTTTTGGATGAGAGGGCCAAAACATAAGGCGTTCTGCTTGGAATGTTGATGGGTCTAGCATGTCCATAAAATTAGCACCTAGAAGCCTAGAAGCCTTTTCTGCTATAACCGGATATTCTTGTGCTGGCACATCCTCCTTGAGCGGCACAACAAGCCTGTATCTAGGTGATTCTTTTGTGTGTTTATGCGTTGAATATATTGCCCAGGTATACCCCTTGACATTTTCTTTTAGCTGTGGTATAATATTTTCACTTGGATTGTCGATATCTATGGTGATGAGAGATCGAGCAACCACAGTTTTCTTTGTTCTGCGTGTGCTGTCTAGCGCACCACCTACAAAGCCCCCTACGTCTTTTATGCGGGTGGCTTTGTTCTTATTTGTACGGCAGAGTTCTGAATATTCCTTTATCGTCTCACCTGTTTGTTTTGAATTAGAGAATCTTAGAAGTAGCTGACTCCAGGTCAGCTCTTCTTTTATCCAGTTTGTGCTTGTTAAGCTTGGCGCTTTTGATATAGATATTGTAAAAATGCGTTCCTCTATCATTTACTTCATTCCTTTTAAAATTACAACTTGTTTTTGTTAGTGCAAAGAGGTGTACCTAATATCATAAAAAATCATACAGAAGAAAAGCACTATGAAAACTACTGTTAGCCCGAATAGTATCTTTTTATCTTGTGGTAACAATTACATCACCCCCTCTCTATTACAAAGTTTTCATCGTTCAATTAAAAAACAAGCAAGTAAAATAAGACCTCCTAGTACCGCAAGAACTGTTATCATACTAATAAGTACTCGCTTCGGATCTATCATTTCTTATCACCCTCCTTTATAATTCTCTTTTGCTCCTCCTTACATCTCTTTTCTACCCATTGTTCAAGTCCGATCTTGGATACCAACTTTCGTTTGCCAATTCTTACAACAGGAAAACCCTCTGAGTTCGCCAGATCATATGCTGTTTTTCTCGAAACACCAAGCGCAGTACATGTTTCAGCAATGGTTAAAAGCATTTTTTCGGGGTGTTCACAAAAATATGCCCACTCTCTGGGCTTTGAGCCTCTTAGCATTGTGTTTCCTCCTTTGGTATTTCTGTATTATTCATTCCATTTTCAACCCTCTCCTTTAGCTCTGCAATAGCTTTATCAAAAGCATCCGTGTCAATATCATTTCCATTATTGGCGTTTTTACTTGTGAAATCGCCGAAAGAAAGATACGGAGACTTTAACTGTGGTTCCTGCTTTTTCTCCTCAAATGACAATGTCCAAGCACCACTCACAGAGTTTGAATCTTGCACTAGTTTGAGTCCCAACTCGTGCAGCTTCTTTTTAAACTTCCACGGCTCCATCTCTGTACCAAATTTAAAGTTCAAGAACGTTAAAAAATCTTTTCGAGAGTGTCTAACACACATGGGTACGTTTGAATCTGTGAACTCCTTAAGATATTCTGATATATCCATTTTTTAAAAACTTCCCTTCTTCTTTGACACCACACACTACAATATGGTATAATATGTTATGAGGTGATATATTATGACATATGAAAACATTAGCGTACGTGTTGATAAAGAAACTAAACGCAAATTCAATTCCTTTTGTGATTCTGTTGGTTTGAACCCATCTTCCGCAATAAACCTATATATTAAAAAAGTGGTTAACGACTATAAGATCCCCTTTGAAATCGCTTATGACTCTTCTGTTCCTAACGCTGAAACGGTCGCTGCTATGGAAGAAGCTGATTGCATTAGTCGTGATCCTTCCGTGAAAAAATACAAAGATTTTTCTGAGTTTTTAGCAGAGGTGCAAAATGCGGTATGAACTTAAGCTAACCAAACGTTTTAAAAGGGATTTTAAAATGATATTAAAAAGCGGATACGATATATCGTTTTTACAGAATGTAATCGATTTGTTGGCTACGGGTAAGCCATTGCCTGAAAAACATAGAGATCACTCTTTGACTGGAAATTGGGTCAAGTACCGGGAATGTCATATTGCTCCGGATTGGCTTTTGATATATAGAATCGAAGAAGATATTTTAATATTGACACTGACTCGCACTGGTTCACACAGTAACTTGTTTTAGTCTTTTACCCTCTTCCTCTCTAATCCAAAAAAGATTCTTTAGTAGCTGTATTAGGTTCAAGTAGTGTAGAAAAGAATTCTTCAGAGTCTGCAAAATCATTTGTTGCATTGTTTGGTGAGCCTAATGGTTCGCCATCTTTTACTTTCTGGATGTTCCCTAAACTACATGCAACCCCTTTATTCCCCGACTTTGAATATGGAAACATAGTTATAATTGCCCTTACATATGCCCCTGAATACACTCGCTCTTCATCTGTTATTTCTTCACATTTGCTATCAACGATTAGCGGTTTCATTCGATTGTTTGCATTTACGTAAAAATGGTTAGCATACGCCGCATCGTATGCTCGTTCCGAGTCCCCATCATGAAACGGTGTCCGAAGTCTCTCCTGGCCTGTCCAGCCGAACTTCTGTTTGCCTTTCTCAATTGCTACTCCAATTGCATTGTTGACCTTTTCTATTGTTTGCCCGTCGTCTTTGCTGATTAACAAACTTGCGCTGTATTTGGGCTCTGCTCCATCTATTGAACGTGGCTCCCATATATTTGCAAAGGAGAGCCTCACAACTCCAGTTGTAATTCTTGTGGTTTTTTGATCTTCATAGCTTGACATTTAAATTCCTCCGTGTTATTCTGTAGTTACAGATATTTTTTTGGGTTCATGTTTTCCTCAAACATCTAAAGGACTTTTCCGTTAACTAAGTTAACAGAACGGTTTTTTGGC
>JAITDA010000060.1 GCA_031282805.1 Holosporales bacterium
TGAAATTTTAACCCCAGATTTCCACGGAAATGATAAGGCAATTGAAGTTATTGCGAGCACGAAACCAACAGTTTGGGGACATAACTTGGAAGTTGTTGAAAAGCTGCATCACAGTATAAAAAGACCTCCATCGAGTTATAATATCTCTCTAGACTTTTTGAAGAAGATTAAAACGCTTAGTCCAAATATGATAACAAAAACTGGAATAATGGTTGGAATAGGAGAGCAAAAACAAGATGTTTTTGAATTTATTGAAGATGTGGCGGCCATGCATGTTGACATAGTTACAATAGGGCAATACCTCGCCCCATCAAAATCTCACTACCCTGTAGCAAGATATGTATCCCCAGGAGAATTTGAAGAATATAGTCAGCATGGAAAAACTCTTGGCTTGAAAATTGTCGCAGGCCCATTTGTACGATCTTCATATATGGCAAGAGAAACATACAACTCACTATGCTACTCCTAATAATCGGGTACACTCTGTGGGCAATTTTTGGTGTTTTATTAGCCGTTCAGGATTTTAGATATAAAAAAGTAAGTGCAAGCCCAGTAATTGGATTTTTTATTGGGTGTTTTTTAATATTTTATTCCGAAAGAAACTGTTGTTTTGTGCCTCTTTTGATATTTACAACTGTTGGTATCGGATACTTTGGCATTAAAAAAGCCCAGGCATTTGGCCAAGCTGACTATATTATGATCATAGCAAATTCACTCGTCATTCCAAAAGATTCTTGGGCAAATTTTTTGATATCGTGTGGTTTATTCGGCATTTTAACCTCGCTGTTTTATAGGTCAAAAAAATTTCCAATGATTCCAGCGATTTTAATTTCCGTTTTGATTTCAAAGTACTATTACTTAAAAAAGTAAGATTAAGAATTTTTCAAATGTACACTATGCAGTAAAACGAACGCACCCCAAATCAGAGTGGCGTATATTAATTCACAATCTAGCAGAACGATCTCGGCGAAGCTTTTTAGCTGTGCACGATTTCAATCGGCATAACCGCGAAGATCATATCAATTTCAGAAGGTGCTTCTAAATATATCGGCTCCACGATTGTCGATGAATTGCTCTGCGCCAATAACAACTTCACCTGCGGAGTTTCAATCTCTTTGAGAATTTCAAGCAAATATCGACTATTGAAGCAAATTTCAAGTGGCTCAAGTGCGTTAAAATCCGCATCCATTTCCTCTGTTGCGCTTCCAAGCTCTCTGCTATTTCCAGTCAAAATTAGCTTATCCTTTGTTATCTGGAGTTTAATCGAGTTAGTCGAATCAATGACAACTGTACTAACCCTATCAAGCGCATCGACAAATTGCTTAGTATCAATAATGAGAATCTTATCGTTTGAAACATCTAGAGCAGTCTTATATTCTGGAAATGTACCATTAATTAACCTTGCGCTAAATTCTGTTTTGATCTGCTCAGATGTCGCTAATTTGAACGAAATTCTGTTTTCCGAAGCAGAAATTTGCACCTCTTCATCAAAACTACCATCCACCATTTTGAGAATCTCCAAAATCGTCCTTTTGGAAATAATGAGCGGCTCCAAATTTTTCGCTTCCTTCGGAGCAACCGTGCTGACACACGCAATTCTAAATAAATCTGTAGCGACAAACTTTATTTTACTATCTCCATGATCACCGTCATAGTGCATATGTATCCCATTCAAATGAAATCTTGAATTGTCCTGTAACATCGCTACTTTTGCAACTTCTAGTGCTTTTTTCAAAACCGACGTATTCATGGAAAAAGAAACATCGTAATCAAAGGCAGTGATTGGAGGAAAGCTATCTGCGTCCATGTAATGAATGGAAAAAACGGCTTTGTCATTTAACATATTGATAGAGTTATCGCTACTTGAATATTCAAATGTTATGTCAGCTCCAGCCTTCATTTTCCGCACAATGTCATAAACTAATCCAGCTGGTAAGCAATATCGCCCTGCCTCTGAAACTATACATTTTACGGTATCAACAATTGTCATATCCATATTTGTCGATGTAATTGTAAGTACATTATCGCTTGAAGCATCAAGCAGAACATAACCTAGAATGGGAACAACGTGCTTTCTCTCAATTATGCAATTCGCGTGTGCCAATGTTTTCTCTAAAACTTTCTGATTTATCACAAACTTCATTTCAATCTCCTTTTTCGTGATTGGCATAATATCTAGTCAGAAAGTCATCAATCAAGCGAACACCAAATCCTGTTGCCCCTTTTTGAGAGAGAGCTCTATTTTTAGAATCCAACTCTGTCGCGGCGATATCTATGTGAGCCCACTGTGCTTCCTTATTTATGAATTGTTTTAAAAACAATGCAGCAGTGATACTTCCCGCTCCTCGGCCACTTCCAACATTTTTAATATCCGCAATATCTGACTTGATGTCCTCATCGTACGACGGGTGCAACGGCATTCTCCATAATTTTTCTCCCACGTTCTCAGCAGATTTCATTAACTCGTCGCAAAGTTCATCCGAATTTGAAAACAGCCCCGCAAATTCGTGACCGAGGGCAACCTGTATGGCTCCAGTCAAAGTAGCAAAATCGATTACAATCTTCGGTTGATACTTCTTTTGCGTGTACCACAAAACGTCGGCAAGAACCAGCCGCCCCTCGGCATCAGTGTTGTCAATTTCTATCGTCTTCCCAGACATTGACACAACAACGTCTCCTGGCCTTTGCGCCTTACCAGAAATCATGTTTTCAACTACACCGATAACGCCAACAATGTTTGCTTTCACTGCCTGGAGTGCAATTGTACGCATAATACCAATGACAACCGCCGCACCAGTCATATCACCTTTCATTTCACACATTTTATTTGCTGGCTTTAAGCAGATTCCTCCAGAATCAAACGTTAATCCCTTTCCGACTATTGCCAAGGCTTCTTTTGATGTGTCCGTTTGATATTCCATCACTATTGTATACGCCGGCTTATCGCTACCACTCGCAACTCCAAGCAGTGCATTCATGCCAAGTTTTTTCATACGCCCTTCATCAAGAACCGTCACCTTAATTCCAAATTTTTTTAACTGCATGGCTTCGTTAAGCAACTGATCAGGATCGAGTATATTAGCTGGCTCAGTTACGAGATCACGCACCAAAAACACACTTTCATTTACGGTTTTCATACGTACGAATGTGCTCTGATTAAGGTCCGCGTAATTCGTTTGACAGTCAATGCTTTTGATTTTTGGTGAAGTTTTTTTTGTTTTATATTTCTCAAATACCCATGACTTCAGAACAATACCTGAAACTAAATAAGACGCAGCTTGCAGTTCCGATGATTCGATGTTATTCAAAATGCACACATTGGCGTCCTTTGTTTTTATACCATCAAAGACGTATCCACCAAGCTTCTCAACACTGGCTCTATTAAGCAGATCCTCACATCCAGCGCCAACAATTATGACTTCCTTTAATTTTCCACCAACTGTTGTGCCAAAACTGTTGATACTTTTGTAATCCAAATCTCCACAAATATTCAAAACACAATTCGGAATATCATCACCGAAAAGCAGCTTTAGTTTACTTCCAACAAAACTTTTATCATCTTCACATGCGGCAATAACGACGACATCCGCAGCATTAAGATCTGCAAGCTTTGAAAAAACAATTTCCACGCGCATCTCCCTACGCTATCTTTTATGTGGCCATTTTACTCAAAAAAACTGAAAATATTCTAGTAAAATATCACGTTAATAGCACTATCAACATGTCTGAACTTCATTTGAACAGCCGTAAATTTCTTATTAAATTAATAGAAACATTATGGGTTGGTTAATGGAAGAAAATTTAATAGCATTAATAGCATACAACTTTGTAGACGTACGTTATATTTACTCAACTTTTGAAGTCACACACATCAACTTTGTCTCCGACAAAATAACGCTAACTGAATAAAACTTATCAACCAACATATTTACTACACAAGATAAACTCTGTTAAATACCGAGAATCACTAGTCAATAGTTACCTCCTCCTACCTGGGAAAACGCTTGACACAGTGCTACAGCAAGCGCATCCATAGCATCTAAGCTTCTTGTCTCAACCGTTTTGATTGTTATTCCGAGAATTTTCTTCACCATTGTGTAAACTAATTCTTTGGACGCATGTCCTGCGCCAGTGATGTTTTTTTTAACGGCATTTGGCCTGTATTCGTGCACAAGTAGCCCTGATTTCGCGATTGCCACAAATGCAGTAGTACGGGCCATGATTAATTTTTCACTAGTTTTTGGATTCATGTTTACAAAAACCTCTTCCATGGCTACTGACGCCGGTTGGAAGCGTTCTATTATTTCATGCACCGTATCAAATATCTTAATTAGTCTTTGTTCTAAAGTACATTTGGAATTTGTCTTAATAACTCCACAATCTACGTATTTTATTACATTGTTGTTTTGTGATATAACGCCCCAACCGGTTTTCACCAGTCCGGGATCTATCCCTATGATGTTGACACTTTTCCAATCTCTTACCACTAACATACCGCAATCACGCGATCTCCTCTGTGAAAAATAAATAGCTGCAACCCCTTTATATTGTACGATACATGCAAACTCACAGCAATACCAATGCTACACATGTGACATTTGCAACACAGTGTGCATCATTGCATGAGCGCATTGCTCATCGTAGAATATCTCGTTGTACATTCGCGCATCATTAATATTTATCTCATACTCTCAGGCTTAATTGAATTTTCTTTTATTCTATATTTTTCTTCAACTTCTTCATTAATACCAAAAATAGTGCAAATGTCATCGTTGACAAAACAGCTGTATCTCTGAGGATTATTGGCCAAACATCACCAGCAAGCAAAATTGTCCTCACACTCGATACATAGTGTCTTGCAGGAAATATGTATGAAAAAAACTGCAACCAAATGGGCATGCTTTTGATTTCAAAAATAAATCCTGAGAGCATCATCGTTGGTAAAAATGTTACAGTCACCGCGCCCATTGCAGCAACAAACTGATCCTTTGCTGCAGTGGATATGATAAGTCCTATCAGTAGGGAAACCACTATAAAGATCGAGGACACCAAGCTCATTGCAAAAATCGAGCCTTCAAACGGCATGTCAAATGCAAATATCCCGTACAGTATTGAAAACACCAAAGATACAACACACAAACAAAAATAGGGAATTATCTTTGAAATTATAAACTCTTCTATCGAGACTGTCGTGGCAATCATGGCTTCCATTGTTCCTCTTTCCCATTCTCTAGCCACAACAAGAGATGTTAAAAATGTACCGACAATTGCGAGTATCATAGTTAATATCCCAGCCATTATGAAATTCACAGATTTTGCTGTTGGGTTAAACCAAAGTCTGTTAATTACATTAATTCCTGAGCTATGCGATGGCACCAATGACTCGATGTATTTACCAAAAATTCCTGTAGCATATCCTTCGACGTACGCTGCAGTGTTTGGATCTGTTCCATCCCCTATAACTTGTATTTCCGTTTTTTTCTTTTTTTTTATATTCTTAGAAAAATTTTCAGGAATGACAATCATTCCCATTATTTTCCCTGATTCCATATGTTGCTTCGCTTCTTCTGTTGAATGAACAATGTTAGTTTTAAAGTAGTCGGAATATATGTACGCATCAGCTAAATTTCTCGCTAACTTCCCAGAATCTTGCTGCACCACATCTATAGCAATGTGTTTGATGTCAAATGAAAGTCCGTAACCAGAAATTATTAGCAAAGAAAGAGGCATAACGAATGCAACAAGTATACTACTAATATCACGACTAATTTGTTTTACTTCCTTGAAAATTAGTGCTCTTATCGTGTTGATATTCATGCCAGCAACATTACGTCAACCTCGCATCATTTTCACTTGCAACTTTTGTTATCTCTATGAATGCGTGTTCTAAAGTCGCGTTTTCAACGCTACATGCTTCCTTCAGTTGATCTGGAGTTCCAAGTGCTCTGATTTTGCCATTGAAAATCAACGCTACATCATCGCAAAATTCTGCTTCATCCATAAAATGTGTTGTAATGATTACGCTTATACCGCGTGTTACCATCGCATTTATATGCATCAAGAACTCCTTACGCGTTAATGGATCAACGCCTGATGTTGGTTCATCCAAAAATAAAACACGCGGCTTATGCATTATTGCACATGCAAGAGCAAGTCTTTGCTTAAAACCAAGAGACAAAGTACCTGCATTAACATTTTGAAAATGTTGGAGATTGAAAATTTCAATCATACTGTCTATTGCTTTCTTTTTGTTTTTCCCCTTTAATCTGTAAACACCAGAAAAAAATTCCAAATTTTGTCGTACTGAGAGGATAGAGTACAGTGAAAATTTTTGCGCCATATATCCTATGTTCATCTTTGCATCACTGCCCATTTGTGATATATCTACGCCTGCGATTTTTGCTACACCTCCATCAGGTTCAAGGAGGCCACACAACATTTTGAATGTTGTCGATTTACCACTTCCGTTTGGTCCAAGTAACCCTAAAATTTTACCACTACCGAGTGAAAATGAGATATTATCAACAGCAGTGAAATCTGCAAACCTTTTTGTCAAATTTTCTGCATCAACAACGTTTTCGTCCCCTGAAAACAGCACGTCACTCACGTACTCCCCAACCTTTGATTCTTTCGTTGAAACTCCTCCCAAAATATCAACGCATGCATCTTCAAATGCTGGCTCAATACGTATCGGTGGTGCTACATCGTCACAATTTATACTGTCGTAAACACTTTTCACATCCGCATTTTTGACTATCAAGATTTTAACAAACTGCCCGTTAATTCCAGAATCGACAACATCTTCTCTCTTCAACAACTCAGAAGAAATACAACGTTTGCTTTTATCGAGCCCTGCAAATAAAAAAACCCTCCCCCGAACATTTTGTATCGCTGCATTTGGGCTCCCCTCAAAAATTACCTTACCTTCGTTCAACAAAATGACATGATCAAGATTTTGAGCTTCATCAAGATATGCAGTACTCCACAATACTGTTGTATTTTCATCAATCATTGTGCCAACCATTGATATTAGGTCTCTTCTAGAAACTGGATCTACTCCAACAGATGGTTCGTCCAATATCAAGATGTTCGGTTTCTTCAAAAGTGAACATGCGAGGCCAAGTTTCTGTTTCATCCCACCTGACAAATTTCCAGCAAGCCTATTACGAAATTTTTCCAATTTAGTTATTTTTAACACTTTTTCAAATGCACTTTGTTTTTCATCTTCTCTAAGATTGTGAAGTTGAGCATAAAGAGTCAAATTTTCCATTATAGATAGATCTTCATAAAGCCCAAATTTTTGTGGCATATATGATATTATCTCATGCAATTTTTTAATTGGTATGCGATCATCATGATTATCATTGTACAAATCAATACATTTTCCATTGATAAATACATCTCCGTTATTCGGAGTTAGTATTCCTGCTACGATTCTCAATAACGTAGTTTTCCCAGCGCCATCAGGACCTATTAAGCCAACTATTTTATTGCTTTCTATATCGCACGAAACATCGTCAAGCGCTGTAATATTATTGTTTTTAAATTGCTTCGTTAAATTTCTTATAGCAATCATTTATGATAACTGACAGTGACCGGCATTCCACATTTTAACTCTTCTGCAGGCTCATCAATTATTACTCTTATTCTGTACATTAGACTTGTCCTTAGGTCTTTTGTTTCTATATTTCTAGGAGTGAACTCTGCTTCAGATGAAATAAATCCTATATGTCCATTAAATTTTTTTTGAATTGCATCTGTGCTTACAAAAACTTTATCGCCATATTTTATTCTTGAAAGAATTTTACCACCAGCAAAAGTTTTAACCTTAACATTTGAATGTGGCATTACTGAAAACGCTGGAACTCCCGCATTTATCATTTCACCAAACTCTACATTACGTGTTAAAATAACACCGTCAATTGGAGATTTTAACTCTGTATCAGCGACATCTATAACTACGCATTCATAAGATGCTTTCGCTGAATTTATTTTTGCATGTGCTATTTCATATTCAGCCTTATACGTATCGTATATCTTTTCGGAAATGCTATTTTTATCAAGCAATTCTTTTGCTCTTTTATAGTTCTTGATTGCATTTTTCAAATTTACTTCAGATTCATTTATTGATGCCTCAGCACATTTTACCTTCGCAATAAACACATCATCATCTAATTTTGCCAACACATCACCTTTCTTCACGTACATTCCCTCATCAACAAAAATTTTACAAATCCTCCCTGATACCCTAAACGAAATATCAGTACTTTGGATTTCAACATTTCCGTTTAGTACAATCTCTTCAGAGTCTTTGAAAAATATGATATACGTAACAAAAAGTACAAAGCAGATTGTAACAATTGATATGACTATATTCCGTTTTGAATATAAAACCATTCCGTTATAGAATTGCTATTCGTTGTAATTTGTCATCGTATCATATATTTTTTTCATTATCTATCAAAGATTATTTCTGATTAATGTTATTTTAAAAAATTTTTACGATTAAAAAATAACAAATATATTTTTTAAAATATGGTTATAGTTGTAACTGTGGTGAATTGTGTTAATACTTTATGTAAACAACTTTATTAACAGAGATAAATACATAAAATCAAGTCATCACAAAATTTTTCAACAGTTTGTTAATAACTATACTATGTATGTTATTAAATTTCGTCGATATGTTAATAATTAATTAAATTCTCAAACATTGTGGATTAGTGAAAACTTATTAACAACTAACTAACATCAATTCCAAATGTTGTTAACACACTGTCATTTGGAATAACACATTTTTTTATCTTATTTAAACAATCATCAAACATGCTGATAAATCCAAGATTCAAAGCTGCGTATTCTTTCATTTTCTGTTTGCAAATACAGGAATGTATCATGTTTTTTATTGTCTCATCAAATTTTAAAATTTCTGAAACTACTACACGCCCTGGTTGTGACAATTTTTTAACGAGTCTCTGAGAAATTATTGTAATAACATTATCTGCTATTAAAGAATTATGTATCTTAAATTCCTGCAACCTAGCAATTGCACCAAAACTATCGTTTGCATGAACAGTTGTTAGGACTAGATGTCCAGTCATAGAGGCTCTAATTGCCATCTTAGCGGTTTCTTCATCTCGTATTTCACCTATTAAAATGACGTCAGGATCCTGCCTTAATATAGATCTGATTCCACCGACAAAATCTATTATTCCATTTTTTATTTCAGTTTGTCTGATGTTTGCGATTTGGCATTCGATTGGATCCTCAAGAGTCATTATGTTACGTGATTTTTTATTCATTATTTCGATTATTGAATAAATTGAAGTTGTCTTTCCTGAGCCAGTTGGTCCACAAAAAATTATCATCCCGTTCGAGAATAATGACACTTTTTTAAGATATTGAGTTTGGTCGCTTGAAAAGCCTAACTTATCGATGGAAATTAGCGTCTTATGTTTATTGAGGATGCGAATTACAATACTTTCTCCGTGTTGTGTTGGGTGTGTTGAGATTCTAAAATCTACGTTATCTTTTTTGAAGTGGCCTGATTGAGGGCGGCGATTTTCAGAAATATCCAGCTTTGCGAGAACCTTCAGTGAAATTGACAATTGGTGAAATTTAAGAATGTTAATGATTTTATATTCAGTCAATATTCCATCGATTCTGAATGAAATTTTACATGCCTTTTCAAATGGAATGATGTGTACATCCGAAGCTAATTTGTCACAAGCATCGAAAATCATTGCATTTATTACACTTGTATCACCATGATTGGCCTCACGCAACTTCAACATTATGTTACTTTTAGACGCTACATAGTAAATCGGTTCAAGGTTTTTTGTCTCATCATTAGTAGATAGAGTGTATTTTACTCTATCCTTTGTTTCAAGGTCGTGTGGATCGTACATAGCAATGTGTATATCGTTCTCTGAACGGGCGAATGGTACAGCCATTAGTGATTCAAAATTTTCATAGTCAACAGAGTCGATTTCGCAAAATTGGGATATGTCAGTATACGGAAGCCCAAAGTAATCACATTTCAGTTTCGTGATTTCTTCTTCTGTTAATTCCCCAGTATCGGTTAGGATATCGGACACATACTTGTCAGTACTATAATTTTTGTCACGTAAAATATCGTATAGATCTTGACTTATTGCCTTACGTTCGCGCAGAAAGCGTAAAAATGACATTTTACGACGTGATTTACCTATTTATTGTTATATTCGTCGTTACACCGAGATCGTTCGCTATTGAGTATGCTAATCTCACTAAACCTGCATCTGCGTCTTCTTTTTTCATCATATTCACACAAGAATGAACCGTCTCATCGTCTATGTCGCCATCTTGATGTTTTTCGTCATTTTGTGTTTCTGTATCTTCTTCTGTCTCTTCTTTTTTTGATACATCGTAAATTCTTCCTGTTCTGCTTCCATCGTATCCGAGTTGCATTATGGCACCATCGTTGTCATTATTCGTATCGTAAGCTGCATTTGTTGCGTGCCCCGCGTTAAAAGTCGCAGCTGCCATTGATAAAGTAAGAAAAAATAACATACTAGAAACCTTGTTTGTAACATCTATATTGAAGTTTATTGCAAAAAAGTTAACAAAATATTAATTAAGCAGTCATTTGAGATACATATTTTTAATGAAGTTCGCAAAAATTGGCAAAGCAACTCTAGCGCCATAACAGTGTTTACCGAGTGATCGCGGAGTTGAGTGACCAACAAATACGCAAACGATATATGTTTGTGTGTTATCTGTTATCGAGCCAATAAACCACGCATCTTTAAAATCGTTAGTTGTTCCAGTTTTTCCAAGAATTTTAACGTCGTATTGTTCTTCAAGTTTTGCTAAATTTTTTGCGGTGCCGTATTTTACAGTATCATGTAGCATATTTTTGATAATTTCCGCAGTATTTTCACTCATTATCCTCTTACTTCGTACCTTGCAGAGTGCGTCTTTCAGAATATCACATGCAGCTGGATCAAATGCATTTGTGATATCTGAAGCGAAACGTGGAGTTACCATTAATCCGGAGTTTATAAAAGCAGAAAACGCGGCCATTATGTTTAGTGGCGTTGTTTCCACAGAACCAAGTACTGCTGAAATTGGCATTTTTCGTCCAGTTAACCCAGCGGATTGCAGCATTTTTGCGACAGGTTGCATTCCAATTTCGAGAACTAAATTGATTGTTGTGAGGTTTCGTGAATATATTAGGCCATCCCTCAAGTACGTTTTTCCATAGCATTTGTTGTTGTAATTGTGTGGCACATATTTCGTACCATTTTTGAAAGTGATTACAATCGGTTTATCTTCAATGATGTCAAATTCGTCTTTTCCACCTTCTATTGCTGCAGCATAAACAAAAGGTTTTATGGCAGATCCAGGTTGTCTTTTAGCCTGTGTCATGCAGTTGAATGATGATACATCAAAACTAAATCCTCCAGATAGCCCAAGTATATCTCCAGTTTTAGGATTCATTACAATTATTCCTCCGGTAACAGTGGGCGGCTGGTACAATTCATACGTGTTACTGTTTTCTAGCAATCGACACAAGATAACGTCATTAACCTTAAATTTGGCATTTTTGTAAAATGTGTCACTCAACGTTATGACAATTTGCTTTTCTTCCTCTGTTTTGCAGATTAGGTATTCTTTTTTGACAGCTTCAACTATGCATGGCAGTATTTTATTTATTGTTGTTGGAAGTTGTTTTCTTATTGCTTGTAGTTGCATTGTGGACTTATTCTTGTCGAATGGCCCACGCCATTGTGCAGTTTTGGTAAACTCTATCAATCCATCTTCGAGCGCCTTTGTTGCACAATGTTGGATCTTTTTCGACATTGTCGTTTTTACTGAATAGCCGCCTTTGAAAAACGAATCCTTTGGAATATGCCGCAAAAAAAGTCGAAAGATTTCATCTGAAAAGTATGGAGCAGAAAGTTTATGTTTTCTCAATTTAATGTGAATTGGCTGTGAAACGGCGTCTTTTAGTTGTTCCATTGATATATATCCAAAATCATACATTTGGTGTAGGATCGAATTTCTTTTCAGCAATAACTTAGGAGAGTTTTCTGCGTTTATGTATACAGAGGGAGCGCTTGGTATTGCCGCTAAGAAGGCGGCTTCATGTGGCAATATCTGTTCAATCGATTTTGCAAAGTAGTAATCACAAGCTTCAGCAATGCCATAACATCCCTTTCCAAGATATAACTGGTTTAGGTAAATTTGTAATATTCGATCTTTGGAAAGCATTGCTTCTATGCGAAACGCCATTATAGCTTCGCGTATTTTTCTAGATACATTCTTAGCATTTCCGACAAGTAAATTTTTAGCAATTTGTTGTGTTATCGTAGAGCCACCAGCTGGTTTTTTGCTCCAAGATTTTTTAACAGTATTTTCCATTATGGCCCTAATAAGGCTTGGTATACTGATACCTGAATGCTCGTAAAAAGTCCTGTCTTCTGCGATAATAAAAGCCCCTTTAATGATGAGCGGCATTGCGCTGAATGGCACTACTACTCTGCGTTCAATTGCGTATTCTTCGATGAGTTGGTTTTCTGAGGAGTATATTTTGGTGGTGGTTGGTGGTGTGTATTCGTAGAGTACCGTTGCATCAGGAAGATCTACTCCGTACATGTAAAAAACAGCAAGGATTAATGCGGCCACTGAAAGCAATATGTTAGAGGAATAAAAGAAAATTTTTTTTAGTCTGCCGCCAAACATTAGCAATGTTGCATTCCGTCTTTGCGAAAATGTCGCATATTTGTCCGTAAAAAACAAGGGCATGGATGCACCTTGTACTGCCTGATACATAGAAATTAGTACGCCATTTAAAATGATGCGAATAAATGCGTGAATTACCACTATAAAATGTGTTCGTATGCTTATTAGATAAGATTAGTGGGATGCCATGCACAAAGCAAAAGGCATTTGAATAAACGTCGTGAATTTGGTATCATCACCGCGGTTTTGTACGTTTTGTACGTTTTGTAGTGCCGTTAGTTGAACTTGAAAAAAATTTGGACTACTGGGTAAGAAGTATTTTGGGTACTACGTCTCATAAAGATCTTCAAAAGCTAAAGTCTGACCTTATCGGAAAATTGGGGATTGTAACATCGGCATTTGGAATACTGGCCAGCGCCTCGTCCGAACAGAAGAAATCATACGGCGCTGTACTAAATAGAGTAAAAGAGGCCGTTGAAAAAGCGATATCTCAGCAAGAGAAAAAACTTAATGATTATGCGATTGTGGAAAAGCTTAAGAACGAATCAATTGATGTGAGTCTTCCGGTTGAAAATTGCAAGTTTGGCGGTCTTCATCTACTAACACAGGCGATGCGATCTATCCGTAATTATTACCAGGCACGCGGATTTACCATAATGGATGGTCCTGAAGTTGAAACAGATTTTTTTAATTTTGACGCCCTGAACACTCCGAAGCATCACCCTGCCCGTCAAAGTCACGATACCTTTTACATAGAAGGCATGAATGATACTTTGCTAAGGACGCAAACTTCAAGTGTTCAAATTCGAACTCTGATTAACAACGGGATTCCAATACGAATGATTTCAATTGGCAAAACGTACAGAAACGACCAATTGGATGCTACTCACTCTCCAATGTTTCACCAGATGGAATGTTTAGTTGTTGGTAGAGAGCCGATAAGCATCGGTTATCTGAAAAGTGAATTGAAGAAATTTCTTGCTTTTTTCTTTGAAACCAACGATGTAGTTCTCAGATTTAGGCCAAGTTTTTTTCCGTTCACAGAACCGAGCATTGAGGTTGATTGTCGCTGTACGAAAAATGGCGGAAAACTGGTAATAACTTCTGTTGGCGATAAGTGGCTCGAAATTTGTGGTGCTGGAATGGTTCACCCAAACGTTTTCAAAAATTGTGGTATAAATGAGCAGGTTTACGGTTTTGCTTTCGCTTTTGGAATTGACAGACTTGTTATGCTAAAGAACGGGATAACCGACATCCGCAATTTGTTCAATTTGGATCAAAGATGGCTAAAATATTATGGAACTTGCTAATAGCAACAGAGCAGAAATCGATTGTTCGATAAAATGCATCATTAGGGTAGCGTTACCTCTGATTTTATCGGCTCTATCATCTAACCTCTTACTCATAACAGATAGGGCTATTCTTGCATACTACGCAATAGACGCGATGAATGCAGCCACACTTTCAGGTAATTTGGTTGTGGCTTTGACGTGTATGCTCATGAGTGTTGCAGGCGTTGCACAAATCTACGTTGGACAAAACAACGGAGCTGGAAATTACGAAATGCTCGCGGTTCCAACGTGGCAAATGATTCGTTTTTCAGCGTTGATATCGATAGCATTAATTCCAATTGCTTATTATTCAGAATACATCAACTTTCTACCGAGCTATTATTCAGAGGAGGGAATTAAATACCAAAAAGTTCTACTTTATTTTGGTGGCTTACCAAGTCTACAAATTGCATTAGCGTCATTTTTTATTGGGCAAGGAAAAGGAAAAATAGTCACTATTGCCGTGGTTTGTGGCGGTATATTTAACACGTTTTTTGATTATCTCTTTGTATTTGGAGTTAAAGATCTTATACCTGAGATGGGATGCAAAGGAGCCGCTATCGCAACCGTTTTGGCACAAATTTTTCAAATATCGATTTTGTCTGCGGTGTTCTTCAATAAATCAAACAGATTACGATATAAAACGTTAGCGAACAGGAAGTTTGACAAAAAAGTCTTTTTGGGGTGTCTTAAAATTGGCTTTCCGCTTGCCTCTGGTAGGTTTCTCGAAATACTGGCATGGCTGGTTATTGCCACTCTGTTCAGTTATGTATCGAAGGACCTAGCTACTATCAACGGAGTTGCAGGCAGTTTGCATGCTTTGTTTGCATTCATTGCAGATGGATTAAATAAGTCATCGTCGACAATATCTGCCAATTTTATTGGGAGGAAAGACATAGAGTCTATAAAAAAAGTTTTTAAAATGTTCATAAAAATAATTACCATTTTTTGTGGGATTATGATAATTCCATTTGTAATTCGGCAGGACATCATTTTCTCAATTTTAAGTTTATTAAGGGATGATGTATCAATGTTATACGAGGAAATGTCGCTAGTTTTCAGATTGACATCGTTTAACATAGCGATCTGCTCAATATCTTCCATTATTTGGGGGATTTTGATATCTGGTGGAGATACGAAAATTCCTGTGATAATCAGTTTTGTGGGCTTGTTTGGATTTATCTTTATCCCAACGTGTATACTATTCTATTGCGGAAAACTGACAAGCGCCGCCGCGCTCTCCTTCTTTTGCAATTGCAGTAACACTTGGAGTTTTATCATGCTGTATAGGCGATATAAATCTCTGAAATGGTATAAACAAATGCTGTAAATCCAAAATTGGAAAATGTATCTTCGTGGAATTTGTGTAACACATTGGATTTGCAGAAAATCTTTTTGCAACTGCAGAAGGGAGCCTTTTGTGCGAAAAATTCAACATTGACGTCGTTATTCGCATTCAAAAATCTAGTTTTAGTGAATTTTTCACTAGGTCGCTGATTAACTAGCGTTTCTTACCGGAAGTACTCCGGGACCTCAGCTTTTTTTGTGAAAAGCTTACCTTCACGTGTTGGAAACGATATTTCGTATGCATGCAGGCAGAGACGCTGGAAATATGGCCCACCATATTTGGCATCTCCAACGATTGGGCAGTTAATTGAGGCCATGTGGACTCTTATTTGATGGGTGCGCCCAGTAAGTGGCATGACCTCCACCAGCGTTTTCTTTCCGCCGAGACGTTTGATAATTTTGAATTTTGTAATTGCCTCTTTTCCATTTTTAAAATCAACAACGACAGAATCCTTCGCTTTGTTGAGTGGCTTGCTTATCTCACCTGCGAATCCCGGTAAATCTCCGCAAATTAAAGCATAATATTTTTTATACACTTTTTTGCTCCGAAATAAATGTAGCATATACCTCGCTGTTGCAATATTTTTTGCCAAGACCGCAATGCCGCTTGTGTCCTTGTCTATTCTATGAACAAGTCTTGCCTCTGGATTGTATTCCTTTGCGAAAATGTCAACTGCAGATTTGATTTTAGAGCCAAGCTGGGAGGCTAAGCCAGGTGGTTTGTTAATCACGATGATATCGTCGCTTTCGTACACGATCATCTTTTTAAATTGCTCAGCAAATTCCGGATGAGTAATTGTAGATGATGACTTTTTTCCACTACTGATATTAGAAAAAATTCGACAAATTGTCGGATGTACAAAAATCTCATCTTTATTGGTGATTTGCTCTGAACTTTTGGTTTTTCGCCCATTAACCAATATATCCTTATTTCGTATTGCCTTTTCAATGATTGATTGAGGTATCAATTTTCCGTACACACGTTTTATGTATTTGTCTAATCTTGAGGAATCGAAATAAGTTGATTGTGTATTATCGATATCTTCGAAATTTCCCGTTTCTTCGGTAATATGCGAAATTCTTTTCCTCACGTTGTTCAATTGATGAATCAGTTCAACTTCCGCATATTAACCTATCTAAGTGGGCCGTTACACGTAAAAATGTGCTCTTGAAGGTATTGAATACAGGTTTTTTCGTATTTTGCTTATCAAATGTTTTTCCATCTTTCTTATTTTCAACTCACTTACCAGAATTTTTTCTATTTCGTTTTTAAAACTACGGACAATGTGCATATTTGCATTGGCGCCATAATAGTTATAGTGGCCAATCAACAGGCAGTTAACCTTTTTGATTATTTCGTTTACACTAAGGTTGTTATTCCTGCGTATCCATTCTTTGAAATTTTTTAATTTTTCAAGGAACACCGCTCGATTGGTGTTTATCAACACGAAAAATTCATTTAAATGGTAGCTACAATAAAGCGTGAATCCGAGGAAACTAAATGGTTCTGGTTTGTTCAAGCCAGTTTTTCTCCACTCTCTGTATACTTTCTTCCCAAATCTTAATAACTTTGTTTTACTGGGGGCAACGTCAAGATTGAATTTTTTTAGCCTAATAATTAACGCTTTTAAAAAACTTTCTGCCTCGAACTTGAATTGAAACATGCACACGAAGTCATCTGCATATCTCACGATGAATGCCTTGCCAGTACAATATTTTTTTACATACTCCTCGAACCACAAATCCAACACGTAATGTAGGTAAATATTTGCCAATATAGGAGACATGACATTTCCTTGCGGAATTCCTCTTTCTCCACTTTGATATCTTCCTTTCTCAAATACTCCATTTTTGAGAAATCTCTTTATCAATTGCAAAAAACTCTCGTCGTCGATATGAAATTTTAGAAAGTTCATCAATAAATCGTGATCAAGCGTGTCAAAAAATGACTTAATGTCTGCTTCAACTGTGTAGTCGACCGGCTGTGTTTTGATTACTTTGATTATTCGTCGTATTGCAGAGTGGCAGTTTTTGTTGGGCCTAAATCCGTACGAAAATTTTTTAAAACTAGGCTCATAGATTGCCGATAATAGTTTTTCGATGTTTGACGAAACGAGTTTGTCTTCATAGCATATTATTCCAATTGGCCTCATTTGATCGCCAAATTTATGGATATATATTCGTTTTATAGGCTTTGGGTAATAAGAATTATCTTTTATTCTGTTCACCAATGATCGAATATTTTTATCCAAATCTTTGCTGTATTGCTGTTTATTAATTTCATCAACACCAGTCGCTTTTTTTGGTGGCATGTTTTTATGAATTTCTCTTAATGTAACATCGTTAATTTTGTTGATTAATTTGCGTCCCTTCGCCGTTTTACGTTGTCGTACAAAATTACTTATGTTCTCCGTGTATCTATCAATCATCATAAAAAAATGATACATCTCAACGCTACAATTGGTAAAGCTATACGTGTTCAGCATCCACATGTCTGAGAGCTTCATTTTTTTGAAAACACTGTACAATACGATGCATAGAATGTGGTGTTTACCCTGCATAATTGTTTTGCTGAAATTTAACAACTGTCTTTTTTTTTTACATGGCGGCGTATCAAATTTCACGATCGCATAAATTGACGTGATTTGCTTCAATATGGTGGCATCCAGGCCAAATTTTCATCAACGACAGGTCAATCGGTATGTACGTTATATATCTGTAATGTTGTAATAACAAAAATGTTTCACATTGTTGGATAACGCTATGGTACGCTTTCAGTTAAAGCATCCTTTTGAAGGAGAAAAAAATGAAATTATTAAGAAAGGCAACAGTGATATTGGCGTTCATCGGTTTTTATGACTCGCAATGCATAGCAATGGAAGGAGATGAGGCGCCTATTATTCAAAATAGGGGGGGCTCGCTGGGTACAAGGTGAGACCGATCTTGTTACGCTATTAGAGGAAGTTGGGGAAAGGATAGCAATAGCAACAGAACAAGATGCCGTTTTGGGGCAAGTTAGAGCGTTTAGGGACAAGCTGGTTGCAAGAAGAGAGCCAGACTCAAAGCCTGCGCCTGAGTAAGACACATGGTCAACGGATATGTTACGTTCCATTGCTGAGAGCTCAGCCGAAATCTGATTCATTGCTTGTACTGGGAAGAGTTAAAATTCGATTCTTTCCGTACTACGCAATGAGTAAGCATGCTCTCTAAATACAGGGATCTTTTAAGAAAGCTCCAATTGTGTGTATATGGCTCAGTCAGTTACAGTAGTAGAATTTCGCGAGGTATTCGCCAATTAAATATCGTTTGATATCCAGATGTTTTACTTTTCATGGATTACCGATCTCGTATCTTAATGTTCACTATTTTTTTCTTGCCGACGGATAAAAGACACTCATTTGTTATTTCAACATGGTAACTGTCAACGAGCTTTCCATTTATTTTTACACCGTTGCCATCTATAAGTCGTTTCGCGAATGTGAGACTTGGAGCAAGGTTTGCTAGCACCAAAATTTTATCAACCTTTGTTCCATTTTCTACTTCAAAAGTTTCTACATTTTCAACGTCGAACCTATCATTTGCAAGATTTTTCGCGTTTGCATTTATCGCGTCCAAGTCTGCATTTGGGTGGACAAATATCGTTATTGCATTAGCCAATATGATTTTTGCTGCATTTATTTCTGGTTTGCCAACAAAAGAATCGTAGGCATTTATCTCTTCAATATCGATATTAGTAAATAATTTCATTAATTTCGTTGCATCCCTGTCATCAACATTTCTCCAAAATTGCCAAAAATCAAATGGAGAAGTAAGATTTTCATCAAGCCAAATCGCTCCATTTTCTGTTTTGCCCATTTTTTTACCGCCTGCTGTTGTCAAGAGTGGCATCGATGCGCCAATGGCGGTTTTTCCAGTTTTTTTGCGAATTAGATCAACGCCTGATATCATGTTTGACCATTGATCTGCGCCCCCAATTTGTAGTCTGCAACCGTAGTTTTCGAAAAGGTACAAGAAATCATATGCTTGAAGAATGGCATAGTTGAACTCAAGAAAACTCAGATGTTGTTGCCGCGCGAGTCTGGAGCTGACGCTATCCATCGCCAACATTTTATTAACAGAAAAGAGTGGGCCAAAATCTTTTAAAAAATCTATGTAATTTATCTTTGAAATCCACTCATCATTGTTCAATAATATCGCCGGATTTTTAACGGAGTCAAATTTTATAAATTTTTGTAATTTGTCAGTTATTGATTTTGTATTGCTGGCTATTATAGCTGAATCGAGCATTACACGTTCTTTGTCTTTCCACGTTGGATCACCGATCCTGCCAGTAGCACCGCCAATTATGATGATTGGGTAGACGCCAGCCTGCTGCAGAATATTTATTAATTTTATCCACAGCAAATGACCGACATGTAGGCTCTTTGCGGTTGGATCAACACCTACATAACAAACAATCTTGTTGTTTCCGCAAAATAGATCATCGAGCGCTTTATAATCAGTAATCTGGTATAAAAACCCCCTATTATTCAGGTTAGTTAATACGGGAGATGAAAAGTTCATTGTACCGATCATTCAATTACAAAAACGACAACACATGTGTGAAGAATAACAAATTGATATCGTTAATTCTAGAATTTCATTGCTTTTGCAATTACTTGCGTAGAGTGAAGTTTCGCGTTAATTTTTATGCGGTCGAAACTGTAGGCTGGCTTAATTTTTAAAAAATTATTTAGAACTCCGTGTTTTTATTAGAGTGTGAAATCCAAATTTTAGCAAAAATTCGTTGAGATTTCCTGGCCTCGAAATTTCATACGTAAAATCCAAAGTTAGATCGTCTTTTAGTGTAATTAATTTTTTTGCAAGTATTGCCCT
>JAITDA010000068.1 GCA_031282805.1 Holosporales bacterium
TAACACCACGTATCCAGCTTGGAATTTCAGTACCTTGCAAGATATACACCCTTGATATTCTCCTCTTGCCTGCAAGGATTGCTTCCCTGCAGGCGTGTGTCCCATACATCAACATTTACTTTACTTTTTACCCAACAGTTCTTGTGCGTGTGCCGCCCACTTTGAATCACCATATTTTGCACAGAGAATTTTACTAACAGCGTTAGCTTCCTCGAAAAATCCCATCACTACGTAACATTCAACCAATCTATGCATCGCTTCTGGTGCGTGGGTAGTATCAATGTACAAGTCTACTATAGAATTCAACCGTCCAATAGCTGCCGCATAGTTCCCCCTCTTTTGGTAGTACCTTGCTATGTAAACTTCTCTTCCAGCAATTTGTTCCCTCAAATTTTTAATTTTTTCCTTTGCAAGCTCTGTGTATTCAGAGTCCGGGAATCTGTTACAGAGCTCCCTAAAATAAGCAATTGATGCTACCGTTGGTTCTTGGTCCCTCTGTACAATCGGCATTTGCTCATAGTTAATTAATCCGAGCATGTATATAGCATACGCGACCTTTTCATGAGTAGGATGTGTTTTCACGAAAATTTCGTAAAATGAGATTGCTTCATCGTATTTTTTGGCTTTATAACTACACTCTCCAGCATGCAGCTGTGCATCAGCGATGAGTTTTGAGTATGGATACAACCTTTCAAGTTCTTCGAATATTTTCACAGCCACAGTATAATGCTTGGATTGCTCCTCTTTTTGCCCCATTTCAAATATCTTCTGTGCAGGGTATTGTTCTATTGCCTCAAAATCGATATCCTTGGAACATCCACTAAGTAGCAGTAGCAAACATGGATACCAACGCATTTTTCGCAAATAGCTAACCCTCCACCTGAAAAATATCGCGTTGAAAATCATAATTGCAAAAGATCTCTGATTATCACACACACACACGGAGTGTACCACGTTTCCACAACATTCAAAACATGTTATTGGAACGATAAAGTTCATCGTACTAAAATCTCTGCACTACGCTGTTTTACGGTGAAAATTGTATTCACTATGTCTTCTATTGAACCGATTTTTTCTCCGTCGGATACATCGAGAATTTTCATAATGGTTCCATAAATTTCGTTGAATCCTATTTCGTTGTTAATAAATTTAGTGACGGCAATTTCATCTGCCACTGCGAAGGCGATTACTTTTTCATCATGAAACACATGGTATGCGAGATCTATGTTTCTCTTCTGCCAGCTTTTAAATTTACCAAATGATAAATTACCGAGTTCTGCAAAGTTCACTTCTGGCAATTTGTCGATTGAAACTCGATTTGGATAATTAATTGAAAATGAAATCGGGGTGAGCATATCCGGAAAAGATAAAATTGCCTTAAAAGATTTATCGATAAATTTCACAAGTCCGTGAATTATCGAATTCGCATGAAGTAGTGGTACAATTTTTCCTACGGGAAATTCAAACAAATACGCTGCTTCAATAATCTCAAAGGCCTTGTTTATTAATGTTGAACTGTCCACTGTTATTTTTTGTCCCATGGTCCAGTTCGGGTGCTTTAATGCATCACGCACGCTGACATTCTCAAGCTCATTTTCTTCATAATTTGAAAATGCGCCGCCTGAGGCCGTCAATATCATTTCCTCTATTGTTCCTTTGTCTTCACAATTGATACACTGAAAGACTGCGTTATGTTCAGAATCTACCGGTATTATTTTGGTACAATGCTTCTTGGCAAGTGTTACGAGCAAGTTCCCTCCAAGAAGAATAACCTCCTTGCTTGCTATGGCAAGTCTTTTTGCGTATCCTAAGCATTCAAAAGTTGGCAACAATCCAGAATCTCCGGAAATTGCCATAAAACAACAGTCAACGTTCAATCTTGCCAATTCAGCAATTTCCGTGCCGGCAATCACTTTTGTTTTACTGCCAGCTAGCGCATCTCTAACTTTTTTAAACGCCGCATCATCTGTGACACAAACGTACTGCGGCTGAATTTTTAAGGCCTGCTCTATCAAATTTTCGGCGTTTCGATTACCACTAAGAACAACCACTTCAAAATCGCCATTACACACAACGTCTACTGCTTTTCTTCCTACAGTTCCAGTTGAACCAAAAATGCTTATTTTTTTCACAAAACGACGTTCCTTATCAATATAAATGCGTATGTTGCAAGAAGAAAGCTATCGAGTCTGTCTAAGGATCCTCCATGGCCTGGGAGTATATTTCCAGTATCTTTTATATTCAAGATTCTCTTCACTTTTGATTCTAGAAGGTCGCCAAAGATTGATGATAGTATTATGAATACGGAGGCGATAATTAGTGAAAAGCGCATTAACATAAAGTTTTGTATATAAATACATGAAATCACAAATGCTCCGATGCTACCAATTATAGTTCCAGACCACGTTTTCCCCGGGCTTATGTTAGGGGCAAGTTTGGGTCCCTTCAATAGTCGTCCACCAAAGTAGGCGAACGTATCACACGAACATACGATTGACAAAATCCACAGCATGTTGATTGCTAAATCATCATTGAAGTACAAAGATTCATGTAACCAAAATAGCATTGGCACGATGATGTACAAAATTCCGAAATAAAATAAATGAGATTTTTTGCCGCTATTTATTGAAATCCACTCACGCAACATTAAGACTGTGAAAACCGAAATAAGCAATTGAAAAAAGATTCCACCTGATACAATAGCAGCAACGGAAATTCCACTAAATATTGTTGCACTCATTGTCCGTAGAAATAGCTCATTGCCCATACGTTCTGCACCGTCGCCAAAATTCATTAATTGCCTTTTGTAGTTCATTTTTATCAAAATCTGGCCAGAGTAAATCTGAAAAGTAGAACTCACTGTATGATGCCTGCCAGAGTAAAAAATTACTTAACCTTTGTTTACCGCTTGTACGAATTATTAACTGAGGATCTGGAATTCCGGCAGTATCTAGATTATTCGAGATACTTTCTTCACTAAACTCTATATTCAATTTTGCCATTTTTTTCACTGTGCGGACAATTTCATCACGGGCTCCATAGCTTACTGCGAGTTGCACGGTAATTCTTTCATTATTTTCCGTTTTTTTTTCATTTTTATCTATTATCTTACGCAAATCTTCAGTTAATTTTGATTTGTCTCCAATTACCTTCAATCTAGCGCCAATATCCAAGATCGTTTGAACTGCATCGTCGTTCTCGAAAAAATGAGTTGCTAGAGCCATAAAATCATCAATCCAATGCTTTGGTCTTTTCCAGTTTTCTGAGGAAAACGCGTAGAAGGTGACGTATCGCACCCCGAGGTTTCTGGCATTTACTATCGTATTTGCCATTGTTCTCATTCCGCGTAAATAGCCATCCATATTTGGTTTGCCGTTGCGCTTCGCCCAAGAGGAATTACCATCCATTACAAAAGCTATATGATTTAACAAATTCATTTCTTGAGGATGTTAACGTATGAAACCACTTTTTTAACGCCACTTACATTTTGTAACTTTGATAACGTCGTGTTTAGCTCCTCTTCTGTTCTGGCAACACCAGTGATGTAGACGACACCATTTGCCGTTTTAATTTTGTAATTGACGGACCTAACACCAGACGCGCAAATGAGTGCAGATCTACAGGAGGATGTTATAAAACCGTCCTTCACAATTTGTCCTGGTGTCAATTCCTCTCCCGAAGTTATGTTGTTATCAACGGCAATAACACCCTCGACCTTCCACGCTTCCTTTTCGGCTACTCCACCCCATTCAGGGTTCGATACCACACCGGTAAACAGGACACAACCTTGGTTTGTTACCACTGAAACCTCGCTGAACAACTTCGGATCCACCTTATACAGTCTTTTCTTGATTGCGACATCTATCTTGGAATCGTTTAGACTGTCACCTACCTTCTTATCCCTCAAGGCGGTGTATCCGCACGCGACCATACCTCCCCCAATCATTACTGGCATACAACCAGAAACAATCACCATCACACTAATAAGCAGCGAAACTCTCAGCTGTGAACGCATTTTCAATATGTTCAAAACGGCCAACCGAGTCAAAACATATCACATCTACTCTATAATTTGCAAATAATTCATCTCTATTTGACATAATAAAGAGAAGGGCATTAAAAATCCTTTTTTGTTGTTTTATAGAAATACAAGCCCTTGCAGCACTAAGAGATTTTCTCTGTTTAACTTCAACTGCTACCACATCATTTCCTTTTTTTGCTAAAATATCTACTTCACCATATTGTGTCCGTACCCTTTTGCCCAATATTTCATAGCCCTTGGTTTTCAGCTCATTTTCTGCGCATAGCTCTGAAGAGATTCCCTTTTCATAGGCTGACATATGACTACGATTTGCAGCAACACCTATATTATTATAAAACAAGGAATCGTCAAATTTTTGGCAAGCTAGCATAGCATCCTCCACCACTCACACCATTAAGTATAACACAAATTCTAGGATATTTCCTTCAGTATTTCTTCTGCTCTCCCTAAAACAAAACTTGGAAAGCCGGCTAATGCAGCTACATTTAATCCATAAGATTTGTCTGCGAATCCACGTTCAATTTTGTGCAAAAATACTATCTTGCTTTGCGATTCTTCAACCCTTACGGTCAAAAACTGTATTTGCGGAATTGTTTCTTGCAATCTTACAAGTTCATGGTAGTGCGTTGCAAATATTGTTCTAGCTTTTATCTTATTTGCTATTTCCTCAATAACGGCCCACGCTATAGCGAGTCCATCGTATGTTGAGGTTCCTCTGCCTATTTCATCTAGTATTATAAATGAATTTTCTGTCGCCTGTTGAAGTATTGTGGCCGTTTCAATCATCTCCACCATGAAGGTCGACCTTCCGGAGGCAATATCGTCTGCAGCTCCCACTCTACTAAATATTCGGTCAACAACACCAATAACTGCCTCTTGAGCAGGAACGAATGAACCAATTTGCGCCATGATTATGATAAGAGCATTTTGCCGGAGAAAAGTACTTTTCCCCCCCATATTTGGGCCAGTTAACAGTGCAACACAAGATTCATCACTTATATCGCAATTGTTCGCAGTGAACTTAACGCCACTACTCCGCAGGCTATTTTCAACAACTGGATGCCTGCCATTTTTTATACTCAATATTTTTTCGGAAACTAGCGTTGGTCTCACGTAATTGTTGTCTATCGCTAATTGAGCAAAAGAAGAAACCAGATCTAGAAACGAAACGTTATCAGACATTTGTTGTAGTCCGGATTTTGCAGAAACAACCAATTTGATGAGGTCTGAAAAAATGGCCATCTCTCGTCGCCTTACATTTGATTCGGCTGAATATACATCATTTGCCATCTTAGTCAATTCTTCAGACGTGTAACGCATGCAAGTAGCGAGTGACTGTCTATGAGTAAAACTGTAGGGAATTTTAGATGCAAAATTCGGAGAGATTTCTATAAAATATCCAAGAACTGAGTTGTTTCTTATTTTTAGAGATGGAATTCCTGTTTCATCGACGTATCTTTTCTGTAATTTACGGATAATATCGTCACTATTTTCGATTATATCAATGTACCAATCTAATTCCTCATCATGTCCCTTCCTTATGAAGTTCCCATCGCGCGCTAAAACTGGCACCACATCCGTCAGTGCAGAATTAAGAGAGAGTATTATGTCATTAATTTCATCAAAAACGAGCTGAATCGCTCTCATGACATCAAACTGTTGCAAATATTGGTGAATCTCCAATGATTTTTGTAATGAGACAGCCACACATTTCAAATCTCTGGGGCCAGCTTTATTCATAAAAATCCTTGCTATTGACCTTTCGAGATCTGGAAAATTTGCGAGACCTTTTCTAATTTTCTCCAGGACGCTCTTGTTGTTTACGAAAAATTCGACGTAGTTAAGTCTTTTTTCTATTTTGGCATGGCTTCTTACTGGTTCCATCAGCCAACGAAAAAGCATTCTTGCTCCCTGTGGCGTCAGTGTTCTATCAATGTTACTCAACAGAGAACCATTTTTCTCTCCGCTTTGTGTGACGGTTAATTCAAGACTTTTCCTAGTAAAACTATCCAGATATACGTAATCGAGATGATTTACAAACTTCGGAAACTGGAGATGCAATCTATCAGATTTGTATGCATCCGCAACGTATTCTATGATTGCAGCAGCAGCTTCAATCGCCGTTTTTGGTAAAACACCAAATGCATCAATAAACCTAACGTCATAAAACTTTGCTAATCGCTCAGTGGCGGAATCGTGCATAAATTTTGAACTTGGTAGTGCCTTAATTATGGATTTGTATTTGCCGAAACTGCTGAGAATTTCTTTTTTCGATAGTAGATTATCGGGACAAATTATTTCTGATGGAGACACCTTCGTTATCGTTGTTAATAGCTCGTCAATTTCAATTTCTTCAAGTAAGAATTTTCCGGTTGAAATATCGGCGTAAGCAACTGCTACCTTACCGTTATATTCGCCAGAAATTGACAACAAAAAGTTATTATTTTTTTCTCCGAGCATTGATTGTTCAATCAACGTTCCCTGAGTGACAATTCTGGTTACCTCCCTTGCAACCGTCGCCTTATTTCCAGCTCGCTTTTTTGCCTCATCGGGGGTTTCCAACTGCTCACAGATAGCTATTTTATGCCCATTTTTAACGAGCTTCATGAGATACATCTCAGATGCGTGCCATGGAATACCGCACATTGGAGCATCAACTCTCTTCGTTAAAACCAATCCAAGTTCCTTTGAAACGATTACGGCATCTTCATAAAACAATTCGTAAAAATCGCCTAACCTATAAAAAAGCAGCGCGTCACTGTGCTGCTCCTTTATGGAACGGTACTGTTCCATCATTGGAGTCAGTGATTTTTCCTTATTCTCCATCTTCGTTGGGTAACTTGAAATCACTGAATATGATGCCAAGTTTATCCTCTAAGTAACATACCAGCTCTTGAACGACTTCCTCTGGCGTTGATGCGGCAGCTGTTATTGCGGCTGTCTCTACTCCGTTAAATACTGAATCCTCAAGCTCATTTTTTGAATCAATTAACACAACATTTTTAGCACCAGAATCTAATGCAACCTCTCGAAGCCTTTTTGCATTAGATGAATGAGACGATCCTACTATTATCATTAAGTCCGTTGATCCAGCGATATGTCTCACAACGTCCTGTCGTTCCTTCGTCGCATAGCAAATGTTATTCTGTGAATTTGATTTTATGTGTGGGACTTTTTCCTTCAATCTATTGACTATTGATTGGACATGCACGTGATCAAGAGTTGTTTGAGTGAAATAAACAACTTCGTTGCCAGTAAAGTCGTCAAGTAAATCCACATCTATTTCGCTATAAACAACAAAGACATCTGTTTCACTGGCGCTACCGAGAAATGCTAAAATCTCCGCATGAGCCCTATTACCTATTATTACAATTTTTTTACCGGCTTCCGCTTCTTTTGCTATTTCATTCTGGATCGCTTTGACTACAGGGCACGTGCTGTCTACTATCGTTAATTCCCTTTTTTCTGCTTTCTCTAGCACCTGAGGAGGAGTTCCATGTGCAGAAAACATGACTGCAGCTCCATTTGGAACATCATCAATGGAAGGTACTTTTACTATCCCTTTTTTCACCATACTGTTCATAAACGTCTTGTTGTGGATAATGTCTTCTACTACGTATACTGTTCCATATAATTTGACTATCTGTTCTGCCATATTTACTGCCCTGGATACACCAGAACAAAATCCTCTGGGAGATAATAAATAGCATGTTATGGACATAAAAATTATACTAAAAAGTACAATACCTTCGTGGAGAATACTGCACAATATAAAAAAAGGCAAGTTTAAACAAAA